>NZ_AOHQ01000132.1:0-172777 GCF_000416385.1 Mycobacterium sp. VKM Ac-1816D
AAAACCGGCTGGACCCCCACCGCCCACCCCGACGGCACCACCGAATGGACCGCACCGTCCGGGCATCGATACGTGACGATGCCACTGGGGCCGATTCTGTTCCCGCACAACACCATCGACACCCCGATACCAAGAACACGACACATCACCCTCATCGATGAGCGCGACCGCGAACCGGCCATCCCGCGACGCCAACGCACCCGACAACACGACCGTGACTACCGCATCAGCGCCGAACGCACCCACAACGCAGCCGCTGTCGCCCTCGAAAACGCCCGCGGACAACCAGACTTCTAGGCGCGCGACGCCCGCAATCTGACGATGCCCAGCACCGTCAGCACACCGGCGACCGTGGCGAGCAGCAGCGCCAGCAGGATCAGCGGCGGGTAGTAGATGACCGTGGCCACCGTCGGCTCACCCTCCAGAACCGGCGGTAACTCCGCGTCCGAGCGCGAGGCCAACCAGCTCAGTACGCAACCGACGAGGGCAAGCACCGCAGCACCCAGTTGGATCATCGCGGTGCGCCTCACGGCATCTGCTCCTCGACCAGTCCGACCAGGGCGGTGCGGAGGGTGCGGTGTTTACGCGCCCACGCCTGCCCCGTCCGCTTATCGGTCAACTTGATACCGATACCGGTTCGACCGCGCGGAATCCCACTGAGCTCACCGAAGGCGCGGTAGGTCTGCCACTTCTCGCTCTCGCCACGCTTGAGCTCCGGATAGATCTGAACGATATCGGCGATCGGTATCCGCTCGGTGCCCTGACGCAACGTCGTCGGCGTCAGCTCCACCGAGGTGTGGATACGGGCTGCCTTGATCTGGATCGCAAGGAAACCACTGATCAGGATGCAGAACACCGCGGGAACACCCAGCCCCCATCCGGCACCACCGGACACCTGGATCAACGCCATCGCCAGCCCGGCGATCGGGCCGGCCAACAGCCACCACCAGGTACCGCCGGGCTCGTGGAAGAGCACCTGCTCGGCAGGTGCCTCGGTCAGATCCTGGTCGATCGGTTCGTCCTCGGTCATTGCATGTCCAGAAACCAGTCCGTGGCCGCCGGCCGCATGAACAGGGTGGCACCGATGGCCACCGGGACCACCCCGAACAACGTGGGCAGCGTGATGGTGAACGGAGCCAGCAGCGTCAACAGGAACACCATCACCACGACCGCCACGGCCATCACCACCACCGACCGACGGAACCGCAGATCGCCGTTGCGAGCGCGCCCGGCCAGGAAGCTCAGCGCCATCCCGACCACGGCCCACAACACGCTGAGCCCGCCGAGCAGGATCCGCAGATTCTGCACCGTCTCCGGGGAGACATCCTTGCCGAACACCGCGTCATCGGCACTGACCGCCACGCTCAGGCCCAGCAACCCACCCGACAGCAACAACACCGAGCCCACCAGAACCGACCAGAATGCGATGTTGACGATGCCGGGACGTGCGGGTGACGAGGGTGCGGTCATGATCCCGGCAGCCTAGCGGGTGAGGTATTCGTGAGCGTCCTTGCGGTGCAGCAGCACCACCCCGCCCAAAATCAGCACCGACCCCAGGATGGTGCATGCTGCGTACCCGAAGGCGGCGACGGCGGCACTGCGGTCGACGGTGAACAGACTGGTCACCGTGTAGACCACCGCGGTCAGCCCACCCGCGGTCAACAGCGTGCGCGGCCAGCGGTAGCCGAAGCGCAGCAGCCAGGTGAAGGCGGCGACCACCGCGGCGACCACGATGACGAACAGCACCGATGCCGCGTAGATGTACCAGGCCACGTCGATCGGCGCGGTGAACAGATCGATCAGGTAGCCCAGCACCATCAGGATCAGCGCGGCCGCCCACAGCCCGACGCCGGTGTCCACGTCTTCCGGTCGGACGTTCTCGGCAGGCGCAGGCTCGGTCACTTCAACCAGCCGGCAGCCTCGGCCGCCCAGTAGGTGAGCACGATATCGGCGCCAGCCCGGCGGATGCTGGTCAGCGATTCCAGTGCGGAGGCCCGCAGATCGATCCAGCCGTTGGCCGCGGCGGCACTGATCATCGAGTACTCCCCCGAGATCTGATAGGCCGCGACGGGCACCGGTGAGATCTCCGCGGCCGCGGCCACCACATCGAGATAGCTCATGGCGGGCTTGACCATCACCATGTCGGCACCCTCGTCGATGTCCAACGTGATCTCGTGCACGGCCTCGCGTGCATTACCCGGATCCTGTTGGTAGGTGCGCCGATCCCCGGACAGGCTGGAATCCACCGCTTCCCGGAACGGGCCGTAGAACGCCGAGGCGAACTTCGCCGCATACGCGAGGATCGCGACATCCTCGTGCCCCGCCTCGTCCAGGCCGTCACGGATCGCGGCGACCTGGCCGTCCATCATGCCGCTCGGCCCAACCACGTGCGCACCGGAATGCGCCTGCGCAACAGCGAGTTTCACATACTGCTCGTTGGTTGCATCGTTGTCGACGCGCCCGTGCGCGTCGAGCACACCACAATGACCGTGATCGGTGAACTCGTCGAGGCAGGTGTCGGCCATCAGGACGGTGGCATCGCCGAGGTCGGCGGTCAGGTCACGCAACGCGGCATTGAGCACACCGTCGGGATCGAGCCCGACGCTGCCGGAGGCATCCTTGTCCTGCGCCTGCGGAACCCCGAACAACATCAGTCCGCCTACCCCGGCGGCCACCGCATCGGCAGCCGCGCGGCGCAACGAATCACGGCTGTGCTGAACGACTCCCGGCATCGAGCTGATCGGCCGCGGCTCGGTCAGCCCGTCGGCGACGAACATCGGCAACACCAGGTGCCGGGGTTCCAGCGTCGTCTGTGCGACCAGCCTGCGCATCGCCGGCGTGGAACGCAGCCGACGGGGACGATGTCTGGGGAAACCCATTTACCGGCGGCGGCTCTTCTTGCGCGGCGGAGGCAGCGCACCCTCAGCGCGCAGCCGGGCGGCATGCTCGGCGAGCGCCTCAACCAGCGGACCGACCGCGGCCGTCTCCGGCTGCACATCGACGCGCAGGCCGAATTCGACTGCCGTCTCGGCGGTCTTGGGACCGATACAGGCAACGATGGTGCGCGCGTGAGGTTTACCCGCGATGCCGACCAGATTGCGGACCGTCGAGCTGGAGGTGAAGCAGACCGCGTCGAACCCGCCGGTCTTGATCATCTCGCGGGTGTGCGCCGGCGGCGGGGCCGCACGGACGGTGCGATAGGCCGTGACATCCTCGATCTCCCAACCGCGTTCACGCAGACCCTCGGCCAGCGTCTCGGTGGCGATGTCGGCGCGCGGCAGCAGCACCCGGTTCACCGGGTCGAAGATCTCGTCATACGGCGGGAACTCGTCGAGCAGGCCCAGCGAGGACTGCTCACCGGCGGGCACCAGCTCGGGGTTGATACCGAAGGCACGCACCCGATCGGCGGTGGCCTGGCCGACACAGGCGATCTTCACACCCGAGAACGCGCGGGCGTCCAGGCCGAACTCGTTGAACTTCTCCCATACGGCACGCACGGCGTTGGTGGAGGTGAACACCACCCACTGGAACCGGCCGTCCACCAAACCCTTGACGGCCCTTTCCATCTGGGCCGGGCTACGCGGCGGCTCGACGGCGATGGTGGGCACCTCGACCGGCAGTGCGCCGTGGGTGACCAGCCGGTCACTCATCTCGCCGGCCTGATCCTTGGTGCGCGGCACCAGCACGGTCCAGCCGTAGAGCGCCCGGCTCTCCCACCAGTTCAGCTTCGCGCGGTTGGCGACCGTCTTGCCGATCGTGACGACCAGCGGACCCGACAGCGGGCCCGGTGTGCCACCGGAGGGCTCGGCCGCGTTCAGGATGGCCTTGTCGCCGAGGCCGACCAGCGTGGTCTCCACCGAATGCTGCTGGCAGGTGGTGCCGTGCGCGGTGATGACGGCCGGCGTGTTCTCGGCGAGGCCGTACTCGACCAGCGTGCGGGCGGCGTCGGCCAGGTGGCCGGCGGTCGCGTGCAGGATCAGCGGTCCGGGGGCGGCGGCCAGCGCAGCCCAGTCGACGTTCGGGTCACGCACATCGGCGACCGTGTGCGACGAGCCCAGCGGCAGACCGGCATAGGTCGGCACTGCGGTGGTATCCGGCAGGCCCGGCACGATCTCGAAGTTCAGCTGGGTCCGTGCCAGCGCATTGACCTCGGCGATCACCGCGTCCACCGACAGCGGGTCACCGGCGACCAGCCGGACGACGTCGAGACCGTTACGCGCCTCGGCGGCCAGCGTCTTGGCGACCTCGGCGGGATCGCCGAGGGCTGGTCGCACATCGGGACCACCCGGCACCACGGCGGCGACGGTCTCACCGTCGGGCGTCTCGGTGGCGGCGGGCTCGGGGCCCGAGGTCGGCGGCAGTTCGGAACCGACCAGCGCCAGCACCGACTCGGGCACATCGGGATCGGTGAACACCGTCGCCGCATTGGCGAGCACGGTCCGCGCACGCGTTGTCAGCAGGCCCGGATCACCTGGGCCGGAGCCCACGAATGTGATGCGGCCGGGCCGAATCTTGCGGCCCCGGTTACCTGCGTGCCCAGTCATCTGTCACTCCCAGCGTCTGCCAACACGTCGCGTGCGCCCAGTTCGAACAGCTCCGCGGCCACCGAGAGCCCCAGCTCTCGTGCCCGCTCGGGAGTCCCGATGCCGGACGCACGGATCACGTCGGATCCGTCCAGCGCCGCCACGCATGCGCGCAGCGACAGCTCTTCGAAGACGCGGCCGTCCTCATCGATGGACTCGACCACCTCAGCGATGGCACCCACCGGTGCGGAGCAACCCGCCTCCAGTTCGGCGAGCAGGACACGTTCAGCGATGACCGCGGCGCGCGTGTCGGCGTCTTCCAACTCCGCCAGTGTCGCGACGAGGTCGGAATCTGCGGCACGGCATTCGACCGCGAGCGCCCCCTGAGCCGGTGCCGGCAACATCTGCACCGGTTCCAGAGCCTCGGTGACAACGTCCAGCCGTCCGATGCGGGCGAGGCCCGCTCGGGCGACGACGACGCCGTCGAGATCACCGCTGCTTACCCTGTTCAACCTGGTGTCTAGGTTGCCTCGTAGGGGGCGGATTTCCAAACCGAGACCCAGTGCTTTAAGCTGCGCGGCCCGCCGCGGGCTCGAGGTACCGATCACCGAGCCCGCCGGGAGCTCGCCGAGCACCAGTCCGTCACGCGCCACCAGCGCGTCCCGGGAGTCCTCACGGGGCGGAACGGCGGCGATGGTGAACCGTTCGTCACGGGCGGTCGGGAGATCCTTGTAGGAGTGCACGCAGGCGTCCACCTCGCCGTCGGCCAGCGCCTCGCGCAGGGCCGCGGTGAACACCCCGACGCCGATATCGGCGATCGGGCCCTGATTGCGGTCGCCCTCGGTGGAGATGATGACCAGTTCGGCCTCGTGCCCGTTGGCGATCAACGCGTCGCGGACGAAGCCGGCCTGGGTGGTGGCCAGCAGGCTGCCCCTGGTGCCGATTCGGATCACTGAGTATCGGTATCTGATGCGAGCAACGGCAATTCGCCGCCGGCTACGGCGTCGACGGCCTGCGGGTCGAGTTCGAACAACTCGCGCAGCGCCTCGGCGTAGCTGTCCCCACCGGGCGCCCCGGCGAGCTGCTTGACCCGCACGGTCGGCGCGTGCAGAAGCTTGTCGACGACCCTGCGGACAGTGCGGGCGACCTCGTCACGATGCGTGGAATCCAGCCCCGGCAGCCGGTTGTCCAGGCGCAGCAGTTCGGCCTCGACGACGTCGGCGGCGCGCTGGCGCAGCGCGGTGACCGTCGGGGTGACCTCGGCCATCCGCTGGCCGGCCAGATAATTGGCGACCTCATTGGCGACGATGGTGCGTGCGGCCTCGGCATCCGAGGTCGCCGCGCGGGCCCGCGGTTCGCGCTGGATGCGCTCCATGTCGATGACGTGGACGCCGGGCAGCCCGTTGACCGCGATGTCGATATCGCGCGGCATGCCCAGATCGCACATCACCAGCGGACGATCATCGTCATCACGGGCGGCCAACGCGAGGTGCACATCGGCGAGCGTCATGACCGGGCGGACGGCGCCGGTGCTGCTGACCACGACATCGGCGGCGGCCAGGACCGCGGCGACATCGTCGAGCAGATACGGATGCGATGCCACGCCGAGATCGGTGATGTTCTGGGACAGCCTGCGGGCACGCGGCAGCGATCGGTTGACGACGTCGATGCGCTCGACACCGGCCCGGACCAGGTGTTTGGCGGCCAGGGCACCCATCGCGCCGGCGCCGACGACCACGGCCCGGCGGCCCGCCAGGCCACCGATGCGCCGATCGGCCATCTCCAGCGACACCGAGACCACCGAGGCGCCTGCCGAGTCGATACCGGTCTCGGTGTGCACCCGCTTACCGACGGACAGGGCACGCTGGGCCAGCTCGTGCAGGGTGCGGCCGACGCTGTGATTGGCCTCGGCGGCGGCGTAGGCGCGGCGCACCTGCCCGAGCACCTGCTGCTCACCGACCACCAGCGAATCCATCCCGCTGGTCACCGAGAAGAGATGTTCGACGGCGGCCTCGGCGTAGCGCACGTAGGCATATTTGGTGAGGTCGTTCAGGCCCATACCGGAGCATTCGGAGAGCACCTGGCCGATGACGGACAGGCCACCGTGGAAGGCGTCGACGACCGCATAGATCTCCACCCGGTTGCAGGTGGAGAGCACCATGGCCTCGGTCACCAACGACGACTGCAGGAGCTGGTCGACGATCTTGGCCTGGTCGGCCTCGTCGGTACTGAGCTGCTCCAGAACGGAAACCGGCGCACTGCGGTGCGACACTCCGAATAGCAGTACGCTCACGGCATCATCACCCAGATTCTTCCCGTCGCTCGCCCTAGGCCACGGTCCAAAGTAGCCTTTACCAGCGCAGCGACCAAATTAGCTGAGATCTTTTCGTAACTGCGCTTCGTCGACCTCCCAGTAGCTGTGTTCGACACCGTCGAGAAGCACGACCGGCAGCCGATCGCCGTACTCGGCGCGTAACGCGGGCTGACCCCCCTCGGCGGCGATGTCGACATCCACCGACTCCCAGCGCATGCCCAATTCGGCGGCCAGCGCGTCCAGCGTCGCGGCCGCCGTCGCGCACAGGCCGCATCCGGCACGTGTGAGCAACAACACCTGATGGTCCACGCAACCAGTATCGGCCCCCGGTGACTTAATGTTGAACGGTGTCCGACACGCCTCCGCCGCCACCGCCGGACCTGACCGCGGCGGCGTTCTTCGACGTCGACAACACCCTGGTGCACGGATCGTCGCTGGTGCACTTCGCCCGTGGGCTGGCCGCGCGCAAGTACTTCACCTACCGCGATATCGCCGGGATCATCTACGCGCAGGCCAAGTTCCAGTTCACCGGCAAGGAGAACAGCGACGACGTCGCCGAGGGCAAGCAGAAGGCGCTGGCGTTCATCGAGGGCCGCTCCACCGCCGAACTGGTCGAGCTCGGTGAACAGATCTACGACGAGATCATCGCCGACCGGATCTGGCCGGGTACCCGTGCGCTGGCCCAGATGCACCTCGATGCCGGCCAGCAGGTGTGGTTGGTGACCGCGACGCCCTATGAGCTCGCCGACACGATCGCCCGCCGCCTCGGCCTGACCGGGGCGCTGGGCACCATCGCCGAATCCGTCGACGGTGTGTTCACCGGCCGGCTCGTCGGGGACATTCTGCATGGCGCGGGCAAGGCCCATGCGGTCCGCTCCTTGGCCATCCGCGAGGGCCTCAACCTGCGTCGATGCACCGCTTATTCGGACAGCTTCAACGACGTGCCGATGCTGTCGCTGGTCGGCACCGCCGTCGCGATCAATCCCGACGCGGCGCTGCGCGATGTGGCCCGCGAACGCGGCTGGGAGATCCGCGACTTCCGCACCGCACGCAAGGCGGCTCGCATCGGAGTGCCCTCGGCATTGGCCCTCGGTGCGGTCGGCGGGGCCCTGGCCGCGGTGGCCTCTCGCCGCGACGCCGGTCACTGAGCCGCCGCACGGTAGGCTGACCCGCCATGGGCATTGCCGAAGAGATCGTGGGAACCCACTACCGGTACCCCGACTATTTCGAGGTCGGCCGCGAGAAGATCCGTGAGTTCGCCACCGCGGTGAAGGATGAGCACCCCGCCCACCACAGCGAGGAAGGTGCCGCCGAGAACGGTCATGACAGCCTCGTGGCGTCGCTGACGTTCATCGCTGTCGCCGGGCGCCGGGTGCAGCTGGAGATCTTCAACCAGTTCGATGTGCCGGTGAACCTGGAGCGGGTGCTGCACCGTGATCAGAAGCTGGTCTTCCACCGCCCGATCAAGGCCGGCGACAAGCTGTGGTTCGACTCGTACCTCGATTCGGTCATCGAATCGCACGGCGCCATCCTCACCGAGGTCCGCGCCGAGGTCACCGACGACGACGGCAACCCGGTGCTCACCAGCGTCATCACGATCCTCGGTGAGGCCGAGCACGAAGGCGAGGCCGACGAGGTCACCGCCCAGATCGCCGCCGCGCGTGATGCCTCGATCGCGCGAATGGTCGCCAACCAGAACAGCTAGTTGTGAGTTGAGATCGACATTTTTGTGGTCTCAGGAAGCCTGCGACGACAACTACGTCGATCTCACGGGCGCCACCCCCGCGACAGGAGAGTCGTCCGAGCCTCGGAGATGATCTCGGCCGGCCGGTCCTCCTTGATGACGTGCTGGATACGCCAGTCCAACCGGCGCAGCACCCGCCCGATCTTCACATCGTTCACATAGTCGTACCGGCTCGTCAGATGCTGCTGTCCGTCGTATTCAGCGCCGACCTTGAACTCCGTCCAGCACATGTCGATTCGCCGGACATAGCGGCCTTCCTCGTCGTACACCACAAACTGGGTTGTGGGTCTGGGCAGTCCGGCATCGATGAAGAGCAATCGCAACCATGTCTCCTTCGGGGACTCCGCTCCGCCGTCGACGAACGGCAGAGTCGTCCGTAGCCGCGTCACCCCCCGCGCCCGCGGATGCCGCTCTGCGATCGTCGCGACCTGCTCGACCGAGAATCGTCGCGCCCGAGCAAGCGCATCCAGGCGAGCCACTGCCCAATCACGCGGGTGATACCTCGCCAGGTCGAAGGCGGTCCGTGCCGGTGTGGTGACCCGGACTCCCGAGATCGTCGCGATCTCATCCGGTTGCAGGGTGTCGTTGCGCACGATCAACCCCTGCTGGGTACGGCGCCCACCCATGACCACCTCGATGGGCTCATCGGCGTCGACCCACTTCGCGCCGTAGAGTGCCGATGCGGCTACGCCGGCGATGACGGCGTCGGGTGCTGCCAATCCGATTCCGACGATGCGATCGCGCAGCGACACCTCATGCTCAGCGGGGACATAGATCCCCCGGTAAATCGGCCGATACCGGCGTCGCAAAGCGAACGGCGTCAACTCACCTGAAGCGACGGCTTCGGCGCCGACGAATGGGATGCGCATGCTCAATCAGACGCAGCGGCTGCCTGAACGGCTCCATCGATTTAGTGAGATCGACGTTTTTGCGCTCTGACGACGTCCGCGACCGCAGAAACGTCGATCTCGCCGCAGAGAACTACTCAGCCCAGGAAGGTGTTCCGGCGATTCGCCAGCAGCTGATACAGCGTGTGCTGGATGGTCTCGCGGACGTGGTCGGTCAGCTCGAAGGTGATCATGGGGTCATCCGCCGCACCCTCGTCATAGCCGTCGGTGGAGATCGGCTCGCCGAACTTGATGTGCCACTTCGACGGCAATGGCACCAAACCCAGCGGACCGGCCAGCGGGAACAGCGGCGTGACCGGGAAGTAGGGCAGCCCCAGCAGCCGCGCCAGCAACGTGATGTCACCGATCTTGGGGTAGATCTCCTCGGAGCCGACGATCGAGCACGGGACGATGGGCACCTGCGCGCGCAGCGCGGCCGAGACGAAACCGCCGCGACCGAACCGCTGCAGCTTGTAGCGGTCCTTGAAGGGTTTACCCAGCCCCTTGAACCCCTCGGGGAATACCGCGGTGAGTTCACCGGCCGCGAGCAACCGGTGCGCATCGGAGCTGCATGCCACCGTGTGGCCGGCCTTGCGGGCCGCCTGACCCACCACGGGCATGTCGAAGACGAGATCGGCCGCCAGCAACCGCAATGCCCGCTGGCGCGGATGGTGATCGTGCACCGCCACCGACGCCATCAGTCCGTCGAAGGGCAGCACGCCGGCATGATTGGCCACCACCAGTGCCGCTCCGTCCAGCGGCAGGTTCTCGATACCGCTGACCTCGACGCGGAACCAATTCCTGAAAAGTCCACGCAGCAGCGGTAATACGACGTTGTCATTGAGGTGCGGATCGAACCCGAACTCGTCGACGGTGTAGTCACCGGTCATCCGGCGGGTGGCGAAATCGGCGATCGCGGAGATGGCCTTCGACAGCTCGTTGGGGACGTCCTCGGGGGCGGCAGCCGCGCCGTTGTTGCGATGCTCGTCGATCTCGCGGACGACGGCGGCGATCTCCTCGGCGGAGGCGCGTTCGTCGGAGTCCGACAGCAGGGAGGGATGCCTGCGCGCACCGTCGGCACGCTGAGCGGCGCGGCGCGCAGCGGTCGAACGACCCGAATTCGCGCGCAGCGGAATCACTTTCGCTTTTGATTCACCCGCCACCGGACAACCTCTCCCCAACCCGACGTCACGTCGTCCCCAAGCCGCCGCAGCGTTGCGCCAGCGCCACCGCCCGGCCTTCCACAGAGCGTACCCAGTTCGGGTCGATGATCGGCGTCAGACCACGTCCCCGCACGTAATCGTCGAATGCCTCCGCGGTGGTCCACTTCGGGATATAGCCTAGGTCGTTTCGCATCCTGGCGGTATCCATCACCCGGCCGAAGCTCACATAGTTCAGCTGCTCACGGTCGAGCTCGGTGTAGCGGGTGGCGCGACGCAGTGAGTCGACGACGGCCAGCGCCGAACGCGGCACCGGCAGCGCGACCCGGCCGGAACGGCGGATCGCCTGACTCATCATGATGATGCCGTCGGCGCCGACGTTGAAGGTGCCGGGCCTGCCCGCGACGGTGGCCCGTTCCAGCGCGCCGAGCGCATCCTGTTCGTGCAGCAGCTGCAGCCGGGCATCACGGCCCAGCACCGTGGGCACGACCGGCCCTGCCAGGAAGCGCGAGAGCGCGGTGTCCATCGCGGGGCCGATCATGTTGGCCAACCGCAGGATCGTCACCGCGATATCCGGGCGTCGACGGGCCAGCCCCCGGGCATAACCCTCGATGTCGATGCTGTCGCGTGCGAAACCATCGGTCGGCGGCCGGCGCGCACTGCCGTCCTCGGTGAACCGCACCGGATCGCGCGAACTGGACCCGTACACCTCGGAGGTGGACTTGAGCACGACGCGGCGCACCGACGGCGCCTTCTGCGCGGCCGCGAACAGCTGGATGGCACCCATCACGTTGAGCTCTTTGAGGGTGGCCCGTCCACCGGCGCGCGGCGCGTAGGAGGCCGCCGCGGCGTGGACGACGGTGTCGACGTTGCCGTTGCGGATGACCTTGGCGATGAAGGGGTTGCGGATGTCGGCGCGCACGAATTCGGCGCGCCCCATCCGCCGCAACAGATCCTTGCTCGGTGCTATCGCATCCACCGCGATGACATGGTCGATCGCGGGGTTCTGCGCCAGGCGTGCAGTCAGGTACCCGCCGAGAAAACGGCAGGCCCCGGTGACCAGGACGACTTTAGGTTCGGAACCAAGCTCATCCATCGGGCCAGCCTAGCGGCCGAAGCCGAAAGCTACTTACCGAGTTTTCTGCGCTGGACCCGGGTGCGACGAAGCAGCTTACGGTGCTTCTTCTTCGACATGCGCTTACGCCGCTTCTTGATTACTGAACCCATGAACTCCGCTACCTACCGATGTGTGAACTGACCGGGTCACCTTACCCGGGTGCCCCGGCCCGGAACTAATCAGCCGGCGTCGAAGTACGAGGTCTCCAAGAGGTCGTGCACCGCCTTGGCGTGTACGCGGAACGAGCGACCCACCCGTACCGCAGGCAGTTCACCGTTGTGCACCAGGCGGTACACGGTCATCTTGCTGACCCGCATCAAGCTGGCGACCTCTGCGACGGTGAGAAATTGAGCCTTCGGCTGGCCGTCGCCAGCGGAATCCCGCGCCGATGGCCCGTTCATTGACGTCATCGCAACCCAATCCATAAGGCACGGCCGGGCCAGCGGCTTCCCCACCGCTGGCACGTACGCGTGCATACACGAGGAGAATAGCGTGGCCACTGGGGTTATTGCGACGGGTGTGGGCTAATCAGTCCGAAATTGGTGAACTACTCTGATGTAATTCCTAGCTGCTCAGAGCGTGTTTTGGCCGCTTGCACGGCATCTGCCACGGCACTGCGCAGGCCACCGCGCTCGAGTTCTCGCAGACCAGCCGCGGTGGTACCACCCGGTGAGGTCACGATAGCCCGCAGCGCGGTCGCAGAGGTGTCCATTACGCCATTCGGTGCCGAATCCCGGCGGTCCAGCAGCATGGCCGCCGACCCCGCCATGGTGTGCACCACGAGCTCGGTGGACACCTCGCGTGACAACCCGGCCGCCACACCTGCGTCGACGAGCGCCTCCACCATCAGGAAGAAGTACGCCGGGCCCGAACCCGACACCGCGGTGACCGCGTCCATCTGCGTCTCGGTCACGGTCAGCACATCGCCGACGGTGTCGAAGATCGCGGCGACCTCCTTGAGCTGCTCCGGGGTGGCGAACCTGCCTGCCGCCACCGCGCTGACACCACCGCCGACCACCATCGGCGCATTCGGCATCACCCGCACCACCGGAGAGCCCGCGGGCAGCTTGTTCTCGAAGAAGATCGTGCTGACGCCCGCGGCGACGCTGACGAAGACCGTCTCGTCGCTGTCGTTGTCGGCCTTGGCGACCGCCTCGGCGATCTCCGCTGTCACCGCGGAGACATCACCGGGCTTGACCGCCACGATCACGTAGGACGCATTCTCGACGGCGTCGGCCACCGAGGTCACCAACACCTGATGCGTTTCCGACAACTGCCGGGCCCGATCGGGATGCTTCTCGGCAACCACCAGATCCTTGACCTGACGGCCCGCCCTCAACAACCCAGAGAGCAGGGCCTCGCCGATACTTCCTCCGCCGATGATCGCAATTCTCGCCACCGGGAAAGCATGTCACGGACCGTGACATGAGTTCGCTCAGGACGCGGGCACCAACGCGAGCTGACGGCTCTGCACGATGATCCGGCCGCTCGCGTCGACCACGACATGGTCCTCGTCGAACCACTCCTGCCCGATCTGGGTCGTCGTGCACAGCACCCGCAACCAGCCGTCGACCGGGACGGCCCGCAGGAAGGCCGTCAGCTGGACGGTGGGCGCCCAACCCAGGCGGTTGACGCCGAAGGTCACCGGGGCCGACACATCACCGCACAGCAGGGCGAACAGGACGTCCGGGGCGGCACCGCGCGGCCGCACCCAGTACTCGATCACCGGCGGGCCTCCGTCGGAACGCGGCGCCATGGTGGTCAGCGACGGCCGGATATCGCAGCCGTGGGCCAGGTGCACCACATCGGCCATCGGATGTCCGGGCCCGATGGGCTCCAGCCCGGGCGGCGGCTCCGGAGTCATCAGCGGGACCACCGGGTTCGTCGACAGCAGCGGGACGGTGTCGTCCTCCGGCACGCCGAGGGTGATGGCCGCGCGCACGGCGACGCGCTCCCCCTGGCGCAGTTCGACGTCGACCAGACTGATCCGGCGACCGCGCTTGCGCACGTCGGTGAACACCTGCAGCGGCCCCGGGTCCGGCGCCCACAGGAAGTTTCCCGACACCACGATCGGTTCGACACCCGGGACACCGATCTCGGTGCGCGCGGCGTTGGCGCACAGCGCCAGCATCGCCCCGCCGTGCACCTTCGGCCCGATCGTCCAGTGCTCGTTGAGAGCCCCGGTATAGACCCCGTCGCCCGCGGTTTCCAGCCGCATGGCATCGCTGAACAACACACTCATCGCAGCAGGTGCTCCCTTGCGAATTGGAGGGACTCGATCAACAGCGCATCCCGTTCGGCGGCGTTGCGCGCCCCCGAGGTGGTGACCTCCAGGATGACGTGCCCGGTGAAATCCGACGTCGCCAGCTGCCTGCAGATCTGCGCGGCGGGCTGATTGCCGCGGCCCGGGACGAGGTGTTCGTCGGTGGATGCCCCACTGCCGTCGCAGAGGTGCAGGTGCACCAGGCCGTCACCCATCCGGCGCGCCAACTCCAGCGCATCGGTGCCTGCGGTGGCGCTGTGCGAGAGATCCAGCGTGTAGTGCGCGTGACCACCGTCGAGCGGGTCATAGGACGGTGCGAACGCCGAGATCGCCGGGCCGGGATCGCCGCCGCGCCGACGCATCCGCTCGATCGACGGTTTGCCGGTGCCCCAGAACCGGTCGGCGCGGAACGGGAACATGTTCTCCACGGCGACCAGCACGTCGCTGCCGGCCTCCAAGGCTGCGACCTGCGCGCTGAAACCCTCGGCGTACCGGCGCTGCCAGCGAAACGGCGGGTGCACCACGACGGTCTGGGCACCGAGCTGTTCGGCGGCGCGCACGCTGCGCTCCAGCTTGGCGATCGGGTTGGCGCCCCAGACCCGCTGCGAGATCAGCAGGCACGGTGCGTGCACCGAGAGCACCGGGATGCCGTACCGCTGCGACATGGCCTCGATGGCGTCGATGTCCTGGCTGACCGCCTCGGCCCACACCATCAGCTCGACCCCGTCGTAGCCCAGGCGGGCGGCGTGCTCGAACGCCGCCTCCGTGCGCAGCGGGTACACCGAGGCCGTCGACAACCCGACCTTGATCGCGGGGCGCACTAGCTCGTCATCAGGTGGATTGCAGCAACGCCAGCGGGCCGAGGGTGACCATGGCACCCACCGCGACGGCGATCAACGTGCTGGCGATGTCCTCGGTCTTGCGGACCACCCGCACCCCCACGACCAGGCCGAGGATCACCAGCACCGACAGGGCCAGCGCGACGATGTTGTTCCACTTCCACAGCTGGTCGAAGGCGATGAACAACCCGGCACCGAGCGCGACGGCCAGCACACTCTGCACGACGACCCACAGACCGCGCATGAAAGCGGAGCCCTCGTGCTGCTCGCCGGTGTCGCCGACCAACAGCAGCTCGGTGTCGTCGAGATCGCTGCGATCAAGGTCGCCGCTTTTCAGATCGATGTCCTCCGGGCCCGGAGTCCGGGTGCGCCGGGTCGCCTCGTCGGCCACGGAATCGCCGCCGAACAGGGTGTCCGAGGGCGACTTCAGATAGGACAGCCGGTCGGCCGCGCCGTCGACATGGTCGTTACCGTCGACGTCGTCGTCGAGCAGCGGGTCCGGGCTCATCGCCTCTGCGGCCGCCGTATCGGTCGACTCGGCTTCGACGGCACGCCGGGAGAAGCCGTGCGCGCGGCGGCGGGGTTGGAAGGCCACCGGCTCGGGCTCGGCCTCGCGCTGCTGCAGGTGCGCGTCGTAATCCGTGGCCGCCACGTCGACCGCGGCGGTCTCGTCGGCATCCGGTTCTGGTTCGGCCTCGGGTTCGACGTCGGGTTCGGCCTCCGAGTCCCCGAGGGGTTCGGCTTCCGGCTCGTCGAGGACGGGCGCGTCGACGGCGGTCTCCTCGGCCGTCGGAGCCTCGGCTTCCGGCTCGTCGAGGACCGGATCGTCGACAGGCGGCGCCGGGGCGGGGGGCTCGTCGGTCATCGAGACGATCGGGATCTCCCCGGTCAGCTCGGCGACGGTCACCGCGTCGGCATTGCCACGGCGGCGACGGCGACGCCCACCGGGCGCAGGTGCGCCGATCGACCCGTTCTTGGCGAGCAGCTCGGCGACGGAAATGGGTCGCGTCGACGTGTTGTCTGCGTTGCTGTTGGTATCAGTCATCGTCTTTTGCCCTCGGGAGTGGCTGGGATGGTCTCGACCAGGGCGGTTCCGTCGGCTTCACTGTCGAGTTTGCGCAGGATCAGGCCCTCCCGCAACGCCCAGGGACAGATCTCCACCGTTTCGACACCCAAGGCCTTCATACTCGCCTCGGCAACCAGCGCCCCCGCCACGATCTGTGGCGCCCGCTCGGCACTCACCCCCTCCAACTCGGCTCGGTCGGCCGTTGTCATCCTAGAGATGAAAGCGATCAGCTGGCGCAGACCGCTCGCCGTCAGAGTCCGCTTGACCCGCGGCCCCGCCCCCGACGGCGCCGCGCCGGTGAGCCGCGCCAACGACCGGAACGTCTTGGATGTGGCGACCGCCAGGTCGGGTGTGCCCGCCGACTGGATCACCGATCCCGCCTCGGAGAGCTCGGTGGACAGCCAGTCGCGCAGCATCGCCACCCGGCGGCGGCCCGGCGGGTCCTCGGCCAGCCACTCCCTGGTCATCCGCCCCGCGCCCAGCGGCAGCGACAGCGCCACATCGGGCTCCTCGTCGACACCGCTGGACAACTCCAACGAGCCTCCGCCGATATCGATGTTGATGATGCGCCCGGCACTCCAGCCATACCACCGGCGCACCGCCAGGAACGTCAGTCGCGACTCGTCGACACCGCTGAGCACGCGCAGCGACACCCCGGCCTCGGCCTGCACCCTGGCAAGCACCGCCTCGGAGTTGGTGGCATCACGCACCGCCGAGGTGGCGAAGGCCATCAACTCCGAACATCCCGAACTGGTGGCGATCTTGGCGAACTCGTCGACCGTGCTGACGAGTTTGTCCGCACCCTTGCGGGTCAGTTTGCCGGTCGAATCGATCGCCTCGGCCAACCGCAGCGCGGCCTTGGTGGAACTCATCGGTGTCGGGTGTCCACCACGGCGGGCGTCGACGACCAACAGATGAACCGTATTGCTGCCCACATCCAGCACGCCCAATCGCACGCGACCAAGGTTAGTGGGTTTACCGTTGACAACTGTGAAGACGTCACCCGTCGGCGGTAGGCAACTCGGAGGAGTGGGTGGCGAAGTCGACCTCGACTTCGCGCGCGAGTGGGTCGAGTTCTACGACCCCGAGGACTCCAACCACGTGATCAGTGCGGACATGACGTGGTTGTTATCGCGCTGGACATGCGTTTTCGGCACGCCCGCCTGCCAGGGCACGGTGGCGGGCCGCCCCGACGACGGCTGCTGCTCGCACGGCGCCTTCCTCTCCGATGACGACGACCGCGCCATGCTCGACGATGCCGTCACGAAGTTGACCGACGAGGACTGGCAGTTCCGCAGCAAGGGGCTGGGCCGCAAGGGCTATCTCGAAGACGACGAGTACGACGGCAAACCCAACCAGCGGACGCGAAAGTACAAGGGCGCCTGCATATTCCTCAATCGGCCGGGCTTCGCCGGTGGGATCGGCTGCGCCCTGCACTCCAAGGCGCTCAAATTGGGTGTCGAACCGCTGACGATGAAGCCCGAGGTCTGCTGGCAGTTACCGATCCGCCGCACCCAGGACTGGGTGACCCGGCCGGACGGTTCGGAGATCCTCAAGACCGTCATCACGGAATACGACCGGCGGGGTTGGGGCGAGGGCGGTGCCGACCTGCACTGGTACTGCACCGGGGATCCGGCGGCCCATGTCGGCGCCAAGCCGGTCTGGCAGTCCTACGCTCCCGAACTGACCGAACTGCTCGGCGAGAAGGCCTACGCCGAGCTGGCCGCGATGTGCCGGCGCCGAGGACAGCTCGGGCTGATCGCCGTGCACCCGGCGACCCGCGCCGCCGAGTAGGACCGGTCGCAGCGGCTCAGCCCTCCAGCTTGTAGCCGAGGCCACGGACGGTCACCAGGTGCACCGGGCTGGCGGGGTCGGACTCGATCTTCGAGCGCAGTCGCTTGACGTGGACGTCCAGGGTCTTGGTGTCGCCGACATAATCGGCACCCCAGACCCGGTCGATCAGCTGCCCCCGGGTCAGTACCCGTCCGCTGTTGCGCATCAGATACTCGAGCAGGTCGAACTCCTTGAGCGGCAACGTGATCTGCTCGCCGTTGACGCTGACGACATGGCGCTCGACGTCCATCCGTACCGGGCCGGCCTCCAGCACACCGTCGGCGATACCGGCATCGTCGTTGTCCGCGCCACGGCGCAGCACCGCGCGGATGCGGGCGATCAACTCACGGGCCGAGTAGGGCTTGGTGACGTAGTCGTCGGCACCGAGTTCCAGGCCGACGACCTTGTCGATCTCGCTGTCCCGCGCGGTCACCATGATGACCGGCACGCTGGACCGCGACCGCAGTTGCTTACAGACGTCGGTGCCGCTCATTCCGGGCAGCATGAGGTCCAGCAGGACGATATCGGCGCCAGCGCGCTCGAACTCGGCCAGTGCCGAGGGGCCGTCGGAGACGACGGTGGCCTCGAACCCCTCCTTGCGCAACAAGAATGCCAGCGGATCAGCAAGGGACTCTTCATCTTCCACGATCAGGACACTGGTCATGAGAGTGCCGTGCCTTTCGCTACAAGGGCTCCCGGGGAGTCTTCCACGATCAGGACACTGGTCATCAGAGTGCTGCCTTCCTTATTCTTCATCATCGGCCGAACGGCCCTCGGGTATCGCCGGAATCGACAGGGTGAACGTCGAACCGGTGCCCGGCTGACTCCACAACCGAATCGATCCGTTGTGATTGGCCGCCACATGCTTGACGATCGCCAACCCCAGACCGGTGCCGCCGGTGGCGCGTGAGCGCGCCTTGTCGACCCGGAAGAACCGCTCGAAAACCCGCTCCTGGTCGGCGCGGGCGATACCGATTCCGCGGTCGGTCACCGCGATCTCGATCTCGTCACCGCGGCGACGCCGGCTGATCGAAACGTCCGATCCGTCCGGGGAGTATGCGATGGCGTTGGACACCAGGTTGGCGATCGCGGTGACCAGCAGCCGCTCGTCGCCGAGCACCCGGAAACCCGTCGGCGCATCGGTGGTGATTTTGATGTGCGCGCTGTCGGCGGCCACCTTGTAGCGCGAGACCGCCTCGGCGACCACATCGTCGACGTCGACGCTCTCCAGATCCGGCAGCGGTTCGGCGCCCTGCAGCCGGGACAGTTCGATCAGCTCACCGATCATGTCGGCCAGCCGCACCGATTCGATGATTATCTTCTCGGCGAACCGGCGCACGGTATCGGGATCCTCGGTGGAGGCCATCATGGCCTCGGCGAGCACACCCATGGCCCCGACCGGGGTCTTGAGCTCGTGGCTGACGTTGGCGACGAAATCTCGGCGGGTGGCCTCCATGCGGGCCTGTTCGGACTGATCTCCGACGAACACCACCGCGAACTGATGTGCGCCCTCCACCAGCAATCGCACGTGGCCGCGAACGGCAAGCCCCGAACGGCCGGACTTCTGGCGTTTGCGCGGGGACAGGTCGATATCGACATCGGCGCCGGTGGCCAGGCAGCGCTGCACCGCCTGCCAGGCGCGGTCGTCGAGCAGCCGGTCACGCACCAGGCCGAGTTCGATGGCCTGGTCGTTCATGTAGACGACATCGCGGAAGGTGTCGACGACGACGATCCCCATCGGGGACATCGCGGCGATATGGCTGAGCATTTGGGAGACGGTGATCCCACCGCCTTCTTCGATGTCGCGCTCGGTCCGGCGGGCGGTGATCCTGCGCATCGCCACCATGCCGACGGCGACACCGATTCCGAGCGCGAGCACAGTCAGCGCTGCCGCCAACAGCAGCGCGGAACCGACACTCACGCGAAAATCGTACGCATCAGGTGAACGACATCCCAGCAGCAAGCGGCCAAACCGGGACAAGTCACACGCAGAAAGACCAGTATTCGGCGGCCGTTTACCTGACGCTCACCTGGTGCGCGCTACTTGGCGCCCTGCGCCGCGACGGCCGCGGCCCCGGCGGCGGCAGCCTCGGGATCCAGGTACTTCCCGCCGGCCACCGTGGGCTTGAGGTTTTCGTCCAGCTCGTACAGCAGCGGGATGCCGGTCGGGATGTTCAGGCCCACGATATCGGCGTCGGACATTCCGTCCAGATACTTCACCAGGGCGCGCAGCGAGTTGCCGTGCGCCGCGATCAGCACCGTCTTACCGGCCTTGAGGTCGGGCACGATGGCCTGCTCGAAGTACGGCACGAAACGCTCGACGACATCGGCGAGGCATTCGGTCAGCGGGGCCCCGCCCGGGATGCCGGCGTACCGCGGGTCGGCGTCCTGGCTGAACTCGCTGCCCTTCTCGATCGGCGGCGGCGGGGTGTCATAGCTGCGCCGCCACGCCATGAACTGCTCTTCGCCGTACTTCTCCTTGGTGGCGGCCTTGTCCAGGCCCTGCAGCGCGCCGTAGTGCCGCTCGTTGAGCCGCCAGTCCCGGTGCACCGGGATCCAGTGCCGGTCGGCCGCGTCCAGGGCCAGGTTGGCGGTGGTGATGGCGCGCCGCAGCAGCGAGGTGTAGAGCACGTCGGGCAGCACGCCCTGTTCGGCGAGCAGCTTGCCGCCGCGCACCGCCTCGGCCCGGCCCTTGTCGGTGAGGTCGACATCGACCCACCCGGTGAACAGGTTCTTCTGGTTCCAGTCGCTCTCGCCGTGGCGCAGCAGGATCAAGGTCGGCATGACTGGAATCTTGCCATGACCGTTCAGTCCTCGATGAGGTGCTCGAAAGCTTCGAGGTTCTTCAGGGATTCGCCGCGGGCCACCCGCCACTCCCATTCCTTCTGGATGGACGATCGGAAGCCCAACTCCAGCAGGGTGTTGAAATCACTGTCGACGGCCTCGAGCACCTGTCCGAGCACGCGGTCGATCTCGTCGGCGGTCACCGAACTGTTGGCCATCCAGCCCACCAGGTAGATGTCGCCGAGGTTGTCCAGCGTGTAGGCCACCCCGTAGAGCCTGCGGTTGCGCTTGAGCAGGAACTTGTAGACAGACTCGAAGTTCTCGTCGGGACGGCGGCAGACGAAGGCCTCCACCCGCACCGAATGCTCGCCGACGCTCAGGATGGTGTTGGTCTTGAGCCTGCGCTCCCCCGGCAGGGCCACCACGAGCCCGGGCAGACCGCCCTTGACGCCTTTGTGCTGGGTGTATTCCAGGTCGTTGGCGGCCAGCGTCTCCTCGATGATGCGGGTGACACTCATGCTCGCACCCCCCGGCGCAGCGCGAAACGACGGCCGGTCCGCCGGGTCGGCGCCGCCGATCGGGGATGCCGGGACCGGTAGTCGGTGATGGCGCGGCCGTAGCTGTCCATCAGCCCGTCGACGGTGTGTGCCCAGGAGAAGGTCGCCGCGTGCGCCACGGCGGCCGCGCTGAGCCGATCGGCGTCACCGGCGAGCACCGAACGCAACGCCGTCGCCCAGTCCCCGGCATCGTGGCCGTCGACCAGAGCACCGGTCACACCGTCGCGCACTGCCACCGGCAGACCGCCGACGGCGGCGGCCACCACCGGGGTGCCGCAGGCCTGGGCCTCGACGGCGACCAGCCCGAAGGATTCGTTGTAGCTCGGCACCGCGACCATGTCGGCAGCGCGGTAGATACCGACCAATTCGTCACGTGATTGGGGTGGGAGGAATGTCACGCGATCGGTCATACCCAACTCGGCGGCCAGTCGAACAAGCCCGTTCGGGGTGTCCATTCCCGACCCGGACGGACCGCCGGCGATCAGCACCCGCAGGTCGGCGACCTTGGCCGCCGCCCGCAGCAACACGTCCGGTGCCTTCAACGGCTGGATGCGACCGACGAACGCGACCACCTTGTCGTCCTCGGCCAGGCCCAGTGCTGCGCGGGCGTGGCGCCGCGAGCCGGGGGTGAACACCGACAGGTCGACTCCGGGGTGCACCACGTCGATACTGGCCGGGTCGGCATGGTGCAGCGAAACCAGTTGGCGCGCCTCGATTTCGGTGTTCACGATCAGCCGGTCGGCCTCGTCGACAACCTGTTGTTCGCCGACCGAACGCAACACCGGTTCGGGGGTGTCGCCGTCGGCGAGGGCGGCGTTCTTGACCGCGGCCAGCGTGTGGGCGGTATGCACCAGCGGCACCGCCCAGCGATCCGATGCCAGCCACCCCACTTGGCCGGACAGCCAGTAGTGCGAATGGACGATGTCGTAATAGCCGGGCTCGTGGGTGGCCTCGGCGCGCAGCACCCCCGCGGTGAAGGCGCACAACTGGGTGGGCAGATCGTTCTTGTCCAGTCCCTCGAACGGGCCGGCCACCACGTTGCGCACCAGAACCCCGGGTGCCACCTGCACCACCGGCTCGTCCAAGGAGGACGTGGCGCGGGTGAAGATCTCCACCTCGACGCCCCGGCGGGCCAGTTCGAGCGCGGTCTGCAGCACGTAGACGTTCATTCCGCCGGCATCGCCGGTACCCGGTTGTGACAGCGGTGAGGTGTGTACCGACAGGACCGCAACGCGGCGGGCCTCCGTCAGTCCGGACGGCTCGGGTACGACACGCACAAGCTCATGTCTACACCTGCGGCAAACCGGCGGAACCTGCGGGATCAGGACGCGCCGAGCACCGCGGCCTCACTGCGGCGCTGCTGCGCCCGGCGCATCGCGGCGATCGGGTCGGCGTAGAGGCCGCCGAGGGAAACCACACCGGCACCGGCCTCCTGCACCCGGTTGCCGAACGCCGTCACGCGGATATCGCGCGCACCCAGCACCGAGCGGTCCGCGAACGCCCGCTCCACCAGTTCCATCCCCTCGGGATATTCGGTGAAGGCCTGCCCGCCGACGACGAGGTCGTCGGGGTTGAGCATGTCGCGCAGCAGGGCCACCGCCTCGCCGAGCACGCGGGCCCGTTCGGCCAGCAGGGCGCGGGCTCCCTCGTGGCCGCCGCGCGCGGCCCGCAGCAGCGTCGCCATCGTCGAGGTGGGGCCCTCGGCCGGGATGATGCGCTGCGCCCTGGCCGCGGTGAGGACCGCCTCGTCGCTGACGGTCGACTCCAGTTTCCCTGAGCCACCGAGCAATTCGGAGCTGACCGGCAACGCCGCGATGGTGCCCGGTCCACTGGCCGGCGAGTGCACCCGCCCGCCGATGGACAGCGCGTAACCGACGGTCTCCCTGGCATACACGTAGAGGCTGGTTCCGGCCTGCGTGTTCGGGCGGCGCACGGCGAGCAGCAGTTCGGCACCGGCCATCGCGTCCACGTGCGAGGCGACCGAGACCGGCAGCCCGAGCGTCTCGGCAAGCACCGGCCCGACGGGCGCCTCGGCCCAGCCCAACCGCGGGTGGTCGAGATACCCCGAGGTGCTGTCTACCACGCCGCCGCTGGCGACACCGACCCACAGCGGGCGGCGCCGATGCCAGCGGCTCAGGTAGCGGCTCGCGCTGCCGGCCAGTGCGGCCAGCGCCGCGCTCTGGCTGCCGCGCGGGGTAGGCGTCTCGACGACATCGAGGGTGCGGCCGAACAGATCGGTGGCGACGATGCTGGTGGTCTTGGCGCCGATGTGCAGGCCGAGGGTCAGAAACGGCTCGTGGTTCACCTCGACCGGGATCCGGGGACGGCCGATCGCCCCGGACACCGCGAGATCGGCCCGCTCACGCAGCACACCGGCGTCGAGCAGGGCGGTGACCTGGCGGTTCACCGTGGCGATGCTCAGGCCGGTGACCCGGGCGATCGCGTCACGGGCGATCGGTCCGCGCTGCCGGGCGGCACCGAAGACCGATGCCGCGGCCACCTCGGCGACCTTGAGTGACGGCGCGACGATGTGATGGCGGGCCAGCAGGGCGCGCTTGGCGTGGGCGGCGGGGGTCTGACGAACAACGGTGGCGGTGCTCACGATGGGTGTCCTCTGGGCTGGGTCGTGGAAGGGGTGGGCTTCTGCCACACCGGCGACTCAGCGGGACGAACGAGGTCCTCGGGTCAGCAGGGCGCGGCGGGTGCGCAACAACAACACGCACTCCGCACGGCGAGACGGCTCGCCTGGCTGATCGAGATCACGGCGTCAAGGTAACACGGGGATCGCCTCCCGCGCGACGGGTGGATACCGCGGCCTAGTGTTGTCACCATGACGACCTCAACCGACAAGCGCCGCGTCGCGGTGGTCACCGGCGCCAGTGCCGGCATTGGTGAAGCGACCGCCAAAACCCTTGCCTCCCTTGGTTTTCACGTGGTCTGCGTGGCCCGCCGCGAGGCCCCCATCCGGGCGCTGGCCGCCGAGATCGACGGCACCGCGATTGTGGCGGACGTCACTGACCCGGCCGCGGTCGCGTCGCTGGCCGAGCGGCTGGATCGCGTCGACGTGCTCGTCAACAACGCCGGCGGCGCCCGCGGCCTGGAGTCGGTGGCCGAGGCCGATATCGAGCACTGGCGCTGGATGTGGGAGTCCAACGTGCTGGGCACCCTGCAGGTCACCAAGGCGCTGCTGGGAAAGCTGATCGACTCCGGTGACGGGCTCATCGTCACCGTCACCTCGATCGCCGCCCTGGAGACCTACGACAACGGATCGGGCTACACCTCGGCCAAGCACGCCCAGGGCGTGCTGCACCGCACCCTGCGCAGCGAGCTGTTCGGAAAACCCGTGCGGCTCACCGAAGTTGCGCCGGGCATGGTCAAGACCGACTTCTCACTGAACCGCTTCGACGGTGACGAGGGCCGCGCCGAGAAGGTGTACGCCGGGGTGACCCCGCTGGTCGCCGAGGACATCGCCGAGGTCATCGGGTTCGTCGCCAGCCGGCCGTCACACGTCGACCTGGACCTGATCGTGGTGCGCCCGCGCGATCAGGTGACCGGCGCGACCGGCTCCCGGATCAATCGCCGGACCTAACGGCCCGCCGTCGTCGGCGCCGCGGTCGAAGTCGAGGTCGATGTCGGAGTCGAGGTCGGGGTTCCCGACGGCGTCGGCGCGCCGCTCGGGGTGACCGGAGCGGTCACCGGAATGCCCGAGGGCGGGCTGTCCTTGCTCAGCGCCGACATGGCCTGCCACTCGCTCCACGGCACCGCCCAGTCCCAGATGTCACCATCGGCGTAGGACAGGTCGATGCGGGTGCCGGTCACCTCGACCGGGTCGCCGTACATCGCGGTCTGGAAGTACTGTTCGGCATCCGTCAGCGAGAGGTTGATGCACCCGTTGGTGACGTTGCTGTTGCCCTGGGCGCCCGAGCTGGCCGGGTTGGCGTGGATGAACTCGCCGTTGTTGGAGATGCGCACCGCGAAGCGTTCCCGCACGTTGGCGTAACCCGCGGCCGGGTTGGTCATGTAGAAGTCCTCGTACTTCTCGGTGACCACGTGGATACCGCTGCGCGTGACGTTGCGGTCCAGGTCGCCCTCGCCGTAGCTGCACGGGAAGTCCATGATGACCGCGCCCGCACCGTCGAGCACCTGGATGCGGTGGCTGGAGGCCTCGGCCTTGACCACCTGGCGACGCCCGATGGTGAAGTCCAGCGTCGAGTCGGCCGCGCCGTAGGCCTGCGGCCCGAACTTCACCCCGTAGAGGTCGGCGTCCACATGCACGGTGGTGCCGGTCGGGTAGTAATCCTTGGTCCGCCAGTGCACCCGCGAACCACCGGCCTCATCCGGTAGCCAGGCCCAACTGCCCTCCACCGCCGGGGTGGTGGTGACCTTGAGCGCCTTCTCCACGTCCGCGCGGTGCTCGTCGGCGATCGCCGCGTCGAACTGCAGGATGATCGGCGCCGCGACGCCGACGGTCTGACCGTCGGACAACTGGAACTGACCGTTGACGGTGGTCTGCGGGTTCACCGTGCGGAAGCCGCCGGTGACGGGTACCGCCTGGCCGTCCTGGCCGACCACCGAACCGGACCAGGTGTATTCGGCCCCGTAGCCCAGCGGTTCGGAGACGGTGAATTCGGTGCGGTCGCGGTTGAGTTTGCCGGCGACCACCTTGCCGTTGGCATTGGTCAGGGCGATCTTCTGGAACCAGCCGTCGCTGACGACCACTCCGGCTGGCGACGTCGGGGTGATGTCGGTGGCCGCATCGTCCGGGGTCAGCGTGACGGTAGGCGCCTTGGCGGCGGCGGATTCCTCGGCTTGGGAAGTTCCGGCGGGCTTACCGGCGCAGGCCGCCAGCAGTCCGGCACCGCCCAAGCCCATCAATGCGAGCGCACGACGCCGGCTCAGCGGCGCGTTCTCGGACTCGGCGGGGGGTCTCACGTGGACCAAGAGTACCTAGAGCACGCAGCCGACCAGTACGGGCTCGGGTGTGAGTTCGATCCCGAATCGTGCGCGGACACCATCCCGAACGGCCCTGGCCAGGGCCAGGACATCGGCGGTGCCGGCGCCGCCGCGGTTGGTCAGGGCCAGCGCATGCTTGGTGGACAACCGCGCGAGCCCATCGTCGCCGGGATATCCCTTGCCGAAACCGGCCTGCTCGACGAGCCAGCCGGCGGCCAGCTTGACCCCGTCGGGGGCCGGATAGTGCGGAACCGGCCGGTCGAGGGCGTCCCGCAGCCGCTCGTAGGCCTGCTCGGTGACGACCGGATTGGTGAAGAACGATCCGACGCTCCAGGTGTCATGGTCGTCCTCGTCGAGCACCATGCCCTTGGCGGCACGCAGCTGCAGCACCGCCGCGCGCACCCGGTCCGGCTCGACCCGCTGCCCCGGCTCGGCGCCGAGGCGGGCGGCCAGTTCGCCGTAGCGCATCGGCGCGGACAGACCGTCGGCGTTGAGGGTGAACTCGACTTCGGCGACGATGACGGCCGACTGGTGCTTCAGCACGCTGTGCCGGTAACCGAACTCCAGCCGGTGCGGACCCACCCATTCGGTCAGCCCCGTCCGGCGGTCCAGGATCCGCACCCGGGAGATGGTGTCGGCCACCTCCGCGCCATAGGCGCCCACGTTCTGGACGGGGGTGGCCCCGGCGGATCCGGGGATACCCGACAGGCACTCCAGGCCACCGAGACCGTGCGCCAGCGCGGCCACCACGACGTCGTCCCACAGCGCGCCCGCCTCGGCCCGCAGCACCGCACCGTCCACCGAGATGCCGGTGGTGGCGATCCGGACCACCGTCAGTCCGGTGAGATCGTCGGCGAGGACAACATTGGATCCACCGGCCAGCACCAGCACATCCTCGGAGACCGGTAGCGCCGTCAGCGTGGCGATCAGCTGTTCGGTGCTATCGCAGGTGATCAGACGCCGCGCCACCGGACCGACGCGCAATGTCGTCCACGGGGCGATGGCGACGTTCTCGGCAACCGCCGCACCGGCGAAAGTCGGACTGACCACGGACGCTAACGGTAGCGTGCCGACTATGCCGCGTACCCATGACATGGCGGCCGCGTACGGATGCAGCGTCACGGAGTTGTTCGAGGCCTTCACCGACCGGACGTACTGGCTCGAGCGGCTGGAGAAGTCCGGTTGCGACGCGGTCAACCTCGACGAGCTGGCCACCCGCCCCGACGGCGGCCTGGACATCGGCACCACGCAGATCGTGCGGTTCCACCGCCTGCCCGGCTTCGTCAGCCAACTCCATTCCGGCGACCTGACACTGGTGCGCACCGAATCGTGGGCACCGATCGTCGACGGGCGGACCTCGGGCACCATCACCGGTACGGTGCCCGGTGCACCGGTACGGGTCACCGGGAAGGCCGCATTGCGTGACAGCGCCGACGGTGCCCAGCTGGACGTCCGTGTCGTGACCGAGGTGCGCATCCCGTTGGTGGGCGGCAAGATCGAGGGCTTCATCGGTGGCCAACTGGCCGAGATGGTCCGTCTGGAGCAGGAGTTCACCGAGACGTGGGTCAGGGACCGCAGCTGAACAAACCCGTCGGCTCGCCACAGGGCAAACCCGTCGGCTCGCCACAGGGCAAACCCGTCGGCTCGCCGACGCGTGGCACCACGGGGTACAACCGGCTGCGCCGCAGCGACCGCTGGCTCGTGCATTCGCCGCGGGTGCGGGCCGCCCTGCACGCCGCCACCGACCCGCTGGTGGTGGATCTCGGCTACGGCGCACTGCCCATCACGACGCTGGAGTTGGCCGCGCGATTGCAGACGGTGCGCGCCGACGTGCAGGTGACGGGCCTGGAGATCCACCCGGAGCGGGTGCGCATCGCTCAGCGATCGGCCACGGCCGCAGTGCAATTCGGGCTCGGCGGGTTCGAGCTTGCCGGGTTGCGTCCGGTACTGGTGCGCGCGTTCAACGTGCTGCGCCAGTATCCGGTCGAGCAGGTCGAGCCGGCCTGGGCGCAGCTGTGCCGGCGGCTGGCTCCGGGCGGCCTGCTGGTCGACGGCACCTGCGACGAGCTCGGGCGGCGCTGCTGCTGGGTGCTCCTGGACGCCGACGGGCCGCTCAGCCTGACCCTGGCGTGCGATCCGTTCGATATCGACAGGCCGTCGGATCTGGCCGAGCGACTGCCCAAGATCCTCATCCACCGCAATGTCGACGGGCAACCGGTCCACGCCCTGCTGGCGGCCGCCGACCGGGCCTGGGCCGGCGCGGCCGGGCACGGGGTGTTCGGCCCGCGAGTGCGCTGGCGGGCGATGCTCGAACAATTGCGCGCCGAGGGTTTCGCCGTGGACCCGCCGCGGAGACGACTGCGCGACGGGGTGCTCTCGGTGCCGTGGGCGACCGTCGCCGGGCACGGCTAGCCTCGAGCCCATGCGGATTGCCCTGGCTCAGATCCGGTCCGGTACCGACCCGGCGGCCAATCTCGAGCTGGTCGACCGGTACGCCGCCGAGGCCGCCGAGGCCGGTGCCCGGTTGGTGTTGTTCCCGGAGGCGACCATGTGCCGGTTCGGGGTGCCACTGGGGCCGGTGGCCGAACCGCTGGACGGCCGCTGGGCCGACGGGGTGCGCCGGATCGCCGCGCGCACCGGCATCACCGTCGTGGCCGGCATGTTCCGCCCGGCCGACGAAGCGCCCGCCGGCCGGGTCACCAACACCCTGCTGGCCGTCGGTGCGGGCGTCGACGCGCACTACGACAAGATCCACCTCTACGACGCGTTCGGCTTCACCGAATCCGCGACCGTCGCCCCCGGCTCACAGCCCACCGTCATCGACGTCGACGGCGTGGGCGTCGGGCTGACACTGTGCTACGACATCCGCTTTCCCGAGCTCTACCTCGAGCTCGCCGATCGCGGTGCACAGCTCATCACGGTGCACGCGTCGTGGGGCACCGGCCCGGGCAAGCTCGACCAGTGGACCTTGCTGGCCCGGGCCAGGGCCATCGACACCACCGGCATCGTGGCGGCCGTCGGGCAGGCCTACCCCGGCAATGAGATCGCCGCACTGGGCCCGACCGGTGTCGGGGGCAGCCTGGTCGCCTCGGCGACCGGCGAGATCATCGCCGCCGCCGAGGCCGATCCGCAGCTGGTGGTCACCGATATCGACCTTGCCGCCGCCGCGAAGGCCCGGGACGCCATCGCGGTGCTGGTTAACCGCGTCCGGTTCGCTAAGGCACAATCGACTGCGTGACCGATCCCTGGGCCCGCCCCACCGACGGTGTGAACCCGCCGCCGTCCGAAGCGCCGGCAGCAGCGCCCGCCGAACCGACGGTGTCGACGTCCACATCGACCCCGATATCGACTCCCCCCTCGAGCCCGCCACCGTCCCCGCCGTCGAGCTCGAACAAGTTCACGAAGCTCTTCCGGGATCCGCTGTCGATCGTGCTGGTGGTGGTGATCGTCGCCGCCCTGGCGCTGGCCGGCGTCGTCGGCGCCGAGCTGATCGCACGCAAGATCGCCGACGACACCGTCTCGCGGGTCACCTCCTGCGTCGTGCAGGACAACGTCGACGTATCGTTCGGCCCCCGGCCGTTCCTGCTGCAGCACTTCGCCAAGAACTACAACAACATCACCGCGACCACGGCGGGCAACCGCATCCGTGAAGCCGAGGGGATGAAGGCCGAGATCGTCATCAACGATGTCCGGGTCACCGGAAACCCCGAGTCACCGGGCACCGTGGGCGCGCTGGACGCCACCATCACGTGGTCGACCGATGGCATCAAGCGCACCATCCAAAACGCCGTTCCGCTGGTCGGCAGCTTCGTCAACGGTGTGACCACCAACCCCGCCGACGGGACCGTGGAACTGCAGGGCACGCTGGGCAGCATCGTCGCCAAGCCCGTGGTGCGTAACCAGGAGCTGACGCTGACCGTCGAGCGCCTGACCGGCCTGGGCTTCGTGCTCCCGCGTGAGAGCGTCCAGCCTGCGCTGGACGCGTTCCTCAAGCAGATGACCGAGAACTACCCGATGGGCATCCACGCCGACAGCGTCGAGGTCACCGATACCGGCGTGGTCGCGAAGTTCTCCACCCGCAACGGTGTCATGCCCCCGGGCCGCAGCGGCGCCGGCGGCGACCCGTGTTTCGCCGGATTGCCCTAGCTAGAACGGTTCTTCGGTGCCGCCGGGATTACAGCCGGCGGCAACGAGTTCGGCGTCGCTGACGACGGGCCGCCACGGCTCCAGATTCCAGCTCGTCTTACCGGGCTCGACGAACTCGGCGAACTGCCAGTGGCAGTTGAACTGGGACTGCATACCTGGGATATCGGCCTCCGGGGCCAGCGACAGCACCTGCGACCAGGCCTGGTTCTGCTGGGCCTGGGTACCGGGAATCGCGGCCTGCGAGCGGCCGAGGGCCGTGGGATACACGCGCAGGCTCTTCAGGTCGCCCCACTGCACCCATTCGGTGTGATCGATATAGGCCGGTTCGGTCTCGGCGGTCGAGATGGCCGCCGGGCCGGCCAGCAGCAGCCCCGCCGAGCAGAGGACGACGGCTGCGATATCGCGGTGACGCATCGGTTCAGCGCGACTTTCCCTGGATCTCCAGCAGTTTGGGCCGCACGTCGACCAGATACACACCGGCGGCGCAAGCGCCGATCGCGGCACCGAACCCGCCGCTGATCAGCAGGCTCAACAGCACTCCCGCGCCGAGGATCAACAGCCACACCGGCTTGGTGAGCTTGCCCGCGGCGGTGTAGGCGTCCGGGCGCTGCATCGCGGCGTGGATGAACGCGTAGAGGCCCACCAGCGCAACGACAATGCCCAGGGCAAAAAGAATGGCACCCGCCAGGTTTGCAAGCATCACACTTGCAGCCTATGCGGGTGCCACCTTGTTGGCGAACCTACTTCTGGGTGACCTTCTTGGCCGGAGCCTTCTTGGCGGCCGGAGCGGCGGCCTTCTTGGCGGCGGTGGCAGGGGTGGCCTTCTTGGCCGGAGCCTTCTTGGCCGGGGCGGCCTTGGCGGGCTCGGCGGCCTCGGCGCGCTTGGGCAGCTCGACGCCGACCAGCTTGGCGGCGCGCTCACCGACCGCGCGGGTCTGGCTGGCGACGGTGCCCAGCGCATCCTGGGTCAGCTCGACAGCCTGGTCGGTGACCTCTTCGACGCGCGAGGCGGCCTCTTCCAGCGCCGGCTGGTTGCGCAGGCGCTCCAGGGCGGCCTCACCGCGCTCGACCAGCTTGTTGTACTGGCTCTGCGCCTCGTCGGCGTACTTGTCGGCAAGCTTGCGCAGCTCCTCGGAGGTCAGCTTGTCGCGCAGCTCGTCGAACTGCGACGGCAGCTCTTCCTGGAGCTTGTTGAGCCGGGCGCGGCCTTCCTCGACGCGGGTCTCGGCGTCGGAGCGGGCGTCACCGGCGCGGTCGCGCAGGGTCTCGACGATCTCGTTGACCTTGGCCAGTGCCAGGTCGGCGGCGCCGACCGCGGCCAGCAGCGGGGCCTTGAGATCTTCGATGGTGGGCTGATTCTTCTCGGTCATGACGATTCCTTTCAGACAGTGGACGGTTGCGCCGGTGCGGCGTCTTCGGTGTCGAGATGGTCGGTCTCGGCCTCGGCGTCGGCCTTCTGCGCGGCCTCGGCTTCCGCTTCGTTCTGCTGACAGAACGATGTGTAGATGTCGAGCAGCACCTGCTTCTGCCGCTCGGTGATGGCGGTATCGGTGACGATGGCATCGCGCACTTTGTTGCCCTCGCTGGGTTCGAGCATCCCGGCTTGGATGTAGAGCACCTCGGCGGAGACCCGGAGTGCCTTGGCGATCTGGTTGAGCACATCAGCCGACGGTTTCCGCAGTCCCCGCTCGATCTGGCTGAGGTAGGGATTGCTGACCCCGGCCTTCTCGGCGAGTTGGCGCACCGATACCTGCGCCGCCTCGCGTTGAGTTCTGATGTAGCTGCCGATGTCGTGCGCAGCGGTTGCCACGACGCCGGCGAGGTTGTCGTCCTGCGTCATGGTGCCTCCTTCATCCGTAGCTTTTGGCTGACGTATTCCACGGTGGCACGAGGTGCTAACTATTGCAAGCAGTCTGCTAGCAGTCTCAGAAGAGGACCTGGGCGGCGGTGTAGATGGCCAGCCCTGCCAACGACCCGACCACGGTGCCGTTGATACGGATGAACTGCAGGTCACGGCCCACATGGAGCTCGATTCGGCGGCTCGCCTCGTCGGCATCCCAGCGCTCGATCGTCTCGGTGATGATCGCTGTGATCTCCGTCCCATATTGCGAAACGAGGTGCTGGGCACCCCGCACGATCCAGGCGTCGACCTTGGTCCGCAGGTCGGCGTCATCGCGCAGCGACTCCCCGATCCGGACCACAGTGTCGGCCACCCGGCCGCGCAACGCCGAGGACGGATCCTCCACCGATTCGAGCAGGATCCGCTTGGCCGTCGTCCACGCGGTCTCGGCGGCGCGCGCGACCTCGTCGCGGGCCATGATCTGTTCCTTGACGTTCTCGGCCCGCTGGATGGTGGCGGCGTCGTTCTGCAGGTCGCCGGCGAACTCGAAGAGGAACTTGGTGGCCGAGCGGCGCAACTCATGGTTGGGGTCGCGGCGCACCTTGTCGGTGAAGTCCATCAACTCGCGATGGATGCGGTCGCCGACCAGATGGTCCACCCAGCGCGGCGACCAGGTCGGGGAATCCCGCTCGATCACCCGCTCGATCACCTCGCCGGAGTTCAGCGACCATTGGAAGGCGCGGTCGGCCAGCAGCTGCAGCAGCGCCTCCTGGCGCCCCTCGTCGAGCAGGCTGGTCAGCACCCGGCCGATCGGCGGACCCCACTGGGGCTCGGCGATGCGCTTGACGATCATCCGGTCCAGCACCTGCTGGACATCCTCGTCACGCAGCATCTCCACCAGCACCCGCAGCACCGTCGCGACCTCGGCAGCAACCCGCTCGGCGTTGCGCTCGTCGGCCAGCCACTTGCCGGTGCGCGAGGCGACGTCCGCGTCACGCAACTTGGTGGCGATCACGTCGGGTGACATGAAGTTCTCCCGGACGAAGGCGCCGAGCCCCTCGCCGAGTTGGTCCTTCTTGCGTTTGATGATCGCGGTGTGCGGAATCGGGATACCCAGCGGGTGCTTGAACAGCGCGGTCACCGCGAACCAGTCGGCCAACGCGCCGACCATGCCCGCCTCCGCCGCGGCCCGCACATAACCCACCCACGGCGCCGCGTCACCGCGCGACTGCAGCCACGTGCACGCCAGGAACACCACGGTGGCGCCGACGAGAAAACCCGTCGCCACGACCTTCATCCGGCGCAACGCCAGCCTGCGTTGTTCGTCGGCAACCGAATCGGCACCGGCCAGCGACTCAGCAAAACTTCTCTGCACCACTCCCCCATCATCCGCCAACGCGCAGCCGGCTCGTCCACCGTAGTATCAAGGCGACCTAGTGAACGGAATGGAACTCTCGACGGTGGCACAGCAGGGCTCCGCGGCGGTGAAGACAGACGGCCGCAAACGACGCTGGCATCAGCACAAAGTCGAACGGCGCAATGAGCTCGTCGACGGCACGCTGGAGGCCATCCGCCGTCGTGGCGCCAACGTGAGCATGGACGAGATCGCCGCGGAGATCGGTGTGTCGAAAACCGTGCTCTACCGCTACTTCGTCGACAAGAACGATCTGACGACCGCGGTCATGATGCGCTTCGCCCAGACCACCCTGATCCCCAACATGGCCGCCGCGCTGTCGACCGATCTGGACGGCTACGAACTGGTCCGCGAGATCACCCGGGTCTATGTCGACACGGTGGCCTCCGAACCCGAGCCCTACCGATTCGTCATGTCCAACAACTCGTCGGCGCGCACCAAGGCGATCAACGATTCCGAGCAGATCATCGCCAGGATGCTGGCGGTGATGCTGCGCCGCCGGATGCAGGCGGCAGGCATGGATACCGGCGGGGTCGAGCCGTGGGCGTTCCACATCGTCGGTGGGGTGCAGCTGGCCACCCACTCCTGGATGTCCAACCAGCGGATGACCGCCGACCAGCTGATCGACTACCTGACGATGCTGTCCTGGAGCGCGCTGCGCGGCATCGTCGAGGTCGGCGGATCGCTGGAGAAGTTCAACGCCCAGGCCCATCCGTCCCCCGCGCTGCCGCCACACCTGCTTGACTGAGACGTTGTGAGCCAGGACAACACCTCCGAACTGTCGAAGCTGTGGAGCCACGAACCCCACACCCATCTGAAATTCCGCCCCGGGGACAAGGTCTCCGAGATCAACGCCGAGGCCACCCCGGGGTTCACCGGGTCCAAGTCCGACGCCCCGGCCCTGGCCGCCGAGCGCGGTGAGCGGTTCGCCGGTCTGCAGGAGATGCTCTACGCCAACAGCCGCAGCGGTGACCACCGGTCGGTGCTGCTGGTGTTGCAGGGCATGGACACCGCAGGCAAGGGCGGTATCGTCAAACACGTTGTGGGAGCAGGTAATCCACAAGGCATCCAGTACACCAGCTTCGGCAAGCCGACGCCCGAGGAGCTCTCGCACCATTACCTGTGGCGGATCAACAAGGCGTTGCCGTCGGCCGGGCACATCGGCGTCTTCGACCGGTCACATTACGAGGACGTCCTGATCGTGCGGGTGCACAATCTGGTGCCGCCGGACGTCTGGGGTGCGCGCTACGACGAGATCAACGCCTTCGAGCGCGAACTCGTCGACACCGGCACCACCATCGTCAAGGTGGCGATGTTCGTCTCGCTCGACGAGCAGAAGCAGCGGCTGACCGACCGGCTCGAGCGACCGGACAAGTACTGGAAGTACAACCCCGCCGATGTCGACGAGCGGCTGAAATGGCCGCTGTATCAGGAGGCGTACCAGGCGATGCTGGACAAGACGTCCACCGACTACGCCCCGTGGCACATCGTGCCGTGCAACCGGAAGTGGTACAGCCGGCTGGCGGTCCTGGAACTGCTGATCGAGGCGCTCAAGAGCCTGGACCTGAGCTGGCCGCCCGCCGAGTTCGACGTCGAGGCCGAGAAGAAGCGGTTGGCATCTGCCTGACCCTCGCGCCGACACTACGGTTTGTGGCGCTTAGTAGCCGGTTCGACGCCAGAAACCGTAGTCTCGACGCCCGAATGGGTCTACTTGACGAGCGTGAACTGCCCGATGTTGGTGATACCCCGGCGGAAGAAGTCGGCGCACCCGACCAGGTACTTCATGTACCGGTCGTAGACCTCCTGGCCCTGCATGGCGATCGCCTGGTCCTTGGCCGCCTCCAGGTTGGCCGCCCACATGTCCAGCGTGCGGGCGTAGTGCGGCTGCAGCAGGTGGATGCGCTGCAGGTCGAAGCCGGTATCGGCGGCCAGCTTCTCGATGTCCTCGACAGCGGGCAGCTGGCCGCCCGGGAAGATCTCCTCACCGATGAACTTCATGAACTTCAGGTCGCTGAGCGTGACCTTGATGCCGTTGGTGCGGAAGAACTCCTGGGTGTGGGCCAAGATCGTGTGCAGCAGCATCCGGCCATCAGCGGGCAGGATGTCGTAGGCACGTTGGAAGAACAGCGGGTAACGCTCGGCCTTGAAGGCTTCGAACGCGCCGATGGAGACGATGCGATCGACGGGCTCGTTGAACTCTTCCCAGCCCTGCAGCCGGATCTCGACATTGCGCGTGGTCTCGACCTTGGCCAGCCGGGCACGGGCGTAATCGGACTGCGCCTTGCTCAGCGTGATGCCGATGACGTTGACGTCGTAGTTGATGAGCGCTCGTTCCAGCGCACCGCCCCAGCCGCAGCCGATGTCGAGCAGGGTCATCCCCGGCTCCAGCCCCAATTTGCCCAGCGCCAGGTCGAACTTGGCGTTCTGCGACTCGTCGAGGGTCATGTCCTCGCGCTCGTAATAGCCGCAGGTATAGCCCATCGTGGGTCCGAGGAACAGCGCGAAGAAGTCGTTGGAGATGTCGTAGATGGACTGCGACTCCTCGTAATACGGCTCCAGACCGGACTCAACCTTCGACATACGAACACAACCCCTGGTGTTGATCAGAAATGACGTTGGCAGGCGCTCACGATTCAGCGGCCCCCGCATCGCATTCGACGACTTTACCCCATGCGGCCCGGCCAGATCGTTAGCCAAGCTCAGTAACTATAAAAGCCCTTACCCGATTTCTTGCCGAGGTGACCGGCCTCGACCATGCGCAGCAGCAACGGCGGCGGGGCGTACAGCGGCTCCTTGAACTCCTCGAACATCTTGTCCGCGATCAGCTTCAGGGTGTCGAGTCCGACCAGGTCGGACAACCGCAGTGGGCCCATCGGGTGCGACAGCCCGCCGACGACAGCGGTGTCGACATCCTCGATGGTGGCGAACCCGGACTCGACCATGCGGACCGCCGACAGCAGGAACGGCACCAGCAGCGCATTGACGACAAATCCTGATCGGTCCGAACACCGCACCACCTGCTTGCCCAGCACGTTGGCGGCGAAGTCCTCGGCCCGCGCCGCGGCGGCCTCGTCGGTCACCAGCGTCGAGATCAACTCGACCAACGGCAACACCGGCACCGGGTTGAAGAAGTGCAGGCCCAGCACCCGCTGCGGATTCTGCGTCGCCGCAGCGATCTTCATGATCGGAATGCTGGAGGTGTTCGACGCCAGCACGGCATCGGGGTCGGTGATGACCTGGTCGAGCTCGGCGAAGACCTTCGCCTTGACGTTCTCGTCCTCGACGATCGCCTCGATGGTCAGCTGGCGGTCGGCCATATCGGCCAGGCTGGTGGTGAACGCCAACCTCGCGATGGCCGCGTCACGATCGGCCTCGCTGAGCTTGCCCTTGGCCGCGGCCCGGTCCAGCGACGCGGTGAGCCGCGTGCGGCCGGCAGCGATCAGATCGTCGTTGGGCTCGAAGACCAGCACCTGGGCTCCGGCCTTCGCGCACACCTCGGCGATCCCGGCGCCCATCTGCCCGGCGCCGATGACACCCACCCGTTCGATGCTCAACTGATTCTCCTTGACTCCGGACAGCCGTCAGGCCCCGCCCGCGATGCACGGACGGGGCCTGACGCTATCAACCCCTGATTGCGAAGGCTTAGTGGCTCAGGTTGTCGGTTCCACTTCGCAAGCTCAGTGGAACTGGCCCTCTTCGGTCGAACCTGCCAGCGCGGTGGTCGAGCTGGTCGGGTCCACGGTGGTGGCGATCCGGTCGAAGTAGCCGGCGCCGACCTCGCGCTGGTGCTTGGTGGCGGTGTAACCACGCTCTTCGGCGGCGAACTCGCGCTCCTGCAGCTCGACATAGGCGCTCATCTGGTTGCGGGCGTAGCCGTAGGCCAGATCGAACATCGAGTAGTTCAGGGCGTGGAAGCCGGCGAGGGTGATGAACTGGAACTTGAAGCCCATCGCACCCAGTTCCTTCTGGAACTTGGCGATCGTGTCGTCGTCGAGGTGCTGCTTCCAGTTGAACGACGGCGAGCAGTTGTAGGCCAGCATCTGGTCCGGGAACTCGCTCTTGACGCCCTCGGCGAACTTCTTGGCCAGCTCCAGGTCCGGGGTGCCGGTCTCCATCCAGATCAGATCGGAGTACGGGGCGTAGGCCTTGGCGCGGGCGATGCAGGGCTCCAGGCCGTTCTTCACGCGGTAGAAGCCTTCGGCGGTGCGCTCGCCGGTGATGAACGGCTGGTCGCGCTCGTCGACATCGGAGGTGATCAGGGTGGCGGCCTCGGCATCGGTACGGGCGATGACCACGGTCGGCACGTCGGCCACGTCCGCCGCGAGGCGGGCCGAGGTCAGGGTCCGGATGTGCTGCTGGGTGGGGATGAGCACCTTGCCACCGAGGTGGCCGCACTTCTTCTCCGAGGCCAACTGGTCCTCCCAGTGCGAACCGGCGACACCCGCGGCGATCATGGCCTTCTGCAGCTCGTAGACGTTCAGCGCACCGCCGAAGCCAGCTTCGCCGTCGGCGACGATCGGGGCCAGCCAGTTCTCGACCGAGGTGTCACCCTCGACCTTGGCGATCTCGTCGGCACGCAGCAGCGCGTTGTTGATGCGGCGGATGACCTGCGGCACCGAGTTGGCCGGGTAGAGGCTCTGGTCGGGGTAGGTGTGACCGGAGAGGTTCGCGTCACCGGCGACCTGCCACCCGGACAGGTAGATGGCCTTCAGGCCGGCACGCACCTGCTGCACGGCCATGTTGCCGGTCAGCGCGCCGAGCGAGTTGACGAAATCCATGTTGTGGAGCTGCTCCCACAGCACCTCGGCGCCACGGCGGGCCAGCGTCGCCTCTTCGACGACCGTGCCCTGCAGTGCGACGACGTCCTTGGGGGTGTAGGTGCGGGTGATGCCCTTCCAGCGGGGGTTGTGGTCCCAATCGTGCTGGATCTGCTCCGGGCTCTTCGGCGTGCCAACGGTGGACATGGTTGCTCCTATCGATTTCGGCAACTCGATTTGTTAACGCTGCAGCGATTTCCACTGAGCTGATGCTTCGAGCATGCCTCACGCCATATGCCCAGGTCCACCCGTTTCGCTTGCCAACTTCGTCCAATGCGCTCAGCCATTTTGCTAATTTTGCGAATCGGTGACCCCGCTTTACCGGTTCAGAACCTACCGACGGGTAGGGGGTTTGCGCTGGTCAGTACGTCCGTACTGTTAAAAGGTGGGAGTCACCGATTGAAGATCGCCGCGACCGCTTTGGTCTCGTCGCCGACGGCATATGTGAGCGTTGTAACAGTCCGGTCGGCAAGATCCGGACCGAACCGATCCGTCGAACCCGCGGGGTGGGTGTGCCGGATGATCTCCAGGTCGTCGCCGAGCGCCACCGGCAGATCGTGCTCGATGGTCACCCGCAGCGGCCTTTCCAGCAGCTCCGGCCGAGTGCCGAGGAAGTCCTCGACGACGCTCCAGTACACCGAGTTGTTCATATGGTCGAAGATGTCGATATCGCTGACGCGAACCGGATACGGCCGGATCTCCTCGGCGTCCGCACGGGCACCGGCCTTCAGGTAGGCCTTCCACCGGAGCCGGTCCACATCGGTGGTCCGGCGCAGACCGGACAGGAAGTCATCGGAGATCCGCGCCGGTCCCTGCGTATCGGCGTTGATGTTGATCCAGAACGCCTCGGATTCCATGAGTCCGCCCTTGCGGCCGTCGATGCGGACCCGCATCTCGCACCACCGATTCGACGTGCCCGAACACCAGCGCCGTAACCGCAGCATGTCCTTGAACTCGATCGGCCTGATCAGGTCGATCATGGTGCGCCGCACGATCCACAGCGGGTGGGTCTCCTCGTAGCCCATCTCCCGCAGCTGATCGGAACCGATGTCCTGGATGTGCCGGGTGGCGGCATCGAACTTCAGGCGACCGGTCCGGTCCACGTCGGCGACCCGCAGCGGCCACTGGGTGTCGAACACATCGGGGTGCGGGTCGGGCACGGGCATCATGGTCTTGGCCAAGCCGGTCATTCCTCCAATATGGCCTGCGAAGAATGCAAAGCCAACCTTTGCAAGTCATTACCCTGGACGGGTGGCAAAGACCTTCGTCGGATCCCGGATCCGTCAGCTGCGGCGGGAACGGGGCTTCAGCCAGGCTGCGTTGGCACAGATGCTCGACATCTCCCCCAGCTACCTCAACCAGATCGAGCACGACGTCCGGCCGCTGACAGTGTCGGTGCTCCTGCGCATCACCGAGGTGTTCGGCGTGGATGCCGGGTTCTTCGCATCCCAGGACGACACCCGGCTGGTCGCCGAGCTTCGCGAGGTCACCCTGGACCGCGATGTGGACATCGACATCGATGCCGGCGAACTCGCCGATGTGGTCAGCGCCCACCCGGCCATCGCGCGGGCGATGGTCAACCTGCACCAGCGGTACCGGCTCACCACCACCCAGCTGGCCGCCGCCACCGAGGGCCGGTTCAGCACGTCGGAATCCGGCTCCGGCGCGATCACCATGCCGCACGAGGAAGTCCGCGACTACTTCTACCAACGGCAGAATTACCTGCACGAACTCGACACCGCCGCAGAAGATCTGACCATCCGGATGCGCATGCACCGGGCCGAGCTGACCCGCGAGCTCTCCGACCGGCTGACCCGCGTGCACGGCGTGCGCATCGTGCGGCGCACCGATCTCGGCGACAACGTGTTGCACCGATACGACCCACAGACCCGCATCCTGCAGGTCGGTGACCACCTGTCCGGCGGACAGTTCGTCTTCAAGCTGGCCGCCGAACTGGGTTACCTGGAGTTCGGCGATCTGATCGACAAGCTGGTCGAGGACGGCCATTTCACCAGCGACGAGTCGCGCACCCTGGCCCGGCTGGGACTGGCGAACTACTTCGCCGCGGCAATCGTGCTGCCGTACAGACAATTTCACGAGATCGCGGGCAAATTCCGCTACGACGTCGAGCGCCTCTCGGCGCACTACGCGGTGTCCTATGAGACCGTCGCACACCGGCTCTCGACATTGCAGCGGCCCGATATGCGCGGCGTTCCACTGTCATTCGTGCGCGTCGACCGGGCGGGCAACATGTCCAAGCGACAGTCGGCCACCGGTTTCCACTTCTCGTCCAGCGGCGGCACATGTCCGCTGTGGAACGTCTACGAGACCTTCGCCAACCCGGGCAAGATCCTGGTCCAGATCGCCCAGATGCCCGACGGCCGCAACTACATGTGGGTGGCACGCACCGTCGAACGCCGCGCAGCCCGTTACGGCCAGCCCGGGAAGACGTTCGCGATAGGCCTGGGCTGCGAGCTGCGCCACGCGCACCGGCTGGTCTACTCCGAGGGGCTGGACCTAGCGGGAGATCGGGTCACGGCCACTCCGATCGGCGCCGGCTGCCGGGTCTGCGAACGCGACAACTGCACCCAACGCGCCTTTCCCGCCCTCGGTAAGGCGCTCGACCTCGACGAGCACCGCAGCACGGTGTCCCCGTATCTGGTGCGCACTACCTAGACTCGGGTGCGTGAGCGCCGATACCGCACCTGCCCGTATCCCGCCCGGCGGATTCCGTGAGCTCGGCCCGTTGAACTGGGCGATCGCCAAGATCGGCGCGCGCGGCATCAGGGCCCCCAAATTCCACCTGTTCAACGTGCTCGGCCAGCATCGGTTGTTGTTCCTGGCCTGGCTGCCGTTCTCCGGGTATCTGCTCTATGCGGGCAAGCTGGATCGCAAGGATGCCGAGCTGGTGATCCTGCGGGTCGGGCACCTGCGCAACTGCGAGTACGAACTGCAGCAACACCGGCGGCTGGCGCGCAGCCGCGGCCTCAAGGCCGATGTGCAGGCCGCGATCTTCGAGGGTCCCGACGCCGATGGCCTGACCCCGCACCAGCGGGTGCTCATCGCCGCCACCGACGAGTTCGTCGTCACCCGGTCGATGTCCCCCGAGACCTGGAGCGCGCTGTCGAAGATCTACGACCGCGCGCAGATCATCGAGTTCTGCACGCTGGCCGGCCAGTACGACGCGCTGGCCGCGACCATGGAGACGCTGCGCATCCCCCTGGACTTCCCCGATTAGTGGGCCTTCTCGGCCATCACCACGCAGTCACCGCCGAGCGCCTTCGCCTCGTACATCGCCCGGTCCGCGGCCGGGATCACACCGTCGAGCCCGGAGACCGGCTCGGTGCACACGGCCACGCCGACGCTGACGGTCACCCGCGGCTCGTCGGGCACGGCCACCGAGGCTCGGATCCGTTCGGCGACCCAGGGCGCCTGGTCGGCCATGATGCGGTCCACCACCAAGAACTCTTCCCCGCCCCAGCGCACCACCACCGCGTGCGGGCAGACACTGGCCCGAATACGGCGGGCCGTGCGGATCAACACCTGGTCGCCGACGACATGGCCGAGATCGTCGTTGACCGCCTTGAAACCGTCGACGTCGATCAGCAGCGCGCACAGATCGGTATCAGGTGCCGCCGAGTCGTTGAGGCGGCGCACCGCGGCATCGAGGCCGCGCCGATTGGTCAGTTCGGTCAACGGGTCGGTCACCGACTGGATGGAGCTGCTCTGCAGCAGCCAGAACCCGAACTGCAGCGCGGGCAATATGCACACCGTGACCGCCAGCGCGATCACCGAACGTGACACGGCGACCTGCAAGCCGTAACCGTCAGAGCTCAGCACCATCCACACCGCGATGCCCAACACCGAAACCACGCACCAGAGAATGTGGGCGACGTGCAGCTTCGGCCCGTGGAAGAAGACGACGTACCCACCCGCGCACAGCAGGATCGGGATGCCCGACATCGCCAGGTTGGCGTCACCGAACAACAACGCCGACAGCGTCATGATGACGTCCACATAGGCGACCAGCAGCGCCGAGACACGTTCGCTGGGCCAGGGGCGCAGCGCCCAGCGCGCCGACCATGCCAGCGAGCCGATCGACACCACCGCCCACCCGGCCCGGATCAGTGTCGTGTCGTTGACCGGCGGAAAAAACACGTTGATCGCACCGAGGAGGCCCAGGACCGCGCCGATGCCGGCGATCAGGTAGCGCAGAACCGGGAGCATCCCCTGGCTACGCAGGAACTCGATCCGCCACTCGTAGTCGTCACGCTGACGCCACCATTGAAGAAGTAGGTCCCCCCGCGCGCCATCCCCCACGGGGTCATTCTTACCGAAAGCAAACGTCTACAAGTACGTGACGGCCAGAACTGTCAGCGTCAGCAACATCGGCGCGACGGGAACCGACCACAGGAACGCCGTGGCGACCCGGTCCTTGCGTTGGTGGGCCCGCCACCCCAGGGCGGCGATGACACCCGCCAGCACGGTGATCACACCGGACACGACGAGCACCCAGAACGGGACATCGCTGGTGTTGATCGCCAGCGAGATGGCCACCAGCCACAGGATGTGGCCGAGCACCAGACCGCCGATGGCGGAGACGATCACTGCCCTGGTCGGCACGCGCTCCCCGTCAGAAGTTGATCATGTGGCCGGCCAGGCCGTGGATGGCTTCCTGCAGTGCCTCCGACAGCGTCGGGTGGGTGTGCACGTTGCGGGTCAGCTCGTTGACGGTCAGGTCCCACTTCTGGGCCAGCGTCAGCTCGGGCAACAGTTCGGACACATCGGGTCCGATGAGGTGCCCACCGATCAGCTCCCCGTACTTGGTATCGGCGATCAGCTTGACGAAGCCGGTCGGATCGGCCAGGCCGTGGGCCTTGCCGTTGGCGGTGAAGGGGAACTTCGCGACCTTCACGTCGTAGCCCTCGGCCCGCGCTTGTTCTTCGGTGAGGCCGAAGCTGGCCACCTGCGGCTGGCAGAAGGTGGCGCGCGGCATCATCCGGTAGTCGCCGAGCGTCAGCGTCTCGGCGCCACCGATGGTCTCGGCGGCCACCACGCCCTGGGCCTCGGCGACGTGGGCGAGCTGCAGCTTGCTGGTGACATCGCCGATCGCGTAGATGTGCGGCACGCTCGTGCGCATGTGGTCGTCGATGTCGATGGCCTTGCGCTCGGTGAGCGCGACCCCGGTGTTCTCCAGTCCGTAGCCCTCGATGTTGGGGGCGAAGCCGATGGCTTGGAGCACCTTGTCGGCCTTGAGGTCCTCGGTCTTGCCGTCCTTGCTGACGGTGACGGTGACCTCGTCGCCAGAATCGGTGATGGACTCGACCTTGGTGCCGGTCAGGATCTTCACACCCAGCTTCTTGTACTGCTTCTCGATCTCCTTGGAGACCTCGGCGTCCTCGTTGGGCAGCGCGCGCGGCAGGAACTCGACGATGGTGACATCGACGCCGTAGTTCTTCATCACGTAGGCGAACTCCATGCCGATGGCACCGGCGCCGGCGATGATGATCGACGAGGGCAGCTCGCGGGTCATGATCTGCTTCTCGTAGGTGACGACATTCTCGGACAACGAGGTGCCCGGCACCAGACGCACCGACGAGCCGGTGGCAATGATCGCGTTGTCGAAGGTGACCTGCTCGGTACCGCCCTCGTTGAGATCGACGGTGATGCTGTTGGCATCGGTGAACTTGCCGTAGCCGTGGATCTCGGTGATCTTGTTCTTCTTCATCAGGAAGTGCACACCGGCCACGCGGCCGTCGGCGACCTTCCGGCTGCGATCCAAGGCGGCCCCGAAATCGAAGCTCGCCTCCCCGCTGATGCCGAAGGTCTTGGCCTCCTTGGTGAAGATGTGAGCCAGCTCGGCGTTGCGCAGCAGCGCCTTCGACGGGATGCACCCGACGTTCAGACAGACACCACCCCAATACTTCGGTTCGATGATCGCGGTGTTGAGACCGAGCTGGGCGGCGCGGATGGCAGCCACGTATCCGCCCGGGCCGGCTCCGAGTACGACGACGTCATAATGGGTCACGAGCACCAGCTTATCGCCGTTGCCCATCGGGTCGAATGGCGACCGCGATTGGGTGCCAGGCAAGATGGGTACGTTCAGTCGAGCAAAAACCCATCCGGGTCTCGGGCTGTACCGAATACCTTGAGATGTGCCGCTCTTCGACCAGGAAGTTGGATCCCATGGCCAAGAACATGACCCCCCATTTTGAGGACGTCCAGGCACATTACGACTTGTCAGACGACTTTTTCCGGTTGTTCCTCGACCCCACGCAGACCTACAGCTGCGCGTACTTCGAGCGCCAGGACATGACACTGGAAGAGGCCCAGTACGCAAAGATCGACCTTTCCCTCGGCAAACTCGGCCTCCAGCCGGGCATGACGCTGCTCGATATCGGTTGCGGGTGGGGCGCCACGCTGCGCCGCGCCGTCGAGAAATACGACGTCAACGTCATCGGCCTGACGCTGTCCAAAAACCAGGCCGAACACGTGCAACGCAGCTTCGACGCCATGGACTCCACCCGCGAGCGACGCGTGATGCTGCAGGGCTGGGAGCAGTTCAGCGAGCCGGTGGACCGGATCGTCTCGATCGGGGCGTTCGAGCACTTCGGTTTCGACCGCTACCAGGACTTTTTCCGGATGACCCACCAGGCACTGCCCGCCGATGGTGTGATGATGCTGCACAGCATCTGCAACTTCAGCCGCGAGGCCGTGCAGGAGAAGGGCATCCCGTTGACGATGGATGGGGTCCGTTTCGCGAAGTTCATCTCCGATGAGATTTTCCCGGGCGGTCGGCTGCCCACCAGCGAGATGGTGCAGCAGTACGCCACCGACGCAGGCTTCGCCCTGACCCGCGAGCATTCCCTGCAGCAGCACTACGCCATCACCCTGGATCACTGGGCCGAAGCGCTGGAACCGCGCCGCGAGGAGGCCATCGCGATCCAGTCCCAAGAGGTCTACGACCGGTACATGAAGTACCTCACCGGCTGCGCCGACCTGTTCCGCAACGGCCAGATCGACGTCGTGCAGTTCACCCTCGAAAAGGGTTCGAAAGGCTGAGCCGACGGCCCGCCTACCCCATACGTCACCGCCGCTCGGGCGGCCAGGAAGGCAGTTCATGCCCAAGGATCTGACCCCGCACTTCGCCGACGTCCAGGCCCACTACGACCTGTCCGACGAGTTTTTCCGGCTTTTCCTCGATCCCACGCAGACCTACAGCTGCGCGTACTTCGAGCGCGATGACATGACGCTGGAAGAGGCCCAGCTCGCCAAGATCGATCTCGCGCTCGGCAAATTGGGTCTGGAGCCGGGCATGACGCTGCTCGATATCGGCTGCGGCTGGGGCGCGACCATGCGCCGCGCCGTCGAGAAGTACGACGTCAACGTCATCGGCCTGACGCTGTCCAAGAACCAGGCCGAACACGTGCAGGCCAGCTTCGATGCCATGGACTCCACCCGCGAGCGACGCGTCCTATTGCAGGGCTGGGAGCAGTTCAACGAACCCGTCGACCGCATCGTGTCCATCGGGGCGTTCGAGCACTTCGGCTTCGACCGCTACCCGGATTTCTTCCGGATGACCCATGAGGCCCTGCCCGACGACGGCGTCATGTTGCTGCACACCATCTGCGCGTTCAACCCGGCGAAAGCAAAAGAAGAGGGCATCCCCGTCACCTTCGAACTCGCGCGGTTCGTGAAATTCATCATCACCGAGATATTTCCCGGCGGTCGGCTGCCGTCGGTCGAGATGGTCGAGGAGGTCTCGGCGGCCGGCGGCTTCACGCTGACCCGTCGGCAGTCACTGCAGCCGCACTATGCGCTGACGCTGGACCGATGGGCACAGGCGCTCGCCGCCCACCGCGAGCAGGCCATCGAGATCCAGTCCGAAGAGGTCTACGACCGGTACATGAAGTACCTCACCGGCTGCGCCGAGACATTCCGCAAACGCCAGACCGATGTCGTGCAGTTCACCCTGCACAAGCGCGCCGGCTGACGGGCGCGTCACCACGATCTGATCGGTCGTCAGAGGCAGTTCAGCGTGGAGCTGCGGGCACCGGGCAAGCCTCGGCCGCTTCGGCCACGATCCGGGTCTGCCCGTCGTCGGGGCGTGCGCCCGCTTCGTAGCGGGCACCGGTGATCGGCGGCCGGTCGGCCAACTCGGCGAGTTCGGAGTCGCTGAACACCCGCCCACGGCTCAGGAAGCGCTTACCCTCCGGGGACTCCAGACTGAATCCGCTGCCACGGCCGGGCACCACGTCGATGATCAACTGGGTGTGCTTCCAGACGTCGAACTGTGGACCCGAGATCCAGACCGGCACCCCGCTCCCGACATCGAGCACGGCCAGCAGGATGTCGCGATCGCCGACGATGAAATCGCCTTCGGGGTAGCACATCGGCGACGAACCGTCACAGCAGCCGCCGGACTGGTGAAACATCAACGCCCCGTGCTGGTTCTGCAGGGTGGCCAGCAGATCGGCGGCCGGCGCGGTGATGAGGGCTCGGCTGGTCATATTCCAAGGCTACGCGCAGGGTATGAATGTCTGTGTGACTTCTGCCGACTCCCCCGCCGATCCGTACCTGTGGCTCGAAGACGTCACCGGCGACGCGGCCCTGGACTGGGTTCGCAGCCACAACGAACCCACGCTGGCACAGCTGGGTGGTGACGAGTTCGAGGCGATGCGCGCCGAGGCCCTCGAGGTCCTCGACACCGATGCCCGCATCCCCTACGTCCGCCGGCGTGGCGAGTATCTCTACAACTTCTGGCGGGACGAGACCAATCCGCGCGGGTTGTGGCGGCGCACGACGCTGGAGAGTTATCGCACCGAGCAGCCGGACTGGGACGTCGTCATCGACGTGGACGAGCTCGCCCGCGCCGACGACACCAACTGGGTGTGGGCCGGCGCCGATGTCATCGAACCCGACCACAGCCTGGCCCTGATAAGCCTGTCCCGGGGTGGGGCCGACGCCGTCGTCGTACGCGAATTCGACATGCGCACACGTGCATTCGTCTCCGGCGGTTTCGAGCTGCCGGAGGCCAAGACCCAGATCAGCTGGGAGGACGAGGACACCCTGCTGGTCGGCACCGATTTCGGCGAAGGCTCGTTGACCGACTCGGGTTACGCACGGCTGGTCAAGCGGTGGCGACGCGGTACCCCGTTGGCCGATGCGGCCCAGGTCTATGCCGGCGAGCGGACCGACGTCATCGTCGCGGCATCGGTGGACCGCACACCCGGCTACCAGCGGACGTTGATCAGCCGCGCGGTCGATTTCTTCAACGACGAGATCTACGAGCTGCGCGGCGAGCAGCTGGTGCGCTTCGACGCGCCGACCGATGCCTCGCTGTCGGTGCATCGCGACTGGCTGCTCATCGAGCTGCGCACCGACTGGGACAACTACCGGGCCGGCTCACTGCTGGCCGCCGATTACGACGAGTTCGTCTCCGGCACAAAGAATCTCACGGTGGTCTTCGAGCCCGACGAGCGCACCAGCCTGCACCAGTATTCGTGGACCCGCGACAAGCTGGTGCTCGTCACGCTGGCCGATGTGGCCAGCCACGTGCAGATCGTCACGCCGGGGACGTGGACCGCGGTCGACCTGGCCGGCGTGCCACCCAACACCAACACCGTCATCGCAGGCGCGGACTCCGATGGTGACGAGATCTTCCTGGACTCAAGCGGTTTCCTGACACCATCGCAGTTGCTGCACGGCACGGCCGACGGGCCGGTCCGCCCGATCAAGGCGGCGCCCGGATTCTTCGACACCACCGGACTGCAGGTCAGCCAACACTTCGCCACGTCGGCTGATGGCACCTCGATTCCGTACTTCGTGGTCGGCCGTCCCGGCGCGACCGGGCCGACGCTGCTCGGCGGGTACGGCGGATTCGAGGTGTCGCGCACACCCGGATACGACGGCGTGCTCGGCCGGTTGTGGCTCGCCCGCGGCGGCACCTACGCGCTGGCCAACATCCGCGGCGGCGGTGAGTACGGACCGGGCTGGCATACCCAGGCCATGCGCGAGGGCCGGCACCTGGTCGACGAGGACTTCGCGGCGGTGGCCGGCGATCTGGTCGCGCGCGGGATCACCACGGTGGATCGCCTCGGCGCTCAAGGCGGCAGCAACGGCGGATTGCTGATGGGCATCATGCTGACCCGTTACCCGGATCGTTTCGGCGCCCTGGTCTGCAGTGTCCCGCTGCTGGACATGAAGCGCTTCCACCTGTTGTTGGCCGGTGCCTCCTGGATGGCCGAGTACGGCAATCCCGATGATCCCGAGGACTGGGAGTTCATCTCCAAATACTCGCCCTACCAGAACATCTCGGCTGATCGGACGTACCCACCGATCCTGATCACCACGTCGACCCGCGATGACCGCGTGCATCCGGGGCATGCACGCAAGATGACCGCGGCGCTGGAAGAGGCCCGGCACCCGGTGAGCTACTACGAGAACATCGACGGCGGCCATGGCGGCGCGGCGGACAACTCGCAGGCGGCATTCCGCTCGGCGCTGATCTACCGCTATCTGTGGCAGACCATCGGTCGTTGACCGACGATGACGGTTGACGACTGGGCGGAGATCGCTCTGATCGGCGCGTTTGTCGCCGCAGCAGCTGCGATCTTCGCCGACTGCGTCAAACGCCGATCCATGGCTCGCGCCGTGTACTGGACGTGTGCCTACATCGCCGTCAGCTGTGTGGCCCTCTCGATGGTCCCGATGGGCTGGCATTACGTCATCGGCTCCACGATCTTCGGCATCGTGGTCGCCATCGGTTACGCCTACGCCGAGACGCCGTTCATCAAGGTCGGTGGCCGCGTCTACTCCGCCGAAGTACGGCACGCGCGCCCCGACCCACCCGACGGTGAGGAACCAGATCTCTCCTCGCCCAAAGAATCCGAGACCTACGACGGTCGCCACTCCGCGGCCTACACCTGGTTCCTGATGGCCGCGGGATCATGCTTGACGGCCCTCGCATTGATCGCAACCGGTTGGCAGCCCGCGTCATTCGTGCTCGTGGCGATCGGGGCGGGCTTCGCGGTGTTCCTCGGCCTCGATGACGGTTCCCGCGGTTTCCCGTACGCCCGCGGCCACCGCCTGGCCTTCCGCATCGCTGCGGTCGCCTCGCTGGCGGGCGCCGGTATCCCGCTGTGGTGCTACCTGTGGGGCCACCGGCGAGGATCGCGCAACCCCGGTTACGGCAAACACGACGCAGCCCGTATGCGACTACATAGGCGTCGGCGCTAGGCTGACGCCGGTGTCCGGGCTCGCGGTATTCAAGCGCTACCTCGTCATCCAGGCGATGACGCTGGTGTGTGGCATCGTCGGGCCGATCTTCCTGTTCGTCTACTTCGCCGCCCAACCCGATGCCACGATCAAGTGGATGTACTGGGCCGGGCTGGTCGTCACCGTCGCCGACATCCTCATCGCGCTCGGGATCACCGAGGCGATCACCCGCCGCTCTGAGGCATAACGTATCCGCGAAGCGCAGCGCTTCCGTACGCTGATGCCCATGAGCCGCCTATCCAGCGTCGATGCAGCCTTCTGGTTCGCTGAAACGAACGGTTGGCATATGCATATCGGCGCCTGTGCAGTGTGCGATCCAACGGACGCACCGGATTTCACCTTCGAGCGGGTCCGCGATCTGGTCGCCAGCCGGTTGCCAGAGTTGCCGCAGCTGCGCTGGCGCGTGACCGGATCCCCGATGGGATTGGACCGGCCATGGTTCGTCGAGGACGACGACCTGGATATCGATTTCCACATCCGGCGGATCGCGGTGCCCGCGCCCGGTGGCCGTAAGGAATTCGACGAGCTCGCCGGGCGACTGATGTCCTACAAGCTCGACCGGTCCAAGCCGCTGTGGGAACTGTGGTGGATCGAGGGTCTTCGCGACGGCCGCGTCGCGATCATCACCAAGATGCACCACTCCGTCGTCGACGGCGTCTCCGGTGCGGGTCTGACCGAGATCCTCTTCGACGTCACGCCTGAGCCCCGCCCGCCGGCCGTCGACGTGGATCGTTCCCTGGTCGGCAAGCGGCTGCCGCGACCCGAACTGCAGCTGATCAACGATCTGATCAACATCGGCGTGAAGACGCCATACCGGATCGCCCGCCTGATCGAACAGACGGTGCGCCAACAGATCGCGGTGCGCAACATCGACAACAAGCCGCCACGCTATTTCGATTCTCCGACAGTCCGATTCAACGCCCCGATCTCGCCGCACCGACGGGTGGCCGGGGCCCGGGTGCCACTGGACCGGGTGAAGAAGGTCAAGGAGGCCTACGGGGTCAAGCTCAACGATGTCGTCCTCGCCCTGGTTTCCGGGGCGATGCGCGACTATCTCAAGGAGCGCGACGAGCTACCGGACAAGTCGCTGGTATCCCAGGTGCCGGTGTCCACCCGCACCGATGCCGACAACGCCGTGGGCAACCAGGTGTCGGCGATGACCGTCGTCCTGGCCAGCGATATCGCCGACCCGGCCGAACGCATCAAGAAGATCTACGCCTACACCCAGGGCGCCAAGGAGATGGCCAAGGCGCTGACCGCCAACCAGATCATGGGCTACACCGAGACGACGCCACCCGGCCTGCTGGCACTGGCATCACGGGCGTATGCGGCCAGCGGGATCGGCAGTTCTATCGCACCGATGAACGTGGTGATCAGCAATGTGCCGGGACCGCCGTTTCCGCTGTATCTGGCGGGAGCACGGGTGGAGAGCCTGATGCCACTGGGGCCGCTGCTGTTCGATGTGGCGCTCAACGTCACGTGCTTCAGTTACTGCGACTCGGTCGATTTCGGGTTCATCACCACCCCGGAGGTGGCGGCGGACATCCACAAGATGGCCGATCTGATCGAACCGGCACTGTATGACCTGGAGGTGGGCGCCGGTCTGGCCGAACCACGAACGGGCAAGCGCGTGCCGCCCCCGCGGACGCCGGTGAGCGTCACCGCTTCCGGTTGACCGGCACCTCTTCCCGACGAGCTCCACCGAGCCCGCTGAGCAGGGACACGATGACGCCGATGATCACGACGCCGCCGCTGATGGTCAGCGTGAGATTGAGCCAGACGTGCATGCTCGAGATGGCGTGCTCGACCATGACCTCGGCGATCTCACGGATGTTGCCGGTGGTGCGGTCCAGCGCGTCGGCGACGTAACGGCGGCCGATCTCGATACCCGCCCAGCCGGCCGCACCGACCAGCAGGCCCGAAACCCCCAGCGCACCAAGCATCTTGCCGCGCCGACGTGACGCGGCCAGCGTGAGCAACGCGAACACCCCGGTCAGCACCGCCACCCCGATGCTCGCCCATGGCCCCCACACCGCGGCGGGGCGCAGCTGTCCGGGACGCAGTCCGCCGGAGGCGTCCTCGGTGATCGCGACCTGCAGATCCTGCGGTGGCTGTACGCCGAAATCGGCCAGCGTCTGGCGGATCGAACCGTCGTCGAGCATCGGGGACAGGTCCACCACCCACTGGCCCTGCGCGTCGTTGGTGAACAGCCAGCGGTGTGCGACCCGGTTGATCGCGCCGAATTGTCCGGGGAACACGTCGCTGGAGGTGTAGCCGTTGGCGGCGGCGCCGATCAAGGTCGCCTGGGTGCCCGAGGTTCCGGTGGCTGCCGTGATCCGGTCGGTCAGCTCCGCGGCCATCGGCTGCTGCAGCGCGCTGTCCTTGGCCGCCGTGGCCGCGAGGTCGGCGTAGCCGTCCTCGCTGACGACGTGCTGCTGGGCCCACAGCGCCGGCAGTGTGACGGCAAGCCCGGCCGTGGTCACGAGCCAGAGCAGAGCGGCCAGCAGAGAACGCATGCCGCCCCTTTCACGATCAATCCGATAGCGCGCGTCCCACGATCAGCGGATCGGGCCTGCCGACCACCTCGTAGTCCTTGTTGTCGTAGTCGAACTTACTCAGCACATGGCGCATCGCGTTGATCCGCGCGCGTTTCTTGTCGTTACTTTTCACCACGGTCCACGGTGCGGTCTCGGTGTCCGTCCAGGAGAACATGTCCTCCTTGGCCGCGGTGTAGTCGCCCCATTTGTCCAGCGATGCCAGATCGGTCGGTGAGAGCTTCCACTGCCGGACCGGGTCCACCTGGCGGATGGTGAACCGGGTCCGCTGCTCGTTCTGGGTCACCGAGAACCACAGCTTGGTCAGGCTGATGCCGTCGTTGACCAGCATCTGCTCGAACAGCGGGGTCTGCCGGATGAACTCTGCGTGCTGCTTGGGTGTGCAGTAGCCCATCACCCGTTCGACGCCGGCCCGGTTGTACCACGACCGGTCGAAGAGCACGATCTCACCGGCGGCGGGAAGATGCTGGACATAACGCTGGAAGTACCACTGGGTGCGTTCCTTCTCGGTGGGTTTCTCCAGGGCGACCACCCGGGCACCGCGCGGATTCAGATGTTCCATGAACCGCTTGATGGTGCCACCCTTGCCTGCGGCGTCGCGGCCCTCGAAGACGATGACGTGCCGCAGGCCGTTGGCCTGGCTCCACTTCTGCAGCTTGAGCAGTTCGATCTGCAGCAGCCGCTTCTGCTCCTCGTACTCGGCGCGGTTCATCCGCTCGTCGTAGGGATAGTTCTCCCGCCAGGTGTCGACGACGTCTCCGCTGGGCAGCAGCACCAGTTCGGGGTCGTCGTCGTCATCGTCGCGGACGGCGTAGCCGGCGGCATCCAGAGTCACCGGCCGAAGCTATCCACCCGGACGTACGTGACGGTGACGTCCGGGTGAACAGCAGGGGTATTACTTGGCTTCGCGGCGTGGACGGATCTGGGCGAACTTGGTCATCAGCTTGTTGCCGCGGGCCAGCGCCTTGACGGTGTGGTTGTAGTAGTTGCTACCCGCCCCCGCCGCGGTGCGCGGCACGACGACCGTCTCCTGACGGCAGAACTTGCGCACCCCGTCGAGACCGCCGAACCGCGCGCCGATGCCCGAGGTCTTCCAGCCGCCCATCGGGGCGGTCGGCAACATCAGATTGGAGATCACGTCGTTGACGTTGACCGCACCGCACTCCAGCTGGACGGCGACATCCTTGGCCCGCTCGACATCCTTGGAGAAGACCGAGGCGCTCAGGCCGTAGGGGCTGTCGTTGGCCAGCCGGACCGCCTCGCCGACCGAGGACACCTTCATGATCGGCAGCGTCGGCCCGAAGGTTTCCTCGGACATACACAGCATCGAATGGTCGACGTCGACGAGCACCGTCGGCGGGTAGAAGCTGCCCTTGCCCTCGGGGCGCTTGCCGCCGGTGAGCGCCTTGGCACCCTTGGCCAGCGCATCGTCGACGTGGCGCGCGGTGACGGCGACCTGCGACTCGTCGATCAGGGCACCGAAGTCGAATCCGGCACCCGCACCCATCTTCAGGTTCTCCACGGCCTTGACGACCGCCGCGACGAACTGGTCGTAGACCGTGTCCATGACGTACACCCGCTCCACCGAGACGCAGGTCTGCCCGGCGTTGAACATCGCCCCCCACACCGCGGCGTTGGCCGCCAGCGGGATATCGGCATCATCGAGGACGATCATCGGGTCTTTGCCGCCGAGTTCCAGGCTGACCGGGGTGAGCCGGCGGGCGGCCCGCTCCATCACCTTGACGCCGGTGGCGCTCGATCCGGTGAACTGGATGTAATCGGAGGAGTCGATGACCGCCTCGGCAACCTCGCGTGCGCCCTGGGCCAGTGCCAGCACCTCGGGGGCGCCGCAGTCGATCCAGCCGCGCAGCAGCACCTCGGCGGTCAACGGCGTGCGCTCGGAGGGCTTGAGTAGCACCGCGCAACCGGCGGCCAGCGCGCCCACGGCGTCCATCAGGGCGTTGGCGACCGGGTAGTTCCACGGCGCGATGATGCCCACGACAGCCCGGGGCCGGTAGTGGACGGCGATCTTCTTGACCGACAGGAAGGGCAGCGGCGCGGGACGGGGATCGGGCGCCATCGCCTTCTCCACCGTCTTGATGTAGTAGGACAGGATGATGCTGATCAACAGCACTTCCTGGACGGCATCGGTGGTCGATTTGCCGGTCTCGGCGATCAGCAGTCGCTCGATCTCGTCACGATGCTCGTCGAGCCATACGGCGTAGCGGGCCAGGACCTTGGCCCGGCCCTTGGCGCCGCGCGCCTCCCAGCCCTGCTGGGCTTCGCGCAGGCCGGCGGCGATCTGGGGTACGTCGGCAGGATTGGTCCAGCGCACCTGGCCTGCGACCGCACCGGTTGCTGGATTCAGGATGGTCGACACGTCGGAACGGTCTGCTGTTGCAGTCATAGGCACATGCTAGCCCCGGGCTGTGACGTATCTCGCACCGGGGTTGACACCTGTCAAGTTTGGCTCAGTCCGACCGGAGCGTGCCGCGGATGTACTTGGCCTGACCGAGGTGCTGCGCACAATCGTCGACGATGCTGACCAGTCGCGCTGATGCCGTCACCGGCGGGTCCCACCCGTCGTCGACGATGCGGCCCAGTTCGGCGTCATCGACGGTCGCGATGTACTCCAGACTCATCTTGTGCACGGCGTGGTAGTAGCCGGCGAGCAGATCGGCCGGGGCGCGCACCTTGGCCACCTCATCCGGCGTATGCCCGTACCCCATGTCGTTGCCGGGCAGGTCCAGCGCGAACCGTTCCCGCCACCCGTCGCGGATCCAGATCTGCTCGGTGCCGGCGATATCGCACACCTGCAGATCCTGGCCCCGGGCGCTGTGCCACACCAGCCATGCGATGCTGTTGGCCCCGGGCACCGGCTGCCAGGACGAGACCTCGTCGGACAGCCCGTCGGTCACCTCGTCGGCATGCTCGATGAGCCGGGTGAAGGCGTCGCGCAGCAATTCCCTCGCAGCATCAGACATAGCGGGAAGGTACCCGCGGCAGCACGGCCCTAAGCGGCACCGTGGAACACCGCCTCGACGTTGTTGCCGTCCGGATCACGGACGAACGCCCCGAAGTAACCGGGGTGATACTCGGGCCACAGCCGGGGTGCGTGCAGCGACTCCGCACCGGCCTCCAGTGCCGCGTCGTGGAACGCGCGCACCGCATCGATGTCGGCGGCCTGGAACGCGATATGTGTCTCCCGGTTCGGGCCCGTCGCCTCCCCCGAGTTCATATCGGAGATCCAGAAGTCGGGCTTGCCCTCGACGCCGTAGCCGATCGCGACATCGAAATCCATCTGCCGGGTGAACCCCAGCACGCCGAGCACCTTGTCGTAGAAGGCCTTCGACCGCTCCCAATCCGCGCAGTTGATTCCAAAGTGATCTATCACGAGGTGACCGTACATTCGAGGTATGACATATGAGGGCGACGCGAAGACATTCGATCTGGTCATCCGCGGCGGCACCATCGTCGACGGGCTGGGCGGTGAGCCCTATGTCGGGGACATCGCCATCGCCGACGGCATCATCCGCGCGATCGGTGCCGTCGACGGCCCCGGCGACCGCGAGATCGATGCCACCGGATTGCACGTCACGCCCGGATTCGTCGACCTGCACACCCATTACGACGGGCAGGCCATCTGGAGCGACCGTATGACACCCTCCTCGGCGCACGGTGTCACCACCGCGGTGATGGGCAACTGCGGTGTCGGGTTCGCGCCGTGTCGGCCCGAGGACCACGACACGCTGGTCGACGTCATGGCCGGCGTCGAGGACATCCCGGGCGTGGTCATGGTCGACGGCCTGCCCTGGACGTGGGAGACCTTCCCCGAGTTCCTCGACGCGCTGGATTCGCGACAGCGGGATATCGATGTCGCCGCCTTCCTGCCGCACTCCCCGTTGCGGGTCTACGTGATGGGCAAGCGCGGGGTGAACCGTGAGCTTCCCACCCCCGAGGATCTGGCCATGATGCGCAAGCTGGCCGAGGAGGCCGTCCGCGCCGGCGCCGTCGGATTCGCCTCGTCGCGACTGACACTGCACAAAACCGCGGGCGGACAACCCATTCCGAGTTATGAGGCGCAGCACGCCGAGATCGAGGCCATCGCCCGCGGTGTCGACGATGCCGGTGGCGGGCTGCTGCAGTTCGTGCCCGACCTTCTGGCCGGCGACTACGAGGGTGCATTGAAGGCCGTCTTCGACGTCGCCGCCGAGGTCGGGTTGCCGGTGACCTTCACCCTGGCGATCGGCAACGCCGGCCCACCGCTGCATCTGGATGCCCTGCGGATGGTCGAGAAGGCCAATGCGCAGGCAGGCCCGGACGGACCTTCGGTCACCGGGCAGATCTTCCCGCGCCCCATCGGCCTGGTGCTCGGCCTGGAGCTCTCGGGCAACCCGTTCGTGATGTACCCGTCCTACCGGGAGATCGCCGACCTGCCGCTGGCCGAGCGGGTTGCGCTGATGCGCACACCCGACGTGCGCGCACGTATCCTCACCGACACACCGGCCGCGGACGGACACCCCTTGATGTTCGCCGCCCAGGCCTGGGACTACATGTACCCACTCGGCGATCCACCCAATTACGAACCCTCGCCGCAGGATTCGATCGGTGCGCGGGCCAGGGCCCGCGGTGTCGATCCCCTCGAAGAAGCCTATGACCGGCTGCTCGACGACGACGGACACGCCATGCTGCTGGTGACGCTGGCCAACTTCCGCGACCATTCCCTGGACACGGTGGCCGAACTGATCCAGCGCGATGACATCGTGCTCGGCCTCGGCGACGGTGGCGCCCATTACGGGATGATCTGCGATGCAAGCTTTCCCACTTACATGCTGACCCATTGGGTGCGCGACAGGCCCTCCGGTCGGCTGCCGTTGCCGCAGGTGATCCGCGAGTTGACCGCGGTACCCGCGCGGATCGCCGGGATGGCCGACCGGGGCAGGCTGGCGGTCGGTTACAAGGCCGATGTGAACATCCTCGACACCGCCGCCATGCGGTTGCACCGCCCGACGGTCAGGGCGGATCTGCCCGCCGGCGGTCGCCGACTCGACCAGGCCGCCGAGGGTTATGTCGCCACGATCGTGTCCGGGGAGGTCATCGCCGAGCACGGCGTGCCGACGGCGGCGCGGCCCGGGCGACTGGTCCGCGGCCGGCAGGAGGCGCCGATCGCATGAGCGTGAAGGTCGATCTGGACAAGCTTGCCGAGACCCTTGCCGATTTCCCGTTCGGCTATCTGATCACCGTCGGCGACGATTTCCGGGCACACACGGTGGCCGTCACGCCGGTCCTCGCCGACGGCATCTTCACCATCGGGCCGCTGGGCAACACCACCCGCCGCAATGCCCGATCGCACGAGGTCGTCACCGTGTTGTGGCCACCGCGGGAGCCGACCGGATACTCGCTGATCGTCGACGGCACCGCCGTGGTCACCGAGGACAGTGTGCGCCTGACGCCCACTCGCGCGGTGCTGCACCGAAGTGCGATCGAGCCCGGCGCCGGCACCGACCCCGGCGGCCTGCACGACTGCGTCCCGCTCAAGCACTGAGTTATCCACAGGGCGACGGCGGGGGCTGTCGTGCGGACTCGGTGTGAGCTGAGATCGGAGTGTGGCCGGAATCGAGCGTGCCCTCGCGGCGAACGGCGGGGTGCTGTCGGCGGCACAATTACGTGCGGCAGGGGTAGCGCGACCGCCGACCTGGATGCTGCTCCGGCGCGGTTGGTACGCCAGCCCGTCTGCGGATCCGCAGGTGGTTCGGGCCGTATCGGCCGGCGGCGTCCTCGGCTGCACCTCGGCGCTGCGCCTGGGTCGAGTCTGGATCCTCGATCCGGCGCTACACGTGCGCTATTCCAAACGTGCGCGCCGCCCGGGCGTGCGGTCCTGCCACCCCTACCGCCTGGACCCACCGATCGTCGCCGCCGTCGACCCGATCGACATCGCAGTGGCCTCGGCGGCCAATTGCCTCGACGCCGAGCAGCTCGTGATCGTGTTGGACTCGATGCTGAACAAGCGGATGATCGAGATGGCCGACGCACGGTCGATCGTGGCCGCGTCCCCTTTTGCGCGTCTGAACCTCGCCGAGCGATGTGATGCCAGGAGTGAGTCGGGCACCGAGACGATCATCCGATTACGGCTGCGTGCCCTCGGCGTCCGCCTCCGGACCCAAGTGGACATTCCCGGCGTCGGGCGGGTCGACTTTCTGCTGGGCCGTCGACTCATCATCGAAGCGGACAGCCGCGAGCACCATCTCCCGAAGTATCAGAACGACCGAACCAGGGACAGGGTCGCAACGAGCCTGGGGTTCTTGGTGATTCGACTGACCTATGAGGATGTTGTCTACCGCTGGGACGTGGTGATCGAAGACATTCTGGCCGTCATCCGCCGCCGCGTGCATCGCGGCCCGACGCAATGTTCCGTTGACAGCGCCGTCGTGGATATATAGGCACGACGGCACTGTCAGGCGAACATTGGAAAAGCCCGGCCCCGCGAACGGGACCGGGCTTTCCGAAACAACTGGACTTAGAAGTCCATACCGCCCATGCCACCGGTCGGGTCGCCCGCAGGTGCGGACGCCTTCTCCGGCTTGTCGGCGACGACGGCCTCGGTGGTGAGGAACAGCGCCGCGATGGACGCCGCGTTCTGCAGCGCCGAGCGGGTGACCTTGACCGGGTCGGCAACGCCGGCGGCCAGCAGGTCCTCGTACACGTTGGTCGCGGCGTTCAGGCCGTGACCGTCGGGCAGGTTCGACACCTTCTCGGCGACGACGCCCGGCTCCAGACCACCGTTGAAGGCGATCTGCTTCAGCGGAGCCGACAGCGCGACGCGCACGATGTTGGCACCGGTCGCCTCGTCACCCTCGAGCTTCAGCTCATCCAGGGCCGGAGCCGACTGCAGCAGGGCCACGCCGCCACCGGCGACGATGCCCTCTTCGACGGCAGCCTTCGCGTTGCGGACGGCGTCCTCGATGCGGTGCTTGCGCTCCTTGAGCTCCACCTCGGTGGCAGCGCCGGCCTTGATGACGGCAACGCCACCGGCCAGCTTGGCCAGGCGCTCCTGCAGCTTCTCGCGGTCGTAGTCGGAGTCGCTGTTCTCGATCTCGGCACGGATCTGGGCCACGCGACCGGCGATGGCGTCGGAATCACCGGCACCCTCGACGACGGTGGTCTCGTCCTTGGTGACGACGATCTTGCGGGCCTGGCCCAGCAGGGCGAGGTCAGCGGTCTCCAGCGAGAGGCCGACCTCTTCGCTGATGACCTGGCCACCGGTCAGGATCGCGATGTCCTGCAGGATCGCCTTGCGGCGGTCACCGAAGCCCGGGGCCTTGACGGCGACGGACTTGAAGGTGCCACGGATCTTGTTGACCACCAGGGTCGACAGGGCTTCGCCCTCGACGTCCTCGGCGATGATCAGCAACGGCTTGCCGGACTGGATGACCTTCTCCAGCAGCGGCAGCAGGTCCTTGACGGTCGAGACCTTCGAGCTGACCAGCAGGATGTAGGGATCCTCCAGGACGGCTTCCTGCCGCTCGGCGTCGGTCACGAAGTAACCCGAGATGTAGCCCTTGTCGAAGCGCATACCCTCGGTGAGCTCCAGCTGCAGGCCGAAGGTGTTCGACTCCTCGACGGTGATGACACCCTCGTTGCCGACCTTGTCCAGCGCCTCGGCGATCAGGTCACCGATCGACTGGTCACCGGCGGAGATACCCGCGGTGGCAGCGATCTGCTCCTTGGTCTCGACCTCTTTGGCGGTCGAGAGCAGGCGCTCGGTGACTGCCGCGACGGCCTTCTCGATGCCACGCTTCAGGCCGAGGGGGTTGGCGCCGGCCGCGACGTTGCGCAGACCTTCGCGAACCAGGGCCTGGGCGAGAACGGTGGCGGTGGTGGTGCCGTCACCCGCGACGTCATCGGTCTTCTTGGCGACCTCTTTGACCAGCTCTGCGCCGATCTTCTCGTACGGGTCCTCCAGCTCGATCTCCTTGGCGATGGACACACCATCGTTGGTGATCGTGGGGGCGCCCCACTTCTTCTCCAGGACGACGTTGCGGCCCTTGGGGCCCAGCGTCACCTTTACGGCGTCGGCGAGGGCATTCAGCCCACGCTCGAGACCACGGCGGGCCTCTTCGTCATACGCAATTGTCTTGGCCATTGCGAAGTGATTCCTCCGGTTGGGAATTGCACGTCTCATTGGTCGGGTTCAGTGCCCGCGACGGACGGCGTGGGTGTGCTCCCCGCCTCACCGTCCCGACCTGGCACTCACAGATCGAGAGTGCCAAGTTCATTTTTAGCACTCGGGCATGGCGAGTGCAAGGTCACCGGCCGCCGTCGCCCTGGAAGCGGTCGTCGACGAAATCGGCGATGTCGACCGCGCCGGGGAACTCCTTGGCCTCGGCGAACGCATCGGCGATCTGCTGCTCGGAGGCCACCACGTCGGCGGAGAGCGGGACCGGCCGTTTCAGAGACCGGGTCCAGGTGATCGTGGAGGCCTGCGGGCTGATGTCGGTCAGCTTCGCGTAGTCGGCCGACCACCTGTCGAGATTGTCCTCGGACCACTTCGTCGCCACGGCATAGCGATCCAGGAAGTCGGCGATCGCCGCGCTCACTCCCGCGTCGTCCAGCGCACTCGTCGAGGCGACCCAGAAGTTGTAACCATTGCCGGCGGTGTCGGCCGCCGCGATGATCCGCGCGCCGATCTCCTGCTCGGCGATCGCGGTGTACGGATCCCAGACCGCCCACGCGTCGACCTCACCGCGGGTCAGCGCGGCATAACCGTCGGCGGGTGCCACGTACACCGGTTCGATATCGGCGAGACCCAGGCCGGCCTTCTTCAGGTGCAGCAGCAGGTTGGCGTTGGCCGAACTGCCCTTGGTGACCGCGACCTTCTTGCCCTTGAGGTCGGCCACCCCGGACACCGGCGACTGTTTGGCCACCAGGATGGCGTCTCCCTTACCGGTGGCCTGCAGCGCGCCGACGAACTTGATGTCCGCGCCTGCCGCCGCGCCGAACACGCCAGGGGTGTTGCCGACCTGGGCCAGGTGGATACCGCCCGCGCTGGCCGCCTCGACCAGCGGCGGGCCCGCGGTGAAGGTGGAGAACTCGACCTTGTACGGCAGCGCGGCGAGCTGGCCGGAGGCCTTCATCAGCACCTCGATCGAGATCGCGCGCTGGTCGCCGACCTTCAGCGTCACCGTCGACAGGTCGACGGGTCCCGCAGGCGCGGCCTTCTCCGAGCCGCCCGAGCAGGCCGTCAGCACCATCAGCAGGGCCACCAGCAGAGATGCGATCTTCACCAGATATTCCTCAGTGTTGTCGTTGCAGGACGTCGACGCCCAGCAGTTCGAGCAGTCGGGCCGTGAGGACGGCGCCCTCCGGGGAGGCATGGCTGCGCGGCCGCGGCAGGTCGATGTCGACCGTGTGGGCGATGCGGCCCTCGTCCAGGATCAGGACGCGGTCGGCCAACGTCACGGCCTCGGCCACATCGTGGGTCACCAGCAGCACCCCGAAACCGTGCTCGGCGAACAACCCGAGCAACAGGTCGTGCATCGCCAGCCGGGTCAGCGCGTCCAGCGCACCGAACGGTTCGTCGAGCAGCAGCAGGGTGGGCTCGGCGACCAGAGCCCTGGCCAACGCGGCCCGCTGGGCCTCACCACCGGACAGCGTCAACGGCCAGGCATCGACGCGATGGGACAGGCCGACCTCGCCGAGCACACGTCGCGCGTTCTCCTCGGCCGCACGCTTGCGGCGCCGCTGCGGGTCGCCGAGCGCGACATTGCGGGTCACCGACAGCCACGGCACCAGCCGCGGTTCCTGGAACACCACCGTCGGGGTGCCGTGGACGTCGACGTGCCCGTCGTGGTCGTCGGACAGTCCGGCCAGCACCCGCAGCAGGGTCGATTTACCGGATCCGCTGCGCCCCACCAGGGCGACGATCTCACCGCGCCCCACGCTCAGGTCGATACCGTCGAGCACCGCGCGCCCGTCGAATCGCTTCGTCAGCCCGCGTACGACGGCGCTCATCGCGACACACCCGGCCGCCAGCGCAGCGCCCAGCTCTCCAGCCGGCGCACGATCGCGTCGGTCACCAGACCCAGCAGCCCGTAGACGAGCAGGCCGAAGATCACGATGTCGGTGCGCAGGAATTCTCGGGCATTGTTGATGATGTAGCCCAGTCCGGCACTGGCATTGACCTGCTCGGCCACGATCAGCGACAGCCAGGCGATGCCGAGGCTCTGCCGCATGCCGACCAGGATCTGCGGCAGGGCACCGGGGATGACCAGATGGCGCAGCCGTTCCCCGCGGCTCAGCCCGAGCACCTCGCCGAGTTCGACGAGCTTGGGATCGAGCTGGCGGATGGCGGCGAAGGTGTTCAGATACAGCGGGAACGCGACACCGAGCGCGATCAGATAGACCTTGGGTTCCTCGCCGATCCCGAACCAGATGATGAACAGCGGGATCAGACCGAACAGCGGGATGGTGCGCAGCATCTGCAGCGGCGGGTCGACGGCGTACTCACCGATCTTCGACAGGCCTGCCAGGATTCCGAACCCGATTCCGGCCGTCGCCCCCAGGACGAATCCGAACAGCGCCCGTTGACCGGACACCAGCAGGGCATCGGCGAGCGCTCCGGACTCGAGGACCGAGACACCCGCCTCGAACACCGCCGACGGCGCGGGCAGGATCTTGGCCGAGAGCAACCCGCTCTGACTGGCCAGCTGCCACAGCACGAGCAGTGCGATCGGCGCTATCGAGCGCAGGACCCCGGGGCGTCGCCACCACGGCAACGCGTGCCGGGCATGCGGAATCTCCGCGATCTGGGTGGCCATGACTGGCCATGTTGCCGCGGCCGGCCTGCGGTTCCTACGGTTGCGATCGGCGTGACGGCAAATGCGGACGGAGTCCGTCGAACACGATGTCGGTCACGTGCCCGGCCGCCTCGGGGTTATAGGCCTGGGCGGCCTGGCAGCCGACCATCAGTGCCTTGACCTCGGGCACCGTGACGTCGGGGCGGACCGTGCCGGCCCGCTGGCCGGCGTCGACCAGATCGGCCAGCATCGCCAGGAAGTCGCCTTCGGCCTCGGGCATCGACGCATTCGCGTCGATGCCCATCCCGGCGAGTGCATCGACGAGGCCGCGGTCGGCCGCGCCCCAGTGCAGCACCATCGACTTCAGGAACGCGTACAGCCCGCCGCCGGGGTCGGTCGCGGCCAACTCCCGGCCCTGGTCTACCAGCGTCCGGATCCGGTCGGCGATCACCGCACGGAACAGGTCCTCCTTGGCGGGGAAATGTCGGTACACGGTGCCCGCCCCGACGCCGGCACGACGGGCGATCTCGTCGATGGGGACCCCCAGTCCGTCGGCGGCGAAGGTTTCGTAGGCGACCTGCAGGATCCGGGCGCGGTTACGGGCGGCATCGGCTCGCATGAATCGTCACCACCTCCCGGGAACCAGATAAGCGGGGCGCACGTTCCGTATATGACCGAAACCCGCCCGACCCCAGGAGCTTCCCATGACCCGCTGGACCACCCACCATATTCCCGACCAGAGCGGCCGCACGGCCGTCATCACCGGCGCCAACACCGGACTCGGGTTCGAGACCGCCAAGGCACTGGCCGAACACGGCGCGCACGTCGTCCTCGCGGTCCGCGATACCGAGAAGGGCAAGCACGCCGCCGCGCAGCTCACCGGTGACGTCAGCGTCCAGGAGCTCGATCTGGGCTCGCTGGAGTCGGTGCGCGCGGCCGCCGCCGAGCTGCGCGGGGCCCATGAGCGCATCGACCTGCTGATCAACAACGCGGGCGTGATGACCCCGCCGAAGAGCACGACCGCCGACGGTTTCGAACTGCAATTCGGCACCAACCATCTGGGTCACTTCGCGCTGACCGGCCTGCTGCTGGACACGCTGCTCGACACGCCGGGCTCGCGCATCGTCACCGTCAGCAGCAACGGCCACAAGATGGGCGGCGCCATCCACTTCGACGATCTGCAGTGGGAACGTTCCTACAACCGGATCGGCGCCTACGCCCAGTCCAAGCTCGCCAACCTGATGTTCACCTATGAACTCCAGCGCCGGCTCGCCCCGCGTGGCACCACGATCGCCGTCGCCGCCCATCCGGGCACCTCGAGCACCGAGTTGGCCCGCCATCTGCCCTCGCTCGCCAGGCCGGTCACCGAACTGGTCACCAAGGTCGCCGCGCAACCGGCCGCCGACGGAGCCCTGCCGACTTTGCGCGCTGCGACCGATCCCGGAGTGCTGGGCGGTCAGTACTACGGGCCCGCGAACCTGGCGCAATGGCGCGGCGCGCCGGTCGTCGTCGCCTCCAGCGACCGGTCCTATGACGTCGCCCTGCAGCAGCGCCTGTGGACGGTGTCCGAAGAGCTCACCGGGGTCGGCTTCGCGGTCTAGCGTGAGGGTCGTGTCCCTGGTCGTACCGCCCTATCCCCCGCCGCGCTACACCGCGGACGAGCCAGAGGTCAGCGCCTGGGTGCGCCGGGCTGACACTCCGGCCGACCACGATGCGCTCGGCCTGGTGCGCTATCACTACCTGGCGAACCAACAGCAGACCGGCGGCGACTACGGGCTCTATCGCATCGAGCTCAGCCCGCGGGCCGGTGGACCGGGACCACACTTCCACCGCGCCATGAGCGAGGCGTTCTATGTGCTCTCCGGTGACGTGGAGATCTACGACGGTGCCGACTGGTCGACGGCCGGGCCCAACGATTTCCTGTACGTCCCGCCGGGCGGGGTCCATGGCTTCCGCAACACTGCCGACGCACCGGCGGCGATGTTGATGCTGTTTGCTCCGGGCGCGCCACGCGAGCACTACTTCGAGAACCTGACCCGCCTCGGCGAGTTGACCGACGACGAACGCACCCAGTGGTTCATCGACAACGACAACTTCTTCGTCTGACACGCCGCCGGACGCGGGACTCGCGCAGCGGATATGCGTACCCGGAACCCCTTGCCCTAGACTGCCCTTCGACCAGATAGGAGTCTCGGGTGTCGGCTAGTGGAGCGCCCAGCACCCAGGATTTGCGGAGCTGGCAGCGTCGGGCTTTGGTGAAGTACCTGGCGGCCAAGCCGCGGGACTTCCTTGCTGTCGCAACCCCTGGCGCCGGTAAGACCACGTTCGCTCTGCGGATCGCCTCGGAGTTGCTGGCCGACGGCACCGTGACCCAGGTCGTGGTGGTCGTCCCCACCGAGCATCTCAAGACCCAGTGGGCGCAGTCCGCGTCCCGGTTCGGGTTGGCGCTCGATCCCAAGTTCAGCAACTCCGCCTCGCACACCTCCAGCGACTATCACGGCATCGTCGTCACCTACGCCCAGGTGGCCAGTCACCCGACCCGGCACCGGGTGCGCACCGAGAACTACAAGACGCTGGTCATCTTCGACGAGATCCACCACGGCGGCGATGCCAAGTCCTGGGGCGACGCCATCCGGGAGGCCTATGACGACGCGACGCGCCGGTTGGCCCTGACCGGAACCCCGTTCCGCTCCGATGACAGCCCCATCCCCTTCGTCACCTACGAGACCGATGCCGCGGGTTTCGCGCGTTCCAAGGCCGACCACGTCTACGGCTACGCCGACGCGCTGGCCGACAATGTCGTGCGGCCGGTGGTGTTCATGGCCTACTCCGGGGAGGCCCGCTGGCGGGACAGCGCCGGTGAGGAGCACGCCGCCCGGCTCGGGGAACCGCTGACCGCCGAGCAGACCGCCCGCGCGTGGCGCACCGCGCTCAACCCGGAGGGCCAGTGGATGCCCGCGGTGATCGCGGCCGCCCACAAGCGGCTGATGCAGAAGCGCGAGCACGTGCCCGACGCCGGCGGCATGATCATCGCCTCCGATCAGACCACTGCCCGCGCCTATGCCAAACTGCTGACCACCATCACCGGGCAGGAGCCGACGGTGGTGCTCTCCGACGACCCGACGGCATCGAGCAGGATCTCACAGTTCTCCGAGGCGTCCACGCCCTGGATGGTGGCGGTGCGGATGGTGTCCGAGGGTGTCGACGTGCCGAGGCTGGCCGTCGGCGTGTACGCCACCAGTGCCTCGACGCCGCTGTTCTTCGCCCAGGCGATCGGCCGCTTCGTGCGCAGCAGGCGCCCCGGTGAAACGGCAAGCATCTTCCTGCCCTCGGTGCCCAACCTGCTGCAGCTGGCCAGCGAGATGGAAGCGCAGCGCAACCACGTGCTGGGCAAGCCGCACCGCGAATCCGACGGTCTCGACGACGAGCTGATCGCCGACGCCAACAAGACCAAGGACGAGAAGTCCGATCAGGACCGCGGTTTCGAGTCACTCGGCGCCGACGCCGAACTCGACCAGGTGATCTTCGACGGTTCCACCTTCGGCACCGCCGCGGCCGCGGGTAGCGAGGAGGAGGCCGATTATCTCGGCATCCCCGGCCTGCTCGACGCCTCGCAGATGCGCGATCTGCTCAGCAAGCGGCAGGACGAGCAACTCCAGAAGCGCAGCGCGGCGGCCGCCGCTGCCGGCAGCCCCCCTCCACCGCGCACCACGCACGGCCAGTTGCAGGAACTGCGACGCGAACTCAACGCCCTGGTGTCCATCGCCCATCACCGCACGGGCAAGACCCACGGGCAGATCCACAACGAATTGCGTCAGCTCTGCGGCGGCCCGGTGCTGGCCGCGGCCACCGGTGAGCAGATCAAGGCGCGCATCGATGCGGTGCGCAGCCTGCGCTCGTCCTCGCAGCGCTAAAGACCGAGCAGCCCCGGAAGATCGGCGACCGAGTCGATCACATGATTGGGTTGCATCGCGAATTCGTCTGCGGCCCAACGGTCCAGCGTCTGCTGCCGGAACTTTCCGGTGCGCACCAGCACACCGGTCATCCCGACGACCTGGCCGGCAAGCACATCGTTGTTGAGGTCGTCACCGACGATGTACATCTCGTCGGGCTCGACACCCAGGCGTGCGGCGGATGCCAAAAAGCCCTCCGGCGCGGGCTTTCCGACGGCCGTGGCCTTGCGGCCCGAGCCCTCCTCCATACCTGCCAGGTACATGCCGGTGTCGATGCGCAGGCCCTCGGTCGTCGTCCACGACATGCTGCGGTGCATGGCCACGACGGGAACCCCCTGCGCCATCCAGTCGTAGACCCACGACAGGGTGACGTGGTCGTATTCCGGACCCGCGCCGCCGAGCAGCACCACATCGGGGGTGTCGGGCATCGGTCCGCCGTGGGTGTCCACCGAGGCCTGCAGGTCGATACCGGGCATATCGTCGGCGATGTCTCCGCTGTTCACCAGGAAGCAGCGTGCACCGGGATAACGGTCCCTGACGAAATCGGCGGTCAACACCGCCGCGGTGATCACCTCGTCGGGGGTGACGTCCATCCCGGCCTCGGTCAGTAGATCGGCGATCTGCACCCGGGTTCGGGTGGTGGTGTTGGTCAGGTATGCACGGGCGATCTGATTGACCGCCAACGCGTGCAGGGTTTCCCGGGCGCCGGCAATCGGCTGCCACGAGGTGACGAGCACACCATCGATGTCGAACAGCACTCCGCCGGTAGCCATGCAGCGAGACTAAGGCGCGCGGTCCACGTCGGCCACCGGGCTCCCCCACCAGATCGTAATATTGTTTATGCACAGCCCGTAGATTTCGGGAACGATTCGCACCAAACACCTTTTTAACATAATTTAATTTATGTTAATGTGAGCCACGTCATGCACAGGACGTTCCGACCAGCGACCGAGGAGCCGGCAATGACCCTGACATCCACCGAGCGCGAGCACGACGCCATCGATCTGTCCCAGCCCTGGGTGTGGGACGGCCCCAGCGCCGAACGCGACGCACTGTTCGCCCAGCTCCGCCGGGACCGACCGGTGAGCTGGCAGCGCCCCATCCGCAGCCCGATGATGGATCTGCTGGGCCAGGCCTCCCCGCCGGGCTACTGGGCGATCACCCGCCACGAGGACATCGTCACCGTCAGTCGCACCGCGCAGGTGTTCTCCTCGGCCACCGGCGGGGTCACCTTCGAAGACATGCCCACCGAGGTCCTCGAGGCGGCATCGTCGATCCTGTCCATGGACGAGCCGCGGCACGGGAAGGTGCGGCGCATCGTCAGCTCGGTGTTCACCCCGCGGCGGATCAACCTGATCGCCGACCAGATCTTCCGTCAGGCCCGCCAGATCGTCGATGACATCGCCGGGCGGGGCGAGGTGGAGTTCGTCGAGACGGTGTCGGCACGCCTACCCATGTGGACCGTCTCGGAGATGATCGGCATCCCCGAGGAGCAGCGCCAGGAAGTCACCGACGCGGCCACCCCGCTGACCGCATGGGATGACGAAAGCACCTCTGCCACCGACCCGCTCACCACCATGTTCACCGGGATCACCACGCTGCACGCCCGTTGCCAGGAGCTCATCGACGCCCGCCGGTCACACCCGCGCGACGACCTCGTCTCCGCGCTGGTCCAGGCCGAGGTGGACGGTGTCCAACTCACCGACGAGGAGATCCGGTCCTTCTTCGTCCTGCTCTGCGTCGCCGGCAACGACACGACCAAGCAGACCACCACGCACACCATCCGAGCCCTGACCGAATTCCGGGATCAGCGCGCGTATCTGCTGGCCGACTTCGACGGGCGCGTCGACCTCGCGGTCGAAGAACTCATCCGCTGGGCCAGTCCGGTCATGACATTCCGGCGCACCGCGCTGCGGTCCTTCGACCTCAACGGTGTCACCATCGAGGCCGGGGACAAGGTGGTGCTGTTCTACAACTCCGGCAACCGGGACGAGCGGGCCTTCGCCGATCCCGAGCGCTTCGATCTGAGCCGCAAACCCAATCCGCACATCGGTTTCGGCGGTCGCGGACCGCACTACTGCCTGGGCAGTCATGTGGCCAAACTGCAACTCAAGGCCATCTTCGGCGAGTTGTTCCGCCGCCTGCCCGATATCGAGGCCGTCGGCGAACCCGATTATTTGACAAGCAATTTCATCAACGGCATCAAGCGCCAGCAGGTGCGCTTCAGCCCGGAATCGGCACGGTGAGCCGCCGACGGAGCACCGACCGGCGTGGCGAGGCACCCGACGCCGCTACCATGATCACCGGCTGAGGCCATGGGCGCCGATCGCAGCTGCGGCAGACGGGAAACAGATCGATGGCCAGCGTCAATCGGGACGACTACTTCCGCGGTGCGCTGGATCTGATGGCCGCCGACGGCTTCGGGGCGTTACGGGTCACGACGCTGTGCCGGTCACTGGGCATGACCACCGGCTCGTTCTACAACTGGTTTCGCGACTGGAACGACTTCGTCGACCAGTTCCTGACCTACTGGGAGATCGAGCTGACCGAACGGCTGCTCGGCAAGGTCACCGCCACCGAGGATCCGGCGGCGCGCCTGGACCAGCTACGGGGCCTGGCGCTGTCGGTGCCCCATCAGGCCGAGGTGGCGCTGCGGGCCTGGAGCAACACCGAACCGCGTGCCGCCCGGGTGCGCGACGAGGTCGATTCGATGCGCAGGCAGATGATCTTCGACACCGTGAATGCCTTGGTCGCCGATCCGGATACGGCATCGCGGCTGGCCGCGATGGGATTGTCGATCGTGGTCGGCCACCAACACCTCGACGTGCAGACCATGGATTGGTCTCTGGGACAGTTCATTGCGTTGGTCCGGCTACACGGTGATCTGCGCCGGGACCCGTCCTGACCACCCGACGATCCTGGATACAGTGATCTGATGCCAGCAGCCGAAGCCAGCACCGGCGGCCCGTCCAAGCGAGAACTGCAGCGCGCCGCGTCGGTGCGCCGCATCGTCACCGCCGCCGAGGATCTGCTCTCCGAGTCGGACCGCTTCTCCGAGATATCAGTCGAGCAGGTCATCGCCAGGGCCCAGATATCGCGGTCAACCTTCTACAGCTACTTCGACGATCTGGGTCATCTGCTGCGCGTCGTCGGCCAGGGTGTCGTCGGTGAGGTGGTGCAGTCCGCCCGCCGGTGGATGGACCTCGACGGCGCGGTGACCGAGGCAGCTCTGGTGGAGATTTTCACCGACCTGGTGAAGACATACCGGCGGCGCGCCAAACTCCTTGCCGCGCTGGCCGAAGCATCCGTCTACGATCCCGGCGTCCGCGAGGAATTCCACGGGCTGCTCACCGTCGGGCATGTCGAGCTGGCCAAACACATCCGCCGTGCCCAGGACGCGGGCGGTGCCCGCGCCGACATCGACCCGGAGAGCACCGCCGCCTGGTTGGTCTGGATGGTCGAACGCGGTCTCTACCAACAGATCAGGCCCGCCGGGCCCGCCCAGACCCGTCGCCATGTGGCGGCCCTGGCCGCCATCATCTGGCACGCCCTCTACGCTCCGGACGCGCCGTGATCGACGGGATGAACGCGATCGTGACCGGGTCGACCCGCGGGCTGGGGCTGGCCATCGCCGCCGCACTCGGCGCGGCCGGCGCCAACGTGGTGATCAACGGCCGCTCCGAGGACGCCTGCCGCACGGCGATCGACGCGTTGGCCCCCGAGGTCACCGGCGGTCTCGAACATGTCGTGGGTTCGGTTGCCGACGAGCACACGGCCGCCGATCTCGTCGAGCGATGCCACAGCCGTTTCGGGCCGGTGAACCTGGTGGTGAACAACGCCGGGATCACCCGTGATCGCAGCCTGCTGAAGATGACGGTGGCCGAGTTCGACGAGGTGATCGCCGTCCACCTGCGCGGCACCTGGCTGATGTGCCGAGCCGCGGCACAGCAGATGCGCGGCACCGGCGGCGCGATCCTCAACATCACCTCGGGCAGCGCGCTGTTCGGACTTGTCGGGCAGAGCAATTACGCCGCGGCCAAGGGCGGGGTGAACGCGCTCACCCGGGCATTGTCGGTGGAGTTGCGCCGCTACGATATTCGGGTCAACGCGCTCTACCCGGTGGCACTGACCGACATGACGCGGCCGGTGCTGGATCTGGCCGGCGGGCCGGGCGGACCATTACAGGACGTCTTCGGCGCACCGGCGGATGTGGCGCGCATCGTCGTCGCGCTCGCCGGTCCGTCGGCATCCACCATCACCGGCCAGATCCTGGGCTTCGACGGCTCCGAACTCTCGGTGTGGAGCCACCCCGACCGTATCGACCGGCGTTGCCACCGCAGCCCGTGGAGTCCGGCAGAGCTGGATTCGGCGCTGCGGGACCTCGCCGCGCATCCGGCACCCCTGCATCCCGACGAGGTGGGGGCGCGCACCCGGGACGCGCTGTCGGGTCAGCGCGCGCCGGGATCGGCGGCCAGCAGCGAGAGCAGGTAGCTGCCGCCGATCGCCCTACCGCGCGGCGGTAGGGCGCCGTACTGCCGCATCATCTCGGTGATCTCGTACTGGGCGAGGTAGCTCGAGAGCAGTCCGTCACGGAATTCCAGGAAGATGTCGCAGCCATGGGTACGGAACTGTCCGTCGCCGAATCGTGCGGGCGCCGAACCACTCTGCTCGAACAGGAACAGTGCGCGGCCGTCGTCGGGAGCGGTGAAGAACTGTACCTCCCGGAACTGCACATCCGGCATGATCTTCCAGATGGTGTCGACATAGGTGGTGACGGCCTCGGTACCGTGCAGGACCTCGTGCCAGAACACCGTGTCATCCCAGACGATCTCGGGGTGCAGCAGCGCCATCACCCGCGCTGTGTCATGGGAATTCCAGGCATGATCCCAGCGAGTCCCGAAGTCGCGCAGGAATTCCGGGGTCTGCGCCGACGCGCTCATCGGGTGCTCCGCTCGAACCGCTCGGTGGCACGGCTGCGACCGGCCTTCAGCCGTTTGAGCCCCTCGTCGATACGGCGTTCGAACAGACCGCGTTGCAGCAGGTCCTGGGTGACGCGCAGCTCGTAGGCCGTGGCACCGATGTGATCCATGTTCTGCGCCCGCAGCGCGACCTCTTTGAGCACGGTGGTCAGCTCGGCGCCGGACTCGGCGATCTGCTTGGCCAGGGTGAGCGCGGCGTCCCGAAGGGCCCCGACGGGCACCACCTCGTCGACAAGGCCCACCCGCAGCGCCTCCTGCGCGTCGATGGGGTCGCCGGTGAAGAACATCCGCCGGGCCCGCTGGGTGTTCACCTTGCGCAGCATGCCGTGGTAGAAGCCGTTCATCGCGTATTTCACCTGGGTGGAACCGAAGGCGGCATTCGCGGAGGCGATGGTGATGTCGCACATGTTGGCCACATCCATGCCGTAGCCGGGTGCGACGCCGGCCACGGCCGCCACCGTCGGTTTGCGGAAGTCGTAGAGGTCGGTCATGAAACGCAGGGCCAGATCGGTGAAGCGGTTCCGCTCCTCGCCCTGGGTGCCCTGCAGCACGTCCAGCGCCCAGCCCGCGCAGAAGTAGTCCTCGTTGCCGATCAACAGCACCGCGGCCACCCGGTCGTCATAGGCCCATGCGGCCAGCACACCGATCAGTTCCTCGTGCAGTTCCCAGCCCAGGGCATTGCGTTTCTCGGGGTGATTCAGCTGGATGATGCCGACCCCATCTTCGATGCTGGTCAACAGGTATCGGTAAGCAGTCATGGAAATATCGTACATAGTGTTCGAGTTTTTTAGTGAAAAGTCGAACAGCATGTATGGTCAATTCATGACCGAGTGGACCGACCGCCGGGTGGGCGACCTGATCCCGACCCGGGCTGCCCGGTTCCCCGATCGAGAGCTGTTCCGCTTCGACGAACGCCGGGTCAGCTACGTCGAATTCGATTCCTGGGTCACGGCGGTGGCCGCCGACATGCACCGCCACGGTGTGACCCGTGGCGACCGGATCCTGGTGCAGCTGCCCAACTGCCTGGAGGCGCTCGTCCTTCAGGTCGCGGCGTTCCGGATCGGCGCCATCGACGTTCCCGTCATCCCGATCTACCGCACCCACGAGACCCGACAAATCATCGCCGACACCCGGCCCGCAGTGATCGCCGCCGCGTCCGGCCTCGGCTCACGCAGACCACAACACGAGATCGACGGCATATTGCACGATCTGGGCCACCAGCCTGCCGTTCGCTACTCGGTGGGCCAGCCGAGTAGCGGGTGGCACCAGCTACCCGACGCCGATCCGAACGGTACCGCCGGGCCGGACCTGCCCGAACCCGCAGACCCGGACGACGCTGCCCTCATCCTCTACACCTCGGGCACGACATCGGCACCCAAGGGTGCCGTCCTCGATTCCCGTTCGCTGCTGGCTCAGATACGCAACATGGTCTCCAGCGCCGCCCTCGACGAGACCACCGTGCTGGCCGTCGGTACCCCCCTGTCGCACCTGAGCGGATTCGTCGCGGGTCTGCTCCTGCCCGCCTACCTCGGTGCGCGGGCGGTCATCCTGCCCAGTTGGCGACCCGAGGAGGCCGTCGAGCTCATCGACGCCGAACGCGTCACCACGATGATGGGCGCCACCGTCTTCCTGCAGGATCTGGTGTCGCAGTATGCCGGCGGCGCCGCACCGGGACACCGACTGGGGCATTACATGTGCGCGGGCAGCGCCATCCCGCCCGGCCTCATCGATGACGCCGAGCGCGTCGGCATCTTCGCCACCCGCCACTACGGGATGACCGAGACCGCCGGAATATGCACCGGCAGTGACCGTTCCGATCCTGCGCAGCGACGCCGCGAATGGGACGGGCGGGTTCTGCCCGGCATGCAGATCCAGGCCGTCGACGACGACCGCCGCCCACTCGCCGACGGCTGCGCCGGCGAGCTCCGGATCCGAGGGCCCCAGTTGTTCTCCGGGTACACCGACCCCGGCCTCAACGCCGCCCAGTTCGACGCGGACGGCTGGTTCTATCCCGGCGACGTCGGCGTTCTCGACGACGGCTGGCTGCGAATGACCGGGCGCAGCAAGGACATCGTCAATCGCGGCGGGGAGAAGTTCTCCACCCAGGATATCGAGCAGGCGCTGCTCACCCACCCCGACATAGTGGCCGCCGCGGTCACCGCCGTACCCGATTCGCGCCTCGGTGAGGCGGTCGGGGCGTGGATCGTGCTCGCCGACGGCGTCCAGTGGCCGGGCCCGTCCAGCTATCTGCGCCACCTCGACTCCGCGCACCTGGCCAAGGCCAAGTTCCCTGTCGAATGGCATGTCGTACAGCAGATTCCGACCACCGCATCGGGAAAGGTGCAGAAGTACGCCCTACACCAGATCCCGGATCTCGCCACCGCCACCCAGGCCCGACTCTCCTGAGGAATCCTCCGTGAAGACCGTTTCCGATACCGCCCCGCGCACCGTGTTCTCCGCGGACCACGAACAGTTCCGTGCCACCGTGCGCGGTTTCATCGACACCGTCGTCGCCCCGAACTTCGAACGCTGGGAGGACGAGAAGAAGGTCGACCGGTCGCTGTTCACCGCCGCAGGCGCACAGGGCCTGCTGATGTTCGCCACTCCCGAGAGATTCGGGGGTGCGGGGGTGCCGGACTTCCGGTTCAACGCGGTCCTCGACGAGGAGTTCGGCCGGTCCGGTTACGCCTCGGCCGGCCTGGGCATCGCTCTGCAAAACGACGTACTGGGGCCGTATTTCACCGAGCTGACCAACGAGGAACAGAAACAACGCTGGCTGCCCGGGCTCACCGACGGATCACTGATCGGCGCCATCGCGATGACCGAACCCGGCGCGGGAAGTGACCTGTCCGGCATCCGCACCCGCGCCGTGCGCGACGGTGATCACTACGTCATCAACGGCGCCAAGACCTTCATCTCCAACGGCCAGAACTGCGATCTCGTGATCGTCGCCGCACGGACCAGCGACGACAGACACAAAGGACTGTCACTGTTCGTCGTCGAAGACGGCACACCCGGATTCACCAAGGGGCGCAATCTGGCCAAGCTGGGGCTGCACGGTCAGGACACCAGTGAACTCAGCTTCGGCGATGTGCGGGTGCCCGCAGCCAACCTGCTCGGCGACGAGGGCTCCGGGTTCTACCAGTTGATGCACAACCTGCCGCAGGAACGCCTATCCCTGGCGATCACCGCCGTCGCCTCGGCGGAAGGGGTACTGGCACGTACTCTCGAATATGTCAGTGAGCGAACGGCATTCGGCCGCACCATCGGCACCTTCCAGAACAGCAGATTCCTGCTGGCCGAACTGGCCACCGAGATCGACATCGCCCGCGTCTATGTCGACCATTGCGTCAGCCTGCACGCCGAGAACCAACTCAGCGCCGCGCGGGCCGCCAAGGCGAAATGGTGGACCACCGAGTTGCAGGTTCGCGTCGCCGACCGTTGCCTGCAACTGCACGGCGGTTACGGCTACATGCGCGAGTACCCGGTCAGCAGGGCCTTTGCCGACGCACGCATCCAGACCATCTACGGCGGCACCACCGAAATCATGAAAGAGATCATCGGCCGCGATCTCGGCCTCTGAACCCCTGAAAGGACCAATCCCGATGAGCGACTACACCCAGATCAAGACCGATATCACCGACGGTGTCGGCACCATCACCTTCGACCGCATCGACCGGCGCAACGCGCTGAGCCTCGAGCTGATGGCAGACATGAGCGACTGCCTCGACGACTGGCGCACCGATGACGAGGTGGCCTGCGTGGTCATCACCGGCGGCGACAAGGTCTTCTGCGCGGGACTGGATCTGCAGCTGCAGTCCGGGTTCACCGGCGAAACGCGGGTCAAGTACTCCGACGCCTGTATGCGCGCCTACGGCACCCTGCTCGACTACGCCAAGCCCACGATCGCCGCCGTCGCGGGTCCCGCCCTGGGCGGCGGCTGCGATATCGCCGTCTTCGCCGATATCCGGATCGGCTCCGACGACGTGGTCATGGGCTACCCCCAGATCAAGATGGGGCTGACCCCGTACTTCTCGCCGCTGTGGAAGATCGTCGGCCTCAGCCAGGCCAAACTGCTGACGTTCTCCGGCGACCGCATCGATGCCGCCGAGGCGCTGCGCATCGGATTACTGGACCGCATGGTGCCCGCCGGACAGTCGGTCGAGGCGGCGACCGCGTTGGCCCGCTCCATCGCCGCCACCACCACCGCGTCGGCGATGAACAACAAGGAAATGGCATTGCGCGCACCCGCGATGGACCCCATCGCCGCGCTGACCTACGAGACCTTGGCTTACCGCGAGGTCATCTGGCACCCCGAGGTCGTCGACCGTATCGGCCAGGCCTATCGCAACCTGCGCAAGTAAGTCGCCGCACTCGAGGCCGGACGCTCGGGAACGTATGTTCTAGGTCATGAGCCAGAAATGGACCGAATCGAACGTTCCCGACCAGTCCGGCCGCACGGCGATCGTGACGGGCGCCAACACCGGGCTCGGCTACGAGACCGCCAGGGTGCTGGCCGCCCGCGGCGCGCGCGTCGTGATCGCCGTGCGCGATACCGCCAAGGGCGACCAGGCCGCCGCGAGAATCCGGGCGGCCGCCCCGAAGGCCGATCTGCAGGTGCTCGAGTTGGATCTGGGTTCGCTGCAGTCGGTCCGCACTGCCGCCGAGCGCATCAAGACCGACCATCCGCGCATCGATCTGCTGATCAACAACGCCGGCGTGATGTACCCGCCCAAGCAGACCACCGCCGACGGTTTCGAGTTGCAGTTCGGCACCAACCACCTCGGGCACTTCGCCCTCACCGGACTGCTGTTGGAAAATGTTCTGGCCGCGGACAACTCACGCATCGTCGCGGTCGCCAGCATCGCCCACCGGATCCAGGCCGAGATCGACTTCGACGATCTGCAGTGGGAGCGTCGTCCCTACAACCGGGTGGCGGCCTACGGCCAGTCCAAACTGGCCAACCTGATGTTCAGCTATGAACTCAACCGGCGGCTGGCCGGCAAGCCGACCCTCTCGGTCGCCGCGCACCCCGGTATCTCCAACACCGAACTGATGCGGCACACCCCGGGCAGCTCGTTGCCCGGCGTCGGCGCGCTCACCGGCCTGGTCACCAACTCGCCGCTGGTGGGTGCGCTGGCGACGCTGCGCGCGGCCACCGACCCCGCGGTACGCGGTGGCCAGTACTACGGTCCCGCCTTCCCGATCGCCTCGTTCGGGCTGGTGGGGCACCCGCAGCTGGTGACCTCCAGCGAGCAGTCCCACGACGCGGCGGTGGCCCGACGACTGTGGCAGGTATCCGAGGAGCTGACCGACGTGCACATCGACCTCTGATGCGGTCGGTCGAGGAGCATCAGCACATCGTCGGTGAGCTGATCCGGCCCCGGGCGGCGGCCGCGGTCCCCACCGCGGCGGCGCTGGGTCTGGTGTTGGCCGAGGACGTGGTGGCCGCGATCTCGCTGCCCGGATTCGACAACTCGGCGATGGACGGTTTCGCGGTGCTCGACACCGACATCGCCGCCGCCGGGGACGCGACACCGGTGACCCTGCCCGTCGTCGACGACATCCCCGCCGGCCGCACCGATACCCGACCGCTGCAACCCGGCACCGCCCAGCGGATCATGACCGGCGCCCCGCTGCCGGCCGGTGCGACCACCGTGGTGCCGGTGGAGGGCACCGACGCCGATTTCACCACCACCGCGACGCAGGTAGCGATCCGGCGGGCCACCGTCGCGGGACAGCACATCCGCCGCGCCGGGGAGGATGTCGCGGCAGGAACCGCGGTGTTGCGCACCGGCCAGCTGCTGACCCCGGCGGCGCTGGGGTTGGTGGCCGCACTGGGGCTGGACCGGGTGAGCACCCTGCCGCGGCTGCGCGTGCTGGTGATGTCGACCGGTTCGGAACTGGTCGCCCCCGGCGCCGCGCTGGAACCGGGGCAGATCTACGAGTCCAATGCCGTCATGCTCTCGGCCGCGGTCCGCGAGGCGGGTGCCGAGGCGATCACCGCGCCGATGGTGCGGGACGATCCGGCTGCCTTCCGCGCCGCACTCGACGAGCACGCCGCCGATGCCGACCTGATCATCACCACCGGTGGTGTGAGCGCCGGTGCGTACGAGGTGGTCAAGGACGCCCTCGGCGGGCAGGTCGAGTTCACCAAGGTGGCGATGCAACCCGGGATGCCCCAGGGCTGCGGGCGGGTCGGAGATGTCCCGATCGTCACGCTGCCCGGTAACCCGGTCAGCGCCCTGGTGTCCTTCGAGGTGTTCGTGCGTCCACCGCTGCGTGCGGCCATGGGGCTGTTCCCCGACCGGCCACGCGTGCGCGCCACCCTCACCGAGGGGCTGACCTCACCGCGCGGCAAGCGACAGTTCCGTCGCGGCGTGCTGGCCGGAACCACCGTCACCAGCTACGGACCGCCGGCCTCGCATCACCTGCGATGGCTGGCCTCGGCGAACTGTCTGCTCGATATCCCGGCCGATGTCGATCAGCTCGCCGCGGGCGCGCAGTTGGACGTGTGGGACCTGTCCGGCTGCTGACCCACCCGAAAATCAACGTAGAATCGGGAGCCAACATGGCCAGACCTGCGCGTTCACCCGATGACCACAGCTCAGAAGCCCAACGCTTCGTCGAATTGGTCCGTTCCACCGTCCCGCCGCTGCATCCGGCCGGCCTCCCGTTCATCGCCGGGGGTCTCGGCGTGGCGGCCGCCGGCAAGAACCGCCGCTGGCTGCGCAACACCGGGCTCGGACTGGCCGGCTTCTGTGCACTGTTCTTCCGGCACCCGCCGCGGGTGCCGCCGAGCAGGCCGGGTGCCGTCGTGGCACCCGCCGACGGTCTGGTGACCTTGCTGGACACCGCCGTCCCGCCTGCCGAACTCGGTCTCGGGGACACCCCGATGGCCCGGATCAGCATCTTCCTGTCCATCTTCGACGCCCATGTGCAGCGGGCGCCGATCGCCGGGCGGGTGATGGGCGTAGTCCATCGGCCCGGCAAGTTCCTGTCGGCCGACAAGGACGAAGCGAGCGCGGACAACGAACGCAACAGCCTGTGGATCCGCACCCCCGAGGATGTCGACATCGTCGCCGTGCAGATCGCCGGCCTCGTGGCCCGCCGGATCGTGTGCACCGCCAAGACCGGCGACACCCTGGAACTGGGTGAGACCTACGGACTGATCCGGTTCGGCTCCCGGCTGGACACCTACTTCCCGCAGGGCTCGCGGATCCTGGTCGAGGCCGGACAGCGCGCCATCGGCGGCGAGACGATCCTGGCCGAGTTGCCCTGATGTCCAACCGTGACCGCGCCAAGCCACGCCCGGCGGCGATGAAGATCCTGCCCAGCGCGACGACCGTGCTGGCGATCTGCTGCGGCCTGACGTCCATCAAATTCGCGCTCGACGGCCAACCGCATATCGCGCTGGCGCTCATCGGTGCGGCCGCGGTCCTCGACGGTATCGACGGCGGTATCGCCCGCGCGCTGGATGCCCAGTCGCGGATGGGTGCCGAGATCGACTCGCTGGCCGATGCGGTGAACTTCGGTGTCGCGCCCGCGCTGGTCGTCTATGTGACGTTGTTGCCGACCTCGCCCGTGGGCTGGATCTTCGCGCTGCTCTACGCGGTCTGCATCGTGCTGCGGCTGGCGCGCTTCAACGCGCTGCTCGACGACACCTCCAAGCCCGCCTATACCCGGCAGTACTTCACCGGGATGCCCGCGCCGTGTGGCGCGGTCGGTGTGATCGGGCCGTTGGCGGCCATGCTGCAGTTCGGCGACGGATGGTGGACCGCACCGTGGTTCGTCTGTCTGTGGTTCGCCGCGAACGCCGCGCTGTTGGTCAGCCGGGTGCCGACGCTGGCGCTCAAATCGGTGTCGATGCCCCCGAACGCCGCACCGATCCTGCTCATCGCGATCGCCGCGGCCGCCGCCGCCCTGCTGCTCTTCCCCTACGTGCTGGTGCTGCTGATCATCATCGGCTACGTGCTGATCATTCCGTTCACCGTGCGCAGCCAGCGCTGGGTGGCCGCCCGTCCGGAGGCCTGGGACGCGATGCCCAGGGAGCGCCGGGCCCAGCGCCGCGAGATCCGGCGGGCACAACCGCACCGGCGGTCGATGTCGCGGCTGGGCCTGCGCAAGCCGCCGGGCCGCCCATGAGCTTGACGCTCACCGCCCGGCTGAACACGTCGGCCTCCGACAGCCGCCGCGGTGTGGTGCGCCTGCACCCGGAGGCCATTGCCGCGCTCGGGATCCGCGAATGGGACGCGGTATCGCTGTTGGGGTCGCGCAGCACCGCCGCCGTCGTGGGGATCGCCCCGGCGGGCACCCCGGCCGGGGTCGCATTGCTCGACGATGTGACGCTGTCCAATGCGGGGTTGCGCGAGGACACCGGCGTCGTGGTGGCCCCGGTGACGGTGCACGGCGCCCGCGCGGTGACCCTGACCGGTTCCCGGCTGGCCACCCAGTCGGTGAGCTCCGCGACGTTGCGGATGGCGCTGCTCGGCAAGGTGCTGACCGTCGGCGACACGGTGTCTCTGCTGCCCCGCGACCTTGGTCCGGGCACCTCGACCTCGGCCGCGACGACCGCGTTGACCACCTCGGTCGGTATCACCTGGACCTCCGAACTGCTGACCGTCACCGGTGTCGACCCCGCGGGAACCGTGAGCGTGCAACCCAATTCGAACGTCAGCTGGGGCGACGGCACCCTGTCCGTCGCACCGACCCCGAGCCAGGCGCCCGCCGAGCCCGCCGTCCCGCGCGATGACCTCAAGGGTGCCCACACCCAGGCCGGCAAGCTTGCCGAATGGCTCAAGCTCGCCCTCGACCAACCCGAACTGCTCGAAAAGCTCGGTGCCACCGCCCATCTCGGTGTTCTGGTATCCGGACCGGCCGGAGTCGGCAAGGCCACCCTGGTGCGCTCGGTGTGCGCCGAACGCGCGCTCGTCGAACTCGACGGCCCGGAGGTCGGCGCCCTGGCCGGCGACGACCGGCTTGCCAGCGTCACCGCGGCCGTGGCCTCCGTGCAGTCCGGCGGCGTGCTGCTGATCACCGATATCGACGCCCTGTTACCGACCGCACCGGAACCGGTCGCGACGCTGATCCTCACCGAATTGCGGAAAGCGGTGGCCACCAAGGGTGTTGCCTTCATCGCCACCTCCGCGGTCCCGGACAACGTCGACGCACGGCTGCGCGCCCCGGATCTCTGCGATCGCGAACTCGGGCTGAGCCTGCCCGACACCGCCACCCGCGCGGCCCTGTTGGAGGTGTTGCTGCGCGGGGTACCCGCCGCCGATCTGGATCTGGACACCATCGCCGAGCGCACCCCTGGGTTCGTGGTGGCCGATCTTGCCGCGTTGATCCGGGAGGCGGCGCTGCGTGCCGCCGCGCGGGCCAGCGCCGACAACTCGCCGCCGGCACTGGCCCAGGACGATATCTCCGGGGCGCTCTCGGTGATCCGCCCGCTGTCGCGGTCGGCCACCGAGGAGGTCGCGGTCGGTTCGGTCACCCTCGAGGACGTCGGCGATATGGTCGCCACCAAGCAGGCGCTCACCGAGGCGGTGCTGTGGCCACTGCAGCATCCGGACACCTTTGCCCGGCTCGGCGTCGAGCCCCCGCGCGGTGTCCTGCTCTTCGGCCCGCCCGGGTGCGGCAAGACCTTCGTGGTGCGCGCGCTGGCCAGCTCCGGCCGGTTGTCCGTGCACGCGGTCAAGGGTGCCGAGCTGATGGACAAGTGGGTCGGATCATCGGAGAAGGCGGTGCGCGAACTGTTCCGCCGGGCCCGCGATTCGGCACCGTCGCTGGTGTTCCTCGACGAGATCGACGCGCTGGCGCCGCGGCGCGGGCAGAGCCACGACTCCGGGGTGACCGACCGGGTGGTGGCCGCGCTGTTGACCGAGTTGGACGGTATCGAGCCATTACGTGATGTCGTCGTGCTCGGTGCCACCAACCGACCGGACCTGATCGACCCGGCACTGTTGCGACCGGGCCGGCTCGAGCGCCTGGTGTTCGTCGAGCCGCCGGACGCCGACGCGCGCCGCGACATCCTGCGGACCGCGGGCAAGTCCATACCGCTGTCCCCAGAGGTCGACCTGGACACCCTGGCCGACGATCTCGACGGCTACAGCGCGGCCGATTGCGTCGCCCTGCTGCGCGAGGCCGCACTGACCGCGATGCGGCGATCGATCGACGCCGCCGACGTCACCGCAGCCGATGTGGCCACCGCCCGCGAGAACGTGCGGCCGTCGCTCGATCCCCAACAGGTCGATTCTCTACGGGCTTTCGCAGACGGCCACTGACCGTTCAGGCTGGGTTCGATGAACTCAAAACCGTGCACGTAGAATGAGTTCGTACCAACGGTCATACCCGCCGCTGCGCCCTCTTCGGGTGCTCATCGGTCACTGACACCCCGACCCAACCCGATCGGAGTGCCATGCTCGTCGTTTTGCTCGCCCACGTCATCGCCACCGCGGTGGCGCCCCTTCTGGTGGCCCGCTGGGGGCGCCTCGCGTTCTACCCGCTGGCGTTGGTTCCACTGCTGTCGCTCATCTGGGTCGGCCTGAACTGGCCCACCGCCGAGCACGTGCCGACCGTGCACATCCCGTGGCTGCCGATGCTGTCGATGGACATCACGCTGCGGTTCGATTCGCTGGCCGCGATAATGAGTGTGCTCGTGCTGGCCATCGGTGCGCTCGTCCTCTTCTATTGCGCCGAGTACTTCCACCATCACGAGGGCCGCATCGAGAAACGGCTGCCCAGTTTCGCCGCCGAGCTCGTCGCCTTCTCCGGCGCGATGTTCGGTCTGGTGGTCAGCGACAACATGCTGCTGCTCTACATCTTCTGGGAAACCACGACGGTGCTGTCCTTCCTGTTGGTCGGGCACTATGCCGAACGCGCCACCAGCCGGCGCGCCGCCACCCAGGCGCTGTTGGTGACGACATTCGGCGGCCTGGCCATGCTGGTCGGGATCGTCGTCCTCGGTGAGATGTCGGGGACCTATCTGCTCTCGGAACTGATCGCCGCCCCGCCGACCGGCCTTGCCGCCAGCGTCGGCATCGCGCTCATCCTGGTCGGCGCGCTGTCGAAGTCGGCGATCGTGCCGCTGCACTTCTGGCTGCCCGGCGCCATGGCGGCGCCGACACCGGTCAGCGCCTATCTGCACGCCGCAGCCATGGTCAAGGCCGGTGTCTATCTGGTTGCCCGGCTCACCCCGGGTTTCGCCGACACCGCCTTCTGGCGACCGATGGTGGTCGGGCTCGGACTGCTGACCATGCTGCTGGCCGGCTGGCGCGCCATCCGCGAATACGACCTCAAACTCATCCTGGCCTTCGGCACCGTCAGCCAGCTCGGTCTGATCACTGTCATGGTCGGCACCGGCGGTCCGGACATGATGCTGGCCGGGCTGGCCATGCTCTGCGCGCACGCGATGTTCAAGGCCGCGCTGTTCATGGTGGTCGGCATCATCGACCATGCCACCGGTACCCGCGATATCCGCAAACTCGCCGGGCTGGGCCGGGCACATCGGCCCCTGCTGATCATCGCGACCGGCGCCAGCGCGAGCATGGCCGCGTTGCCGCCGTTCTTCGGCTTCATCGCCAAAGAGGCGGATCTGGAGACGGTGCTGCACAGCGAGGTTCTCGGCGGCGCCGCACCGTTCGTGCTCGCCGGCATCGTGTTCGGTTCGGTGTTCACCACCATGTACACGCTGCGCTTCCTATGGGGCGCGTTCGCCGACAAGGGCACCGCCGAACCCAGCGTCCGGGTCACCGAGATGCACCGACCGCCGGTGACGTTCCTGGTGCCGCCGGCGGTCCTTGCCGCCGCAGGCCTGGTGTTCGGCTTGTGGCCCTCGGGTATCGACGCGGTGCTCGACGATTACGCCAAGACCATCCCCGGCGGTTCGGACTACTACCTGGCGCTGTGGCACGGATTCGGTGTTCCGCTGTTGTTGTCGGTGTTCATCCTGGTGACCGGCGCGGTGGTGTTCTTCGGCCGCCGGCGACTGCCTCGCGCGCGCACCGGTTTCACCCCACTGGGCAACGCCGACCGCATCTACGACGACGTGATGCGCGGGCTCGACCTGCTCGCGGTGCGGGTGACCGCGCAGACCCAGCGCGGTTCGTTGCCGGCCACCCAGTCGGTCATCCTGTGCACCCTTGTGGTGTTGCCGCTGGTCATGTTGGCCCTGGGCGCCCGCAACCGGCCCGAGATGGCGCTGTGGGATTCCCCGCTGCAGGTGGTGATCGGCGCGGTCATCCTGGCGGCCGCGCTGGGTGCGACGGTGATGCGCAATCGGTTGGCCGCGGTGCTGCTGGTCGGCGTCACCGGTTACGGCTGCGGTGCCATCTTCGCCCTGCACGGCGCGCCCGATCTGGCGCTGACGCAGTTCCTGGTCGAGACGCTGCTGCTGGTGATCTTCGTGCTGGTGCTGCGCACGCTGCCGGCCGAGGCCGATCGGTCCAACGTCACCCGCAGCCGCGCACCGCGAGCGGTGTTGTCGGCGGCGGTCGGCGCGGCGGTGACGACGCTGGCGGTGTTCGCCATGGCCGCGCGCGATACGCGTCCCATCGCGGCGCTACTGCCCGACGCCGCCTACTACCGGGGGCACGGCGCCAACACGGTCAACGTGTTGCTCGTCGACATCCGCGCCTGGGACACCATGGGCGAGATCTCGGTGCTGGTCGTCGCGGCAACAGGGGTGGCCTCGATGGTGTTCCGCAATCGGCGCTTCGGTGCGGCCCCCCGGGTGCCGCAGGCCAAACCCAGTGTCGCGGGCCAGCCCGATATCGGGTTGGTGACCGCCTACAGTCCGGCGGCCGGTGATGTCACCTGGCTGCGGGGCAGCGAGTTGCGCGACCCGCGGCATCGGTCGCTGGTCCTGGAGGTCGCCACCCGGATCATCTTCCCGCTGATCATGGTGCTCTCGGTGTATCTGTTCTTCGCCGGACACAACACTCCCGGCGGTGGGTTCGCCGGCGGCCTGACCGCCGGGCTGGCCCTGGTGCTGCGCTATCTGGCCGGTGGCCGTTACGAACTCGGCGAGACGCTGCCGCTGGATGCCGGCAAGATCCTCGGCGCCGGGCTGCTGATGTCGGCGGGCACGGCGATCACCTCACTGGCGCTCGGCGCCCCGGTGCTCTCCTCGGCGGTGCTCTATCTGGACATACCGGTGCTCGGGGACATCAAGCTCGTCACCGCGTTGTTCTTCGACATCGGTGTCTATCTGATCGTGGTGGGTCTGGTTCTGGACATCCTGCGCAGCCTCGGCGCCCGGGTCGATGCGGAAAGGGTGCAGAAATGACCACCTACCTCGTTCCACTGATCCTGATCGGCGGGCTCACCAGCACCGGTGTCTACCTGCTCCTGGAACGCACCCTGACCCGGATGCTGCTGGGACTGCTGCTGATCGGCAATGCCGTCAACCTGCTGATCCTCAATGTCGGTGGCCCGTCGGGTAATCCGCCGGTGTACGGGCGCACCAGCAACGGCGCGCAGACCGATGCCGATCCGCTGGCCCAGGGCATGATCTTGACGGCCATCGTCATCGCCATGGGTGTCGCGGCTTTCGTGTTGGCCCTTGCCTACCGCTCGTATCAGCTGACCACCGTCGAAGAGGTCAGCAACGATCCCGAGGACACCAGGGTCGCCGAGCGCGCGGACGAGGATGTCGTGGACCGCGACATCCCGGATGTGGTGCCCTCGCGGGATACCGACGCACCCGACGAACTCGACGCCCTGCCGGGCGCGGAGGGATCCCGCTGATGGCCCTCGCGCAGATCCTGACTCCCCTGCCGGTGTTGATTCCCACCATCGCCGCGGCCATCGCCATGGTCGCCGGCCGCAGTCCCCGTATTCAGCAACTGATTTCGCTGACCGCGCTGTCGACCGTCGTGGCGGTGTGCGCCCTGCTGCTCTATCTGGTCGACCGTGACGGCACCGTCGCCGTGCAGGTCGGCGGGTGGGGCCAGAGCGAACCGGGCATGGGCCCGTTGGGCATCACGCTGGTGGCCGACCGTCTGTCGGTGCTGATGCTCGTGGTGTCCTCGATCGTCCTGCTGGCGGTCGTGTTCTACGCCATCGGGCAGGGCATCAGCGACGGTGATGAACGCCAACCGGTTTCGATCTTCCAGCCCACCTACCTGATCCTGTCCGCGGGAGTGTGCACGGCCTTCCTGGCGGGCGACCTGTTCAACCTGTTCGTCGGTTTCGAGGTGCTGCTGGCCGCCAGCTTCGTGCTCTTGACCATCGGCGGCAGCGCCGAACGCGTGCGTGCCGGCATCGCCTACGTGATGGTGTCGATGGTGTCCTCGCTGATCTTCCTGACCGGCATCGCGCTGGTGTACGCGGCGACCGGCACCCTGAACATGGCCGAGGTCGCGGTCCGCCTGACCGATGTGCCCGCAGGCACCCGCACGGCGTTGTTCGCGGTGCTACTGGTGGCGTTCGGCATCAAGGCGGCGGTGTTCCCGCTGTCGGCCTGGTTGCCCGACTCGTACCCGACCGCGCCCGCGCCGGTCACGGCGGTGTTCGCCGGCTTGCTCACCAAAGTCGGTGTCTACGCCATCATCCGGGCACATTCCCTGTTGTTCCCCGACGGCGGTCTCGACGATGTCCTGCTCGTCGCGGCGTTGTTGACCATGGTGGTCGGCATCCTCGGCGCGATCGCGCAGAACGACATCAAGCGGTTGTTGTCGTTCACCCTGGTCAGCCACATCGGGTACATGATCTTCGGGGTCGCCCTGGGCAACGCCCTCGGTATGTCGGGTGCCGTCTACTACGTCGCGCACCACATCGTCGTGCAGACCACCCTGTTCCTGGTCGTCGGCCTGATCGAACGCCAGGCCGGCGCGTCGACGCTGCAGCGCCTCGGCGGATTGGCGGCGGCCAGTCCCCTGCTGGCGTTCATCTTCGTGGTCCCGGCCCTGAATCTGGGTGGTATTCCGCCGTTTTCCGGGTTCATCGGGAAGGTGGCCCTGCTGGAGGCCGGCGCCCAGTCCGGCACGACGTTGGCCTGGGTCCTGGTCGGCGGCAGTGTGGCCACCAGCCTGCTGACGCTCTACGCGGTGACACGGGTGTGGACCAAGGCGTTCTGGCGGGCTCGCGCCGACGCGCCGGAGGGCGACCTGTCCAACACGGTGCCCGCGGCATTGATCGACGATGACGACGATATCGCCTTCGCCGATCGCAACGATGTCGGCAAGATGCCGCTGGGAATGCTGTTGCCCACCGGGGCACTGATCGCGGTGGGGCTGGCGCTCACGGTGTTCGCCGGACCCATCTACGCCTACAGCGAGCGAGCCGGCGAACAGATACTCGATCGCGAGCAATACATCTCGGCGGTGTTGCAATGAGAAAGATCACCCTACGTATCTGGACGCTGTGCTGGTTGACGCTGGTGTGGGTGCTGCTGTGGGGCACGTTCTCCGCCGCGAACATCCTGGGTGGCTTGGCGGTCGCCCTGGTGATCACCCTGTTGCTGCCGCTGCCGCGGGTGCCCGTCGAGGGGCGGGTCCGGCCACTGTCCTTGGTGCGCCTGATCCTTTATGTCATCGTCAAATTGGTGGTGTCCTCGTTCCAGGTGGCCTGGCTGGCCATCCGACCGGGACCGCCACCGGCGACCGCGGTGTTGCGCGTCCACCTTGCCGTCAAATCCGATCTCGTGCTTGCCCTCGCGGCAGGCATCCTCACCCTGATCCCTGGTTCGGTGGTGTTGGAGATCGACCAGAAGCGTCGACTGGTGTACCTGCACGTCCTGGATGTCGGGTCGGAGAAGGCGGTCGCGGCCTTCTACCGACAGGCCGAGACCCTGCAGCGACTCATGGTGGCGGCGTTCGAACGGGACACGGACTGGCAACCTTCCGCGTCGAAGGAGGACGGTTGATGCACATCGTATGGATCGCTGCGGCGGTCATGCTCTCGGCCGCCGCCGCGATCACCGTCTACCGGTTGCTCGCCGGGCCCACCACCCTGGACCGGCTGGTGGCGTTGGATGCCTTTGTGGCGGTGTCGATGTGCGGCATCGGCACCTGGGCGGCGTTCAGTCTGGACAGCACCGTCACCTACAGCCTGACGGCGCTGGCGCTGATCAGTTTCGTCGGATCGGTGAGCGTGGCCCGATTCCGCGTGCCCGACCGCGATCCGGACGAGCGGAGAGCTTCATGACCATTGCCGATGTCATCACCGCGGTTCTCATCCTCAGCGGGTCTGGGCTGGCGTTGACCGCCGCCATCGGGGTGGTGCGCTTCCCGGACACGTTGACCCGCATGCATGCCGCGAGCAAGCCACAGGTGCTCGGTCTGCTGCTGGTGCTGGCCGGTGCGGCGGTGCAGCTGCGGGGACATCCCGATGTCGGCATGATCATCCTGGCGGGGCTGTTCACCCTCTTCACCGCGCCCGTGGTCGCCAACCGGGTCGGCCAGCTCGCCTACCGGGAGCAGAATGTGCAGGAGAGCCTGGTTGCCGACGAGTTGAAGCACAACCCGTTGCCCGACCCGGAGTAGTCACCCGAATTGGTGCATCAGCAACTGCCCGATCCGACCAACTGGAAATCCCGGCCGGCATTGATCCCGTTCGCGGTGCTGATCGCTGCGGTGATCTCGGTGTACTGCGCCTTCGAAACCGTCGATGCGATCGCCGCTTCCGACGTGACGTCCGCCACGGTGGCGAGCATGTTCGCAACGGGGATCACCGCTTTCGTCGCCTCTATCGCGGTGGGCAAACTCGGATCGGAAACCCTTCGTGCCGAGGCATCCACCGCCGGGACGACCTTTCGTTCGCACCCGGTGGCGATGGCGTTGCTCTTTGTGGCTTTCTTGGCGTTGGTGATCTGCTCCGCCGCATCGGTGACCGGGTATCTGGCGGGCAAGACGATCTCGATAGTCCCGGAGGGCAAGGAGTTCAAGGCATTCTTCGCGATGTCGAATGTGCTGCTGCTCTCGCTCTACGGCACGGTCGCGGTGGCATCGCGGGGGCATAAGACATTTCTCCGACTCTCGGCCGATCGGGTGGAGTACGCCGATGTACGTCGCACCCGAGCGGTGCCGTGGGACCGCATCGAGGACATCGTCGATATCGCACCGAGAATCAGAGCCCACCATCCCGCGGTGTTGCGCAGCAAGGGATCCGACGATCGATTGGTGATCCACCATCTCGACGGATACGTCCCACACGGTGCCACGCTCTACTGGATGATCCGCCACTACTGGCTGCACCCAGAGAACCGTCACGAACTCGAAGACGGAACCGCCCTGGAGCGACTGCGTCTCCAGGACTTCAGTCCCGAGTAGTCACTCCGACAGCTGGAACTCCACCAGCGCCGCCACCGTCTCGACTGCTTCGCGCAGCGCCGCCAGCCGCGCGGACGCGTGCGGGGCGGCCAGCACGGCGTACCGGTCGGCCTGACCGATCGGTATCCGGGCGGCCAACGCGTACAACCGATCTCCTGGGCTCTGCCCGGGCTCCGGCCCACCGAGCAGCACCTCACGCGGCGGCAGCACCGCATCGCGGGCGGCGGCGATTCGCTCGAACAGGGCCATCACGGTGTCTTCGACATCGGAGATGTCCCCGCCGGTGACCATCGGGCCGTCCTCGTCGGGCCATGCCTCGGTGCGTGCGCGGGGATACGGGTCGTCCTCGAGCCACTGCGTCACCCGGATGCGCTCCCCGAGAACAGCGCGCAGGCGGTACTTGCCGGCGCCCAGGTCGGTGTGCTCGGCGATGCGCGCCAATGCCCCCACGTCACTGCGCACGTCGCCGCCGCCGACTTCCCGGCCCGCCTGGATGAGCACCACCCCGAACTCACCGGAGCCGGCCAGGCAGTCCGAAATCATTGCCGAATAACGTGGTTCGAAGATCCGCAACGGCAGTTCCTCGCCCGGCAGCATCGCCACCTCCAGCGGGAACATGGCTGTCGGCGGCGGGGTGTTCACAGTTTCAACTCACCGATCAGCGAATCGACCACGGCGCGCAGGTCACCGTCGTGTTCCTCGGCCACCCGGCGCTGGCGCTGATACGAGGCGCCGTCGCGGTAGATCCGCTCGACGCGGCGCAGATCGTCGGCGCAGCCCAGCGAGTCGGCTACCGGCTCCAGTCGGTTCAGCAGGTCGTCGAGGTCCTCGGTGACCAGCCGCTCGTTGCTGTCGGCATCCAGGATGATCACCGCATCAAGCCCGTAACGCGCTGCGCGCCACTTGTTCTCCTGCACATGCCAGGGCGGCATGGTGGGCAACTGGTCACCGGCATCCAGCCGGCGGTCCAGGTCCACGATCAGGCAGTGGGTCAGTGCCACCAGTGCGCCCAGTTCGGCCAGGTTGGACACCCCGTCGAAGATGCGCACCTCGATCGTGCCGAGATGCGGGGACGGCCGGATGTCCCAACGGATCTCGTTCATGTGATCGATGATGCCGGTCTTCTTCTGGTCGTGGACGAACCGTTCGAAGTGCGACCACTTCTGGAAGTGGAACGGCAGACCCGCGGTCGGCAACTGCTGGAACATCATCGCCCGGTTGCTGGCATAACCGGTGTCCTCACCGTCCCAGTACGGCGAGGAGGCCGACAGGGCCAGCAGGTGCGGGTAGTGGTTGAGCAGTGAGGTGATGATGGGCATCACCTTGTGCCCGGAGGAGATCCCGACGTGCACATGCACGCCCCAGATGAGCATCTGTCGGCCCCACCACTGGGTGCGTTTGATCAGCTCGGCGTACCGCGGCCCCTCGGTGAGCTGCTGCATCTCCCATTCGGCGAACGGGTGCGTTCCGGCGCAGAACAACTCCATCCCGCGTTGGCGGGCGATACGCCGCACCGGGACCAGGGTGTCGTGCAGATCGGTCATCGCCTCCGGCACGGTCTCACAGATGCCGGTGACGACCTCGACGGTGTTGCGCAGCAACTCCTTGTGCACGTGCGGGGTCTCGCCGATCTCGGCGATCACCGCGGCTGCCTCGTTGGACAGGTCGCGGGTCACGGGATCGACGAGCGCGAACTCCCACTCGACACCGACGGTCGGCCGGGGTGACCCGGCGAAGTCGATGCGGTTCTTACTCCGCGGAGAAGACACCGCAGGCCACTCGACCGCCCGCGTCACCGGTGGCCAGCGTCTGCTGGTCGGGGCCGGGAGTTCCATTGATCTGCTGGTACTTCTCGGGCGGGATGTTGCCGAAGTTGTCAGCCTTCTCGTGGATCACGATGGCGGTCTTGGTGCCGGCCAGCAGTTCCTCTGCGGTGAATGCATCGGTCGTGGTGACCAGCTTCGCCGAACCGTCGCTGCGCACCTGCAGCGAACTCAGATCGCCGCTGGAGGGATGCCCGGAGTGGCCTTCGGCCTGGAAGTGCCCACCGGCGCTGGTGAAGTCGCCCTCACAGGATCCGACCTGATGGATGTGCAGGCCGTGGAAGCCCGGGGTCAGCTCGCCGGCGGCGGTGGTCTCGACGGTCACGGTGGCGAATCCACCGGTGAAGTCGATCGTGGCCTTCGCGACGTCGGTGCCATCGGCGGTCTTCAGCTCCGCGGTCAGCGTCTCGGCACCGGCCGCCGATCCGTGCGCCTCACCCTCGCCGTGTCCGCCTGCGGCGGGCGCGCTCGGCGACGGCGATCCGGTCCACACCGGCGGTGTGGTTCCCGGCGAGGTGGCCTCCGGCTCGTACGGTGCGCAGGCGGCGGCAATCGGCACGGTCAGAGCGGCGGCGGCAAGAAGACGGAGCGGAGCTGAGATCGGCATGTCCGAGAGCCTAGCCGGTGACCGCCACGATGACGCCCGGCGGTTGTTCGACGAGTTCGGGGCGCCGCGGTTCGACCGGCGCCTGCAGCAGACGGCCGACCTCCTCGGCGGCCTCGCGCTCCCCCGGCTCACTGCCGAAGAACACCGTCGTCGCAGGCAGACCCTCCAACACGAGGTTGCCCGTCTCGGTCACGTTCCAGCCGTCCTCGCGCAACCTGTCGGCCGCTCCCTCGGCCGCACCAGCGACCTCGGAGGTGTTGAAGACGCGCACCTCGGCATCGCGGGCCGCGGGCGTCGGTTCGGCACTGGAGGTGGGGCTGCTGGTCGTCGTGGCACTGATGGCGACCGATTCGTCCGAGGCGTCGTCGTCATCGGATCCCATGTACTGAAATGCGATCAGCAGGAACGCGACACCCAGGAAGAGCAGCACCATCACCATGGCGCGCAGGGGCAGCCCGGAAGAGTCTCGCTGGTTCATCGGGGCCAGCCTAACGGCTCACGTGATGTCGAAACCGAGCCGCCGGGCGGCCTTGGCCTTCTGCCGGCTCGCGCGCACCCGGCGCAGCCGCTTGACCAGCATCGGGTCCGCGGCCAAAGCCTCGGGCCGGTCGACGAGCGCGTTGAGTACCTGGTAGTACCGGGTCGCCGACATCGAGAAGAGCTCCTTGATGGCGTCTTCTTTGGACCCTGCGTACTTCCACCACTGGCGTTCGAACGCCAGAATGTCGTGTTCGCGGCGGGTCAGCCCGTCCGCAGGTTCGGAGTCGTCCCCGGATTGGCCGGTCCGCGCGATGGCGCCATCCATATCGCTGTTTGGACCCTTCCGATTCACTCGCAAATGACATTGGTGTTGTTCGGCGCTCATTCAATCACGGCGCCGGAGTTTGAGGCGTGATCGTTACCCGCGAGTCGGCTGACTTAAGCTTGCCAATCGTGGCTGTCGTACCGATCCGCATCGTGGGAGATCCCGTCCTGCACACTCCGACCACGCCGGTGCCCGTTGGCGCCGACGGGACCTTACCTGCCGAGCTGGCTGAGCTCATCGCCGACATGTTCGACACGATGGACGCCGCCAACGGGGTTGGCCTGGCGGCCAACCAGATCGGGCGCACCGAACGCGTGTTCGTCTACGACTGTGCCGATGATCGCGGCAAGACCACCCGCCGGCGCGGCGTCGTGATCAACCCGGTGCTGGAGACCTCCGAGGTCCCCGAGACGATGCCCGATCCCGACGATGACGACGAGGGTTGCCTTTCGGTGCCCGGCGAGTCCTTCCCCACCGGGCGGGCGTCCTGGTCGCGGGTCACCGGCCTGGACGCCGACGGCACCGAGATCACCCTGGAGGGAACCGGGCTGTTCGCCAGGATGCTCCAGCACGAGACGGGACACCTGGACGGGTTCACCTATCTCGATCGGCTGATCGGCAGGCATGCCCGGGCGGCCAAGCGGATGGTCAAGTCCAACAAGTGGGGGGTTCCGGGGTTGAGCTGGTTGCCCGGCGAGGATCCCGACCCCTTCGGCCACTAACCGTGCCTTTCGCGGCATCCCGCGGCAGCAGGGTCTCCCTGCGTTACCGGACCTCCGAGGGCCTGACCGATGTGGTCGGTCATCTGGAGGCACTCACCCCCACCGTGATCGTCCGTCCGAAATCCGGGGACGACGTCGCGATCGATCCCGCCGACGTGGTGTCGGTGCGCGAGCTGTCCCACCGTCCGGTGCGCAACTCCGAGATCCGCGCGCTGGAGCACGCCGCGGCGCTGGCCTGGCCCGGCACCGAGCAGCACTGGCAAGACGGCTGGTTGTTGCGGGCCGGATCCGGTCACACCAGCCGGGCCAACTCGGCTGTCCCACTGCTGTTCTCGTCATCGACAGAGGCGCTGTCGGAGATCGTCTCCTGGTATGCCGGGCGCGGTCTGCGCCCGTGGCTGGCGCTGCCCGAACGGCTGCTGCCGATCAAGGCCCCGGGTGTGAAGCCGACCCGCGTGCTCGTCCACGATCTCTCCCCCACGCCGCGCCTGCCCGCCGTCTCGCTGGCAGCGGCTCCCGACGAGCACTGGCTGCGGATCTACGAACGTGACGTGCCGCCGGACATCCTCACCGCTGTGATCGACGGAACGGTGACCTTCGCGACCGTCGGTGACGCCGTCGGGCGGGGCGCGGTGACCACCGCACCGGAGGGCACCCGCTGGCTCGGCGTGTCGTGCGTGCGTGTCGCGGAGTCCGCCCGCAGGCAGGGATTGGCCCGCGAGGTCTTCGCCGCTCTATCGGCCTGGGGCGCCGAACAGGGCGCGACCCGGGCATATGTGCAGGTGCTCGAGGACAACGCGCCCGCCCGGGCGCTGTATGAGTCGCTGGGGTTCGCACTCCACCACCGGCATCGCTACGTGCGCGCAGATAGCCTCGTGCTCCATGCGTGAGTTACTCGATGCCAATCGCGAGGTGCAGGCGTCCCGCGCGCTGCGCCTGCTGGCCACGTCGAATCTCGCGGTCTACGCCACGCTGATGGAACGCCACCTCTTCGACGGACTGGTCGGCGAAACCGACCTCGTCGTCCGCCTCGAGCGCGATCTGGAGACCCTGCACGAGGCAGGAGAACAGTCCGGCCTCGCCCTGATCAAATCGTGGGCCAGCCAGGGCTGGCTGCACCGGGTCGCCAGCCAACACGCGGGTGTCGAGCGCAACGTCTGCTATCTGACCCAGGACGCCCGCCGGGCGCTGGACTTCGTGCGCGGCGTGCGTCGCAACGACACCATCGCCACCGGCGGGTCCATCCACGGAATCGCCGCCCGGCTCAAGCAGGTCGCCACCCGCGCCGGGGATGATCCCGATCGGATCCGGGCCGGTATCGAGGCCGAGATCGCCGCCTTGCACGCCGAACTCGACGAACTCGCCGCGGGAACCCGCCCGGAGCCCGATACCGTCGCCATGTACGACGAGGCCCGCGCCATCGCCATGCAGATGGAACGGTTGATCACCGATATCGGCCTGTACGGCAACATGATCGAGCAGGCCACCGCCGCACTCGACGACCCGATCGACACCAACCTGGAATACCGCGACCGGCAGCGCCAGATGTACGCCGACTATCAGGCCGCCTGGGACTCAGCGGGCCGCGACTCCCATCGCGCGTTCCTGCACATGATCAACGATCCGCAGCAGCGCGCCGAGTTCGAGGCCGATATCGCCACCGTCGCTTCGCAACTGCCCGAGCTCGACCCGGCCCTGCGCAAGGTGATGGCCAACTTCTTCGAACTCGTCGGCCACCAGATCGACGAGGTGGAACGCATCCAGCAGCGCTGCGCACAGCGGGTCAAGCGGTTCACCGCCTTCGGCACCCTAGAGCAGAGCCGCGGCGTGGCCCGCCAGCTCAACGAGGCCATCGGCGCCGCGCGCACGCTGCTCAAGGAGTCGCTGACCGACTCTCGCCTGGATATCGAGGTGCCGCTGGCCCGGCACGCCATCAGTTCGGTCGGCGCGCTCAGCTTCCGCATCAACGACCTGTCCTCGCCGAAACCGGCCGAGATCGCCCAGGGCGAAGTCGATCTGAGCACGTTCTCCTCGCTCACCACCCAGGTGGACGCACCCGCACTGACCGAAATGCTCAATTCCGCTCTGCCGGTATCCCTTCCGGACGCGTGCGCGATGCTCGACGCGCCCTACCTGGGTCATGTCATCGTGCTGTGGTCCTGGGCGCTCAAACAACCGGCCCCCGCGGTCACCGAGTCGGTGACCGTGCGCTTCCACTCGTTGGACGGGCACGACCGCGAGATGGAGGTCCCGCACCTGATGTTCACCGAACCCGTCACCGAGGTTGCTTCATGACCGACGCCACGACCTCCACACCGGAAGTCGATTTCGCCTCGCTGCCCGATGTCGACCGCTCCGGGCGCAGCACCGGCACACGCAGACCACGGTTCGACGGTGATGTCAGCGTGCTGCCCGACCGCGCCTGCTGGGCGCTGCAGCATCTGCTGACCCGGCGCTACGTCAGCGGCGAGGCCGATCCGGACATCTACAGCTGGATCCTGGAGTACCGCAACGATCTGGCCGTCCGGCTCTCCGAACTGGACCTACAACTGCAGATCTCGGCGCAGGTCGACATCGCCTACATCGAACAGGCCCGCTACGAACCGACACGGGGCGCAAAGCTTCTGCGTCGGGAACCGCTGGGCACCTACGACTCCATCCTGGCGCTGCATCTGGCGCAGATGATGCGCGCCGGGGGTGACGTCAGCTTCCTGATCACCCGCGACGAGGTGCACGGCCTGTTCGCCGGGGTGCTCAACGACACCGACCGCGACACCGTCACGTTCACCGCGCGTATCGACGCCGCGATCGCCCGGCTGGCCGGACTGGACATCCTGCGCCGCACCCGCGATGACGAGGATTCCTACACCGTCAGCCCCGTCATCACCGCGATCATGACCGCGTCGGTGATCACCGAACTGCAGCAGCAGTTCGAGCAGTTGTCGAAAGGTGGTGCCGAATGAGCGAGCAGTTCCATCTGTCCCGCCTGCAGGTCATCAACTGGGGTGTCTTCGACGGCTACCACTCCATCCCGATCAACGCCGGCGGCTCGTTGATCGCCGGATCGTCGGGCAGCGGTAAATCCTCTCTGCTGGATGCGATCTCACTGGGCTTCCTGCCGTTCAACCGGCGTAACTTCAACGCCTCGGGCGATAACACCGCCGCGGGCTCCAGCGCCGGGCGACGCACCGTGGACAAGTACGTCCGCGGCGCGTGGGGTCAGCGCAGCGACGGTGGCACCAGCCAGGTGATGTATCTGCGCGGTGACGGCACCACCTGGTCGGCGGTCGCGGTCACCTACACCTCCAACACCGGGCGCACCATCACGGGTCTGGTGCTCAAATGGTTGACCGGAGAGTCCCGTTCGGATTCGTCGAGCCGGTTCGTGCTCGGTGACGGCGATCTGGACATCGAGGGTGTCTGCAATCGGTGGGCGGCGGGACGTTTCGACAGCAAGGTCTTCACCGACTCCCGGGGCGAGCGAAGCGACGGGGCGTCACACGGTTGGCGGTTCTCCACCAAGGTCGAATCGCAGTACCTGGCCCAGCTCTACGCCGCCATCGGCATCCGCGCCTCCGAGGCGGCCCAGCAGCTGCTTGGCAAGGCCAAGTCACTCAAGAGCGTCGGCGGCCTGGAACAGTTCGTCCGCGATTTCATGCTCGACGAACCGGACAGCCTGAGCCGACTTCCCGAGGCACTCAAGCAGATCGACCCGCTGGTCGAGGCACGCGAGCTGCTGGCGGTTGCCCAGCGCAAGCGCAAGGTGCTCGGCGATATCGAGGCGATCCAGCTGCGTTACGCCTCCGAATCCTCGGACCTGGGCATCATCGATCTGGTCGATATGCCGATGGTCCGCGCGCATACCGATCACCAGCGCCTGCAGCAGTGCCCGGCCCAGATCGAATCGCTGGACGGCACCATCGACCAGCTGGAGAACGAGTACGGCGACATCACCCGCCAGCTCAATCTCGCCAAGGCCGAGGGCGACGCCCTCAACGCGCAGATCAGCGGGGCCAGCGCCAGCATCGGTCCGCTGCAGTCCCAGGTCGCGGCCGCCGAGGCACAGGCCGAGGAGGTCACCCGCCGGTACGCCGCCTACGCGGAGATGGTCCGCGCGCACGGTGCCGAGGTGCCCGAGACCGCCGACGAATTCTGGAATCTGCGTGAGGAGCTGTCCAAGCAGGCCGCCGGTCTGGCCGTCCAGCTCGACCGCGGCCGGGAGTCCTCCACCGACGCCGAATACGCCCAGAAGGCCGCCCGGATGGCCCGCGATCACGCGGCCAAGGAACTCAAACGCGTCGAGCATGTCGGGTCGGCGCTTCCCGAGTTCGCCGTCGCCATGCGCGAACACATCTGCACCACACTGGGTATCGACCCGTCGGCGCTGCCCTATGTCGCCGAACTGATGGACCTTCGGCCCGAGGAGAACCGCTGGCGCGCCGCGGTCGAGAAGGTGCTGCGCTCGGTCGGACTGCGCCTGCTGGTTCCCGATCAGCACTATGCCAAGGTGTTGCGCTTCGTCAACGAGAACAACATGCGGGGCAGGCTGGCGCTGCATCAGGTTCGGGTCAATGCCCCCGATCGGCGTCCCGAGCCGAACACGTTGGCGGGCAAGCTGTTCGTGGTGAACCCGAGCCACCCGTGTGCCGCCGAGGCCCTGGATGTGTTGGCCGCCGCCGGTGATCACATCTGCGTGGACAGCCCGGATCTGTTCGCCAGGTTCCGCCGCGCGGTCACCGACACCGGTCTGTACAAGGACTCCGACCGGTTGGCCATCAAGGACGACCGGCGCCCGCTGAAACCCTCGGAGTACATCTACCAGGGTGATATCACCGCCAAGCTGGATGCGCTGACCGCAGAACTGGCCGAGGCCGAGGAGGTGTTCGCGGCGGCCCGCACGGCGGCCGACGAGATCGCCGCGGGCCGGCAACACTGGCGCGATCAGGCCGCCGCCTGCAAGGCCATCTGTGAACAGTTCCCGCAGTGGAGCCATATCGACACCGAGACCGCCGACGGGCACGCCGACCGGTTGCGTGAACAGTACGAGTTGCTGCTCGCCGACAATCCCGATGTCGAGGCGCTGAGCACGCGGGCCGAGGAGTGCTGGAACGATATTCAGGTTCTGATGACCCGGCGCGGCGCCATCCAGACCCGCCGCGACGATCTCGATTCGCGTCGTACCCGGCTGCTCGACCTGCAAGACCGCCTCGATCCGGCGGCAGTGTCCGAGCAGGCCACCGAGCTGCTCAACCGCTATGCGGCGCAGATCCCGGTGAGCCTGGAGCTGCTCAACCCCGAGCCCTACCGCGAGGCCCTGTTCAACGCGATCCGGCGTGAGCGGGATCGACTCACCGAGAGCCGCAGACGTTCTCACGATGAACTGGCCCGCATCATCGCCACCTACGACTCGTCGTTCCCCGATGCGATACCCAACGATTCCGATGATCTCGACGAGCGGGTGCACGACTATGTCGCGGTGTGCCGCCACATCGACGAGCGCGAACTCCCCGATGCCTACGAGCGGATGATGCGGCTGATCACCGAGCAGGCCCCCGATGCGATCCTGACGTTGCACCGGATCGCCGAGCAGGAGGCCCGCCGCATCGCCGAGCAGATCGAGCGGGTGAACACCGGTCTTGGCGCGGTGGAGTTCAACCGCGGTACCCGGCTGACACTGCGGGCCACGCCCCGCAGTCTGACCGCGGTGACCGAGCTGACCGAGATCGTCAAGGCCATCTCGCGGCGCATCGCCGAGGTCGGCCTCGGTGACAAGAAGGCGATTCTCGAGCAGTACGCCGACATCCTGCGGCTGCGGAACCGGTTGGCGGGCAACACCCCCGAGGACCGGGTGTGGACCCGCGATGCGCTCGACGTGCGTAACCGATTCACCTTCGACTGCGCCGAGTGGGATGTACGCACCGAGGAGTTGATCCGCACGCACAGCAACGCGGGCGACAACTCCGGTGGTGAGCAGGAGAAGTTGATGGCGTTCTGCCTCGCCGGAGCGCTGAGCTTCAACCTCGCCAATCCCGACAGCGGTGACAACAAGCCGGTGTTCGCCCAGTTGATGCTCGACGAGGCGTTCTCCAAATCCGATCCCCAGTTCGCCCAGCAGGCGCTGCAGGCGTTCCGCAAGTTCGGTTTCCAGCTCGTCATCGTGGCCACCGTGCAGAACGCCACCACCATCCAGCCCTATATCGACGGTGTGGTGATGGTGTCCAAGACCGAGGCCAGCGGCCGCAATGCCCGGCCGGTCGCGCATGTCACCACCAAGACAATTTCCGATTTCACCGCGCTCAAGCGCGAACTCAAGGTCCCGGAGCCCGTCTGATGCGCATCGCCACCTGGAACGTCAACTCGATCCGCACGCGGGTGGACCGGGTCACCGATTGGCTGGCGCGTGCCGATGTCGACGTGCTCGCCATGCAGGAGACCAAGTGCAAGGACTCCCAGTTCCCGACGATGCCGTTCGCCGCGCTGGGATACGAGATCGCGCATGTGGGGCTCAGCCAGTGGAACGGGGTGGCGATCGCCTCCCGGGTCGGCCTGGAGGACGTGCAGATCGGGTTCGACGGTGCGCCGTCCTGGCAGGACGTCGCCGAGGCACGCGCCATCGGGGCCACCTGCGGCGGGGTGCGGGTGTGGAGTCTGTATGTGCCCAATGGCCGCACCCTGGCCGACCCGCACTATCCGTACAAGTTGGAATGGCTTGCCGCCCTTCGTGATGCGGCGACGTCCTGGACCGGCCCGGTGGCGCTGGTCGGAGACTGGAATATCGCACCCACTGACGAGGACGTCTGGGATCCGGCGGTGTTCGAAGACTCCACACACGTGTCCGCACCCGAACGAGCGGCGTTCCAGGCCATCCTGGACGCCGGCTACTCCGACGTGGTGCGGCCCTTCACCCCCGGCCCCGGCGTATATACGTATTGGGATTACACGCAGCTGCGCTTCCCGAAGCGTCAGGGCATGCGGATCGACTTCATCCTCGGCTCACCCGACTTCGCGCAGCGGGTGACACACGCCGAGATCGTTCGCGAGGAACGAAAGGGCAAGGCACCCAGTGATCATGCGCCCGTACTGGTGGAGTTGACGTGATGGATCTACTACCCAAGGCCGAACTTTCCGACAACGATGTCGCCGACGTGCTTGCGCGGGCGGTGGCACTGTCGGACCTGATCCTCGATGTGCTCGCCGGGTTCGACCCACTCGGAGTGCGTCGGCATCTGGAGTTCCTGGGGCTGCCGGGTACCGAGGCCTGGCAGCAGAAGAGCCGCGACGAGCGGATCGGCTGGTGGATCTGGCGGGTCGGCGCGCTGGACACCGTCGCCGTGGCGTGGCCGGGAGCATTGGGGGCCTTGGCCAGTCGGCTACCGATCCAGGATCTGCTCGGGTTCGCCTCGCAGACGCTGATCCTGTGTGCGGTGGCTCGCGAGTACGGGGTGACCGACCGGCGGGACACGGTGCGCATGCTGGCCTCGGTGTTGTGCGGCCGCGAGATCCCGCACCCACCCATCCCCGATACCGACGAGCCATGGCCGGACAATGTGTTGGCCAAGGTGTGGCATCTGGCGGGCATTCTCAACGCCATTGGCGGCGAACTGGGTAAGCGTCCGCACCCGCGGGCGGTGTTCCGCTATATCGGGATGCTGCCGCTGGTCGGTGCCGTGGCCGCCTACCTGGGTGAGTACGGGGCCCTACATCGGGCGGCGAAGGCCGGCCAGAAGTGGCTCACGAAGGCTTCACGCCCACGGTGATCAGATCCGAGATCGGCGTCCACGTCGGCCGCCGTACGCGGTGCTGATCGGCGATCTCGAATCCGGCGTCGGTGAACAGGGTGCGCATCGCCTCCGGGGTCGGCGCGTGCGCGGGCGCGCCGAGACCGGCCGACAGCGCGTGCAGCGGCGGGAAGGACTGCCGCGGGCTCATGGTGGTGACGGCCACCATGCCGCCGGCGCGTAGCACTCGATGGAATTCCCGCAGGGCGGCGGGCTGGTCGAAGAAGTGGAAGGCCGAGGTGGTGACGACGGCGTCGAGGAATCCGTCCTCGAAGGGCAGTTGCTCGGCGGGTGCGGTCTTCCAGCGGATGCGGTCGGAGCGTTTGCGGGCCTGGGCCAGCATGCCGTCGGACATGTCCAGTCCGTAGACCTCGTCGGGGCGCAGTTCGCGCTGGATGCGGTCGGCCAGGATGCCGGTGCCGCACGCGATATCGGCGATCTGGGTCGCGCCACGTTGCCGCAGCTGGTCGATGACCTCGTCCTGGGCGGGCTTGTAGACGAACCGCTGCAGACAGGCCGTGTCGTAAGCCGGCGCGGCGAAGCTCCAGAACTTGGTGATCGCATCGTTGAAGGCGCGGCGCTGGATGGTGGTCATCGGCCCGAGTGTAGGCGCGGCCGGCACCGGCCGGTTCACTTCACGAATGCCATCACCGGAGTCGGCACTGAACCGACCAGATGCGAGGGCGCGGGCCTTGTGGGTGTGCAATCGTTGCTGTCGGTTCGCTGGAACCCAAGGACAGATAGGTGGCTCCGAGTTGAGCGTCGATGTGCCCGTGATCCCGACCTCGCTGTGGGCGAGCCTTTTCCGCAGCGACGTGGCGCCGCAGCGACGCCTTCGGAGGCGCCGGCCGCCGGGCGGGCGATTACTCGCACTCGGGGTTCTGTCAGCGTGCGTGGTGGTTGCCTGTGGGGATGGGCAGGCTTCCGAGATTGCGCACCTGCCGGAAAGTGCGAAGCCTGTCGATCCCGAAGGACTATTCGTCGTGACATACGAACCCGCGAGCCCGGAAACCGCCGTCGACGAGCAGTTCCTTCGGGACCGCAGTGTCCTGGAGGATTTCGCCGACAACATGAACGATTACGTGCGGATTCCACGCGAGGTGAAGGTGATGGGCCTTGACTGCGGAGAATCGAACGCCTTCTACAACGAGGAGGCCCACAGCATCGAACTCTGCTACGAGTTGGTGCGCGAGGAGCGTGAAAGCTTCTCGGCGGCAGGCGTTACCGGAGACGATCTCGACATCTCCGTGTATCGCAGCGTCGTCGCGGTTCTATACCACGAACTAGGGCACGCTCTCATCGGCGAGCTCGAGCTGCCCATCACGGGCCGGGAGGAGGATGTCGCCGACCAGATGGCCGCGTACATACTCACCAGCGATGACGATTCGAAAGATTTTCTGCTGACCGCAGCGGAGTCCTACGCTCTCGCCGGCAGCCGCGTCGCCGAATACGACGACACGGACTTCTCGGATACCCATTCGCTCGACCCCCAACGATCGGCGAACTTCCTCTGCTATGTATACGGCTCCGACGAGACCAATTTCCGGTACCTGGTCGACGACGGTGCCCTCAACGAGGACCGCGCCGAAAGCTGCGCCGAAGAGTACGAGAAGCTATCCACCGCGTGGGATACGCTCCTCGAACCCCACATTCGTTAGCGTCCTGGGTCATTCATCCGTAGGCCGGTTGTCGACGTCGATCACCACCCGGATCGGGTTACGGCTGCGATCGCGCAGGGTGGCCAGCCCCTGCTGGTAGTCGTGCAGGGGCATGCGATGACTGATGGTCCCCGCGATGCGCAGCGTGCCCCCGCCCACCAGCTCGATCAGGTCATCGAGGTCGGCGGGGACGTAACCGTAGGATCCGCGCAGCGTCCATTCGTTGGCGACGAACGTCGAGACCGACATGCTGCCGCCGAGCTTGTCGGTTCCGATTCCCATCACCGAACACAGCCCGCCCGGCCGTAGGCTGCGGACCGCCTGTTCGACCGTATCGGCGCGGCCGACGAACTCGAAACTGGCGTCGACCCCGCCGGTTTCGGCGTGAATCTGCTGACTCGGCAGGCCCGCCCGGGCATCGATGACGATATCCACCCCGAACCCGGCCGCCCGCTGCAGGGCAGCGTCATAGGTATCGACGCCGACCACCCTTGCACCCACCACCTGCTTGAGGATCATGACCGCGTGGATGCCGAGTCCGCCGAGTCCGAACACCGCCACCGTGTCACCCGCGCGCACCCCGGCGGTCCGGATGGCATGGAACGGCCCGGCCACCGCATCGGCCATGATCGCCGCGGTGGCGAAGTCGATCGATTCCGGTATCCGGTGGACGTTGCCCGCAGGTACGACCACGTAGTCGGCCGCCGCGCCCGCGCGCCACCCCGAGCACGATGTTGTCGGGGCACTGGTTGGTCCGGCCCGCGCGGCAGGCCCGGCATGTCCCGCAGACCACGATGGGGTTGACCAGCACACGGTCCCCGGGTGCCACGGGGGCGGACACACCTGGTCCCACCTTGTCGATGACGCCGGACGCCTCGTGGCCGAGGATCAGCGGGATCTCGGGCACCGGAATATCGCCGTCGATGAGGTGCAGGTCCGAACCGCATACCCCGCAGGCACGCACCGCCACCCGCACCTCACCGGGCCCCGGTTCGGGAACCGCGATATCGACAAGGCGCGGGGCTCCCACCCCGGACATCACCGCCGCGCGCATCACAGGTCGGCCGCCGCCGCCTCGAGCCGCGCGGCGAGGTGCTCGCGTGCGGCATCGCGCAAGGTCGGCAGGTGACCCGAGCCGAATTTCGGGTCTCCCGGGACCACGTCGCGCAACAGACTCTTGGCCAGGGTCCACTTGTGCACCTCGGTCGGCCCGTCGGCCACCGCCATCACCTGTGCTTCGACCATCATGGCCGAGAACGGCATCTCGTTGGAGATCCCGAGTGCACCGTGCAACTGCATGGCCCGTTGCACCACATCGTGGAAAACCCGCGGCATGGCGACCTTCACCGCGGCGATGTCCTTGCGGACGGCCCGGTAGTCGTCGTGCTTGTCGATCAACCACGCGGTCCGCAGCAGCAGCAGCCGGAACTGTTCGATGTCGATCCAGCTGTCGGCGATCTTCTCCTGGGTGGCCTGCAGGTCGGCCAGCCGACCGTGCCGAGTGGTGCGTGACGCGGCACGTTCCAGCATCAGATCGAACGCCCTGCGGACCTGCGCGATCGTGCGCATGCCGTGGTGGATGCGTCCGCCGCCCAACCGTGTCTGGGCGATCTCGAAGGCGGCACCCCGCGCGCCGAGCAGGTGATCGGCGGGCACCCGTACATCGCGATACCGCAGGTAGGCGTGGCTGGAATGGTCCGCGCCCTCGGTACCGACCCCGGCGTCACGGATGATCTCCACCCCGGGGGTATCGGCGGGCACGATGAACATCGACATCGTCCGGTGCCGGTCGGGGCCGTCATCGGTCACCGCCATCACCAACAGGAAGCTGGCGTACCGCGCGTTGGAGGAGAACCACTTCTCGCCGTTGATCACCCAGTGGTCACCGTCGAGAACCGCGCGAGTGGTGAACAGGGTCGGATCGGCGCCGGCCAGCGGTTCGGTCATCGAGTAGCAGGACGAGATCTCCCCGTCGAGCAGGGGCTGCAGATAGCGGGCCTTCTGCTCGGCGGTGCCGTACTTGGCCAGGATCTCGGCGTTGCCCGAATCCGGCGCCTGACAACCGAAGACCGATGGCGCCCAGCGCGAGCGCCCCAGGATCTCGTTGAGCAGCGCCAGCTTGACTTGGCCGTAGCCCTGTCCGCCGTGTTCGGGGGTCAGGTGGCAGGCCCAGAGCCGTTGGGCGCGAACCTGTTCCTTCAACGGTGCGATCAGCCGCATCGCCCGCGCGTCGCTCTTGTCATACGGATCGCCGAGCACATGGTCGAGCGGCTCCACCTCGGACCGCACAAAGGCATCCGCCCAGTCGAGTTTCGCCTGAAACTCCGGCTCCGTCGAGAAGTCCCACATCAGCTACACTCCAATACAGTTGCATTAAACTTCGATGCGACTGTATCGCTTAGAGGGAGGTGCCCGCCAGATGGCCGGACGAGTTGTCGTGGTGACCGGAGGGAGCCGCGGCCTTGGCAAGGCGATGTGTCGCCATTTCGCCGCCGCGGGCGATCATGTGGTGGTCTCCAGCCGCAAGGCCGATGCCTGCGATGCGCTCGCCCGCGAACTACGCGATGCGCACGGGGTGGACGCCGTCGGCTTCGGCTGCCACGTCGCGTCCTGGGACCAGTGCGACGCGCTGATCGATTTCGTCGAACAGCGATTCGACCGAATCGACGTCCTGGTCAACAATGCCGGGATGTCCCCGCACTATCCGTCACTGCCCGAGCTCAGTGAGGAACTGTTCACCAAGGTGGTCGGGGTCAACTTCGGCGGCCCGTTCCGGCTGGCGGTGCGCGCCGGCGACCTGATGCGCCGGGGTGATGGCGGGTCCATCATCAACATCACCAGCATCGCCGCGGTGCACCCCGAACCGTATGACCTGCCGTATGCGGCCGCCAAGGCAGCGCTGAACACCGTCACCGGCGGGTTGGCCCGCGCATTCGGCCCCGCCGTGCGGGTCAACGCCGTGATGGCCGGTCCGTTCGACACCGACGTCACCGCCGCCTGGAACGATGACACGGTGCACCGGATCGAGCAGTCGGTACCACTCGGACGCATCGGCCGACCCGAGGAGATCGTCGGCGCCGTCGCCTACCTGGCCGGTCCGGACGCCTCGTTCACCACCGGCGCCATCCTCAAGGTCGATGGCGGCATGGCCAGCGGACTGGGATGAGCGCCCCGAACAAGGAGACCCGCGAGCGGCTGCTGGAGGCCGCGGAACGGCTGTTCGCCGAACGCGGTGTCGACGCCGTGTCCATGCGGGAGATCAGTCGCGAAGCGGGATCGAAGAACGTCGTCGCCGGCCAGTACTGGTTCGGGGATCGCGACGGTCTGGTCAAGGCCTTGCTGGACAAGCACAATCCCGAGATCGAGAGTCGTCGGCACGCCCTGCTGGACGCGTATGAGGCAGGTGGAACCGGCGACGTCGCCCTGCTGGCCGCCGCACTCGTCCGGCCGCTGGGCGCCAAGCTGGATCAGGGCATCGCCGGTGCCGGCTTTTTGCGAACCATGTCGGATCTGCTGACCAGACCGGACCCGTCGGTCGAACCACTCGGTGCGGGTTCCCCCACCAGCAGCATGCAGCGTTGGCGCACGCTGCTCGAACCGCTGTTGGAACCCGAAGCCGTACTGCTGCACCGCCGTTTCCTCACCACCCGGTTCGTCGTCGTCGAACTCGCCCTGCGGGCCCGTACTGATCGCACCGAACACGCGCTGTTCCTGAGCCACCTGATCGACGTCGCGGCCGGGCAGCTACTGGCCCCGGTCTCCGCCGAGACGCGCCGACTGCGATCCCTTCGGGTCGACAGCACGAAAGGCACACCACCACAGTGAATCTGGAAATCGACCTCGCCCCAGTGCAGACCTGGCTACGCGAACGCGGTATCGGCGACTCGATCACCGATGCCCGTGCGTTGACCGGCGGGACCCAGAACAGGGTGATCGCGCTCGAGGTGGACGGCCGCAGGCTGGTCCTGCGCTGCCCGCCGGTGCACCCCCGACCGTCGAGCAACCGCACGATGCTTCGCGAGGTCGCGGCGCTGACATCGCTGGCGGGCACGGAAGTCCCGCATCCCCGGCTCGTCGCGTGCTGCGACGACCTCGCCGTCATGGACATGGTCTTCTACCTGATGGAAGAGGTCGATGGGTTCAACCCCGGCGACAACATCAGCGAGCACTACAGCGCGGACGCGGCGACCCGGCACGAATCCGGGCTGGCGGTCGCACGCGCGCTGGCCGCACTGGGCGAGCTCGATCCGACCGGCACCCCGATGGCCGGATTCGCCAAACCCGGCAGCTTCCTCGACCGCCAGGTGGACCAGTGGGTCGGCGTGCTGGCCGGGTACGACTACGGCGATGCCGAAGCCCGTGACCTGCCCGATGTCGGGCCGACCGTGCAGTGGCTGCGCAACCACCAGCCCGCCGATCCTCGCCCGGGCATCATGCACGGCGATTTCCACCTCAACAACGTGCTGCTCGACGCACACCGTCCCGAGGTCGCCGCGATCGTGGACTGGGAGATGTGCACCGTCGGCGACCCGCTGCTGGACCTGGGCTGGCTGCTCGCCTGCTGGCCGCAGGACCCGGCACCGGTCGCCACCGGGGAACGGCTGGCGGCGGCGGGTGGGCTACCGGCACGGCGCCAGGTCATCGAGGCCTACGCGGCCACCAGCAGCAGAAGCACCGACCAGATCGATTGGTACACAGCGCTCGCCGGCTTCAAGATGGCCGTGGTACTGGAGGGAACCTGGGTACGCGCGCTATCCGGCCGAGCACCCCGCGAGATCGGCGAGCATCTGCACCGGTGCGCCATCGGCCTCTTCGAACTGTCTGCCCGTATCGCGGTGGGTGACTGGTCACCGAGCCGATGAATCGCCGTCACGGCGAAAGCTTGAAGGCGCGTTGAGGCGTGCGTGTGGCCATGCTGGGACTACACGACCCGCGTCACACCGGGCAGTCAGAAGTTCGGGAGGTCTCGGTGTAGATGCTGCACAGCGAGCCGGTCGACAACTTCCACGTTCCGCCTTCGTCGACCCAAGCCAGTGGGCGGTGCTGCACTCCCATGCCCATCACCGACATCACCAGCTGGGCGCTCAGCCGTGTGCCGTCGAGTGTCGGATTCTCCACGCGCATGGACACCATCGACCGATGCTGCGCCATCGGTCGAGCCACGATATCTGCCACCGGGAGCGCCGCGTCGCCGGCTTCCAGATAGGACGCGCGCTGCGCTCTGTTGGCGTTCAGGTCGAAGATCACGGCCATCTGTGAGGTCAACTGATCGGCCGACGGTGCGGTCGGCACAGGTTCGGCCCGGGCCACAGCGGCTCCGAGCGTAGCTACGACAGTGAGTACGACGGTCATCGTCGCCAACGTCGGACGGTCGGCGCGGTTCCGGCATATGGTCGTGAGCGTCATGGTGTTCGTCCTTCTCCTCATTGGTGCTTGTCCTGCAAGGGCTTTGGGTGGCGCGGATATCGGCGGTCCAATCAGCTCAGTCCGGTGCACCCGGATGCCCAGTAGGCGCGCGCTTTGATCCGGAGTGCCAGGTCGGGACGAGCCTTCAGACCGCGGCGCACGGCGTTCACCGTGGCGGCGTCGCCTGTGACCACGATGTCGACCGATGCTCCCGTTCGACCGATCGCGGCGGCCTCGAAGAGGTGATCCAGCAATTCTCTGCGATCGGCGGATTTGCGCAGGATGTGCGAATCGGCGTCAATGCCCAACGCGGCCAGTGCATTCGACAACTGTTCCGGTTCATGTGCTTCGTAGAGGAATACGCCGTTCGGGTTGAGCTGCTGGAGTGCGTAGGCCAGGCCGATGCTGGTCTCGTCTCCCACGAACACGGTGTGCGTCACCGTGTCGGAGAGATCGAGCGACTTGCTCGGGCCGAATATCTCGGCATCGACGCCGGCGACGGCGTTGTCGAACCAGCGCACGGCCGGGCCGTCGCCGTGACGGTAGGCGACCACATCGGTGGTGCCCTCGTCGGGGTTCCAGTTGATCGGTGTGTAGGTCCGCATGGCCAGCGATCCGCGACGGGGACGAAGTTGCAGCTTGTCGCCGGGAGTCCAGTGGGCGCGCGTGAATGCGTCGCAGCCCAGGCTCACCTTGAGGAACTTCGGGGTCAGTTCGGTGACCTCGGTGACCCGCACCGAGGTGAACAGGACGTCGGCGGCCAGATCGGAGAGGCGGGCGGTGAGGGTAGCCATGGCAATTCCTTTCGTCGTCGCGCCGTCCCGGTTCGGGATGATGTGGCGCTGGGGGTCCTATGCGGGCAATGGTGTTAGCGCTCGTCCAGTGGTGGCCAGGCGCCCGGCAACAGCGGTGCGGAAGAGGGGGTGTCATCGTCGAGATATGCGGTGGCATGGGTGAAACCGCGTGCACGAGAGCGTCGGTCAGCGAGGGCATTGCGACGACCGAGGGTGCCGGCGCCGGGACCCGAACCGGCCACGGCCGTGGAGGGCACGGGATCGGCGGGTGTGGTGTCCTGCAGATCTTCGTAGACGTGGATGTGGTCCTCGCCGGGCAGGTCCTCTCGGCGCCGTCGGCGGCGTCGTCCAGGTGATGCGTTGCGTCGGGTCGCTGCTGTCGAGGCGGCGGCGCCGACGGCGGTGGGAGCGCCGTGCGTGTCCGCGCCGTGCAGACCCGGATGGGTGGGCGGCTCGGAATCCGGTGGGACGACGGCATATGGCAGCGGGCTCGCCGGGCTTGCGGTGGGAGTGTGGCTCGGCGGGCCTGCAGGTGTGCTGTGGCTGGGAGTCGCCGTGGGGGCCGCGGCACCGGCGGGCGTGGCCGGAGCCGTCATCACCGGCAGCGATGTCACTGCGGTGGCCGTGCCGGTCGGGGTTGTTCCGGCAGGTGCCGGTGCAGGGATCGGGGCAGCAGGGTGAAGCAGCCGGCCGGGATCCGACAGGGCGATGGCAACTGGCAAGGCGATGGCGGGCCCGAGCAGTAGGAGCGCGGCACCGATCTGCAGGGCGAAAAGGGTGAGGCTGATGCTGATGTATCCGATGAATCCGAACACGGCGGTGATCAACGGGGACAGGGCAAAGAGCGCGGCGGCGGGACTGGTGGCAAGTAAGGCCAGAATCTCGCCGAGGTTGAGATTCTGGAGCGCGTCGATGATGTCGAACACGGGCGCTGGGACCAGGATCTTCAGGACGGCCTCCAGCAGGTCGGACAGGCTCGCACTGCTGTTGAGCGCCGTCGCGGTGTCGACGGCGTGAATGCGCGCGGCATTCGCGAGACCGTCGGAGCACGCTGGACTGCTCGCAAGAATCGGGGGGACCGGCGGCAACCGCGGAACCGAGGCCAGTGCCGTGGCTGCGACGCCGTCGTAGACGACCATCGCCGTCGCAGCCTGCATCCACATGCGCAGGTAGTCGGCTTCGTTGACGGCGATCGGGATGGTGTTGATGCCGAAGAAGTTCGTGCCGACCAGTGCCGCGTGGGTGGTGTGGTTGAGCGCGAGTTCGGCCGGCGTCGGCATGTCGGCGAGCGCGACGAGATGGGCGGCGGCGACGTGCTCCAGCTGGGTGGCCGTGGTGGCACAGACTGTCGACGCGTCGGACAGCCACCCGAGATAGGGCTGATGCGCGACCAGATAGCTTGCGGCGCTCGGCCCTTGCCAGTGACCCGCCTGCACCGCGGCCAGGATGGCGCGGAGTTCGATCGCCGCTTCACGGTATTCGATGCTCAATCGGTGCCAGGCACCTGCCGACGCCAGCAAGGCGACGGGGCCGGGGCCCGCGGACAGCAGCGCCGAATGTACTTCGGGGGGAGAGGCGAACCACAATGGGCCGGTCATGATTCTTCGTCGATTCCTTCGTCGTGAAGCGCGGTACGGGCCGGGATGGCCGGCTAGAGATCCAGAACGAGCCGAGGCGTCGACGACCGCGACACGCAGGCATACATGCACCCGTGGGGTGCACCGATGTCGTCGCGGTGATCGGGTTGCCCGGCGAGGACGCGGACTTCGCAACTGCCGCACACTCCTTCCCGGCAACCGGCGCCGATCGGGTATCCGGCATCCAGCAGCGCATCCAGTAGCGAGGTGTCAGCGGCGACGTCGATGGACTGCCGTGAGCGCGCGCAGAGCACCTGGAAACGTGAGTTGGACCCACGAGCCTTGATGGCCGGCCGGAACCGTTCGATACGGGTTTTCTCAGCGGGAAAGGCACGTTCGACATCAGCCAGCATCGATTCGGGCCCGCAGCCGTAGACCAGAGCGTGCGGGTCCAGCACGTCGGCGATTGCCGCGAAGTCGGGCCGTTGATGACGGTTGGTCTCGACGAGTATGGCCTGCTCCCCCGCACCGTAGCGATCCCGGAGTTCGGCTCCGAACGGCATGTCGGCCAGGGATTTACCCACATACAGCAGCGTTGCCGCGGCACCTGCCGCGCTGGCGGCCTGCATCATCGGCAGCAGCGGTGTGATGCCTATACCGCCGGCGATGAAGAGGTATGACGAGGCTTCCTGGAGCTCGAAGTGGTTGCGCGGCAGCGATACCGACAGGCGCTGCCCCTCACGCAAGAAGAGATTGACATATTCCGACCCGCCTCGGCTGAGCGGATCGTGACGCACCGCGATGCGGTAATGCTCACGGTCATCGAGATCGCCGCACAGCGAGTACTGTCTGGTCAGCCAGTTGGGTAATTCGACGTCGATGTGCGCCCCGGCATCCCACGGCGCCAGCGGTCCGTCGCCACCCCTGAGGGTGAGGCTTGCCACGCCGTCAACGGTGTGAGCGATGCGCTCGATAATGGTGTGTTGCACGAGCATTGTCTCCTTGATCAGTACAACGACCGGTAGGAGTTGCGCTCCAGATCGTGTTCGATGGCTTCGCCGGGGATGTCAAGACCCATCTGCGCGGCGACGATCTCGCCAAATGAGGGCATCTGCCCGGCGAGGGCCTGACTTGCCGGGTCCCACACCCGGGATCGGATCAGGGCACGTCCACAGTGAAAGTAGGCTTCGGCGACCTCGACGATGATCGCCAGCGAGGGCTGTTTGGCTTCGGTGCGCATCCGGGTCAACACCGTGGGTTCATCGGTGACATAGGCATTGCCGTTGACACGCAATGTTTCTCGCATCCCAGGAATCAGAAACAACAGGCCGACGCCGTCATTCTCGGCGAGATTGGTGAACGAATCAGCCAGCTTGTTACCCGGACGGTCCGGCATCGCCAGCGTGCGCGCGTCGAGTACCTTGACGAACCCCGGGTAGTCGCCGCGAGGAGAACAGTCTGCGCGGCCCACCGCATCGGCGGTGGCCATCATCGCCAACGGTGAGTGCGCGATGAACCGGCGGTGGTGCTCACCGATGTGGTCGAAGATCTTCGCCCGCGCCATGCCGTCGGGCTCACCGAGCACGCGCCGAATCTCCGACAGCTCCACCCGCCGAAAGCGGCTCCTCGTCTGAATCACGGAACTTCCCATAAGACGACTCCCTCCCCACATCAAAAGTGAGCTATTGCACCCAGGCGCGCCGACCTTGGTGAAATGCATATCTGCAGCTAGAGCACTAATTATCCGCACACAGCCACGCCAATGGCTACTCGCTTTCAGCGCGATCATCGCCGGCAGCCGGAGACGAGTTCTCCGCATGTGGGGCCGCTGCAGCGACGTTCGGTGGGCATCCACGTTCCCTCGGCGACCGGCCCTGCTCGCATTTCGCGGCCGGACAACCCGGATAACGATGTCGCGGAACGTCAGACCGGCACTGATTCAAGGCGTGTACGACACCCTTCACTCGGATCCGCGCGCGGCTAGGCTGATCGTTCCAGCAGTGAGGACGGTGAGGTGCCCTCGAACAAGCATCCGCTACAGCCGCGTAAGCGGCCGCGTCAGCAGAGGTCCGCACGCACCCGCGACCAGATCCTCGAAGCGGCGGTCGAGGTCTTCGCCCAGCACGGCTATGCCCGAGGCACGACGAACCGAATCGCCGAACGCGCCGATATTTCCGTCGGATCCCTGTACCAGTACTACCCCAATAAAGACGCAATCCTGATAGAACTCGCCGGCCGTCACCTCGACGCCGGTGTCGCCGCAACCGCCGACCACCTCGAGGCAGGTGCCATCACCTCCGTGCAGGACGCAATACGCAATATCGTCGCGGCGGCCATTCACAATCACCGCCACGACCCCGAGTTTCTGCGAGTCATCATCGACCAGGCGCCACGCACCCACGAACTCATGGCCAAGGTTGCCGAACAGCAACAAGAGTCAGTTCAGGCGATGAAGAAGCTCCTCGACGGACGACCAGAGGTCGTCGTTGAAGACAAAGATGCGGCAGCGCGACTCGTCGTTCTGACGATCGAGTCGGTCGTCCACCAAGCGATGTCCGCCCCAAAGGATTTCGATGCCGATACCTTACAAACAGAGCTGGTCTCCATGCTCACGCGATACCTCACCCGTGAACCCTGACCGACGGCGATCAACCGGCGCGGACGAACCCCGCCGATCTAGGTGTCTCCGCTGTAGCGGCCCGCGCTGAACATCGAGGACACCGCCCCGATCAGCATCATCGACGCGGCGGCCAGGAACACCACCGTCAGCCCGGCATGGAAGGGACCGGTGATCAGTTCGGGGAAGAAGGTCTTACCGGTCAGCACCTCGGCGTTCACGCCGGGATCCGACAGCGCACCCGAGGGACCGAGCAGTTCGTCGATGGGGTTGTAGCCCAGGAACGCGGCGAAGAGGCTGCCGACCGGTGGCGTGTTGGCCACCTGCTGGGCCACCGAAGCCGACACCCCTTGAGCCTGCAGCCCGCTGCTCATCGCCGAGGGCAGCGCATCGGCCAGCCCGACGATCATCAGCGAGAAGAAGATTCCGATCGAGAGTGACGATCCGGCGTTGAAGAAGGTGGCGCGCACACCCGAGGCGGCACCACGCTGCGACGCGGGCACGCTGGACATGATGGCCGCGGTGTTGGGAGCGGTGAAGATGCCGCCGCCCAGTCCGTTGAGGAACACCAGCACCGCGAACACCCAGTAGTCGAAGTTCACCGGAATCAGCAACAGCGCAACGAAGGACACCGCCATCAGCAGCATGCCGCCCACCGTCAGTGGCCGCGCGCCGAACCGGTCGGCCAGCGACCCGGCCAGCGGGGCCGCGATCAGGAAGCCGATGGTGACCGGCAGCAGATAGATACCGGCCCACAGCGGTGTCGACTCGAAACTGTAGCCGTGCAACGGAAGCCAGATGCCCTGCAACCAGATGATCAGCATGAACTGCAGACCGCCGCGCCCCACCGAGGACATCAGCCCGGCCAGGTTCCCCATCCCGAAGGCCGCCGACCGGAACAACCGGATATCGACCATCGGCTGGTCCACCCGCAGCTCGATCAGACAGAACACCACCAGCACGGCAAGTCCGGTGATGATCGATCCGAGCACCCACGGATTGGTCCAGCCTGTGCTCGAATCACCATGCGGCTGAATGCCGTAGGTGATGCCGATCAGCAACACGGTCAGGCCGACACCGAACGTCAGCGTCCCCGCCCAATCCAGCCGGCCCGGTGTGCGCACCCCCAGCTCGACCAGGGAGTGCAGGCTCCACACGGTCCCGAGCACACCGATCGGCACGCCCACCCAGAAGATGGCCTGCCAATGCCATTCCGACAGCACCCCGCCGATCAGCAGTCCCAGGAACGAGCCCGCGACGGCGGCCACCATGTTCACCCCGAGCGCCATGCCGCGCTGATTGGCCGGGAACGCGTCGGTGAGGATCGCCGAGGACGAGGCCATCAGCATCGCGCCACCGATGCCCTGGATCACCCGCCACCCGATCAGCCAGATCGCCCCGCCGTCGAGCTGGAACGGGTCGAAGGACAGTGCCACCGCCGCCACGGTGAAGACGACGAAGCCCAGGTTGTAGATCCGCACCCGGCCGAACATGTCGCCGAGGCGGCCGAACGGCACCACCAGCACGGCGGTGACCACCAGATAACCCATCAGCATCCAGAGCAGGTAGCTGATGTTGCCCGGGTCCAGCGGGTTCAGACCGATACCGCGGAAGATCGCCGGCAACGAGATCAGCACGATGGAGGCGTTGATCGACGCCAGCAGGATGCCCAACGTCGTGTTCGACAGCACGACCCACTTGTAGCGGGGGTGCTCATGGATCTTGTCCAGCTCAAGGGTCATCGGCACTCAAATCCCTACGATCGGCAAAAACATATATTAGCTATACAAACGATCGCTCGGCAATCGGACGAGCATGCGCTACCGTGAACGGGTCCACACGGGAGCACGCACCAGCGCGCTGAGAGGACGGCTAGGGCCGTCGACCGTACGAACCTGACCGGATAATGCCGGCGTAGGGAGATGTGTAATGAGTGCCGTTGTCGACCCCCGTACCTCCGATGTCACCACCGGCCCCATCGCCGGCAGCTCCAAGGTCTACTCACCCAATGGGGTGCCGTCGCGCCGGGTGCATCTGAGCACCGGCGAGCACTTCGACCTGTACGACACCTCCGGGCCGTACACCGATCACAACGCCGTCATCGACCTGCAGCGCGGACTGCCCAAGCGCGCCAACGTCATCCGCGACCGCGGCACCCAGTTGCAGCGCGCCCGCAACGGTGAGATCACCGCGGAGATGGCGTTCATCGCCGAACGCGAGGCGGTGTCACCGGAGCTGGTGCGCGACGAGGTCGCCCGCGGCCGCGCGGTCATCCCGGCCAACCACAACCATCCCGAGAGCGAACCGATGATCATCGGCAAGGCATTCGGGGTGAAAGTCAATGCCAATATCGGCAATTCGGCGGTCACCAGCTCCATCGCCGAAGAGGTCGACAAGATGGTCTGGGCCACCCGCTGGGGCGCGGACACCATCATGGACCTCTCCACCGGCAAGGACATCCACCTGACCCGGGAGTGGATCCTGCGCAACTCCCCCGTCCCGGTCGGGACGGTCCCGATGTACCAGGCACTGGAGAAGGTCAACGGTGATCCCACCAAGATGACCTGGGAGTCCTACCGCGACACCGTGATCGAACAGTGCGAGCAAGGCGTCGACTATATGACGGTGCACGCCGGGGTCCTGCTGCGCTACATTCCGCTGACCGCCGAACGGGTCACCGGGATCGTCAGCCGCGGCGGCTCCATCATGGCCGCCTGGATGCTCGCCCATCACCAGGAATCGTTCCTGTACACCCACTTCGAGGAGCTCTGCGAGATCCTGCAGCGCTATGACGTCACCTTCTCCCTCGGTGACGGCCTGCGGCCCGGCTCCATCGCCGATGCCAACGACGCCGCCCAGTTCGCCGAACTGGAAACCCTGGGCGAGCTCACCAAGATCGCGAAATCCCATGGCGTGCAGGTGATGATCGAAGGTCCCGGGCACGTGCCGATGCACAAGATCGTGGAGAACGTGCGCCTGGAAGAGGAACTCTGCGACGAGGCGCCGTTCTACACCCTCGGCCCGCTGGCCACCGATATCGCCCCGGCCTACGACCACATCACCAGCGCCATCGGCGCGGCCATCATCGCCCAGGCCGGCACCGCCATGCTCTGCTATGTCACCCCCAAGGAACACCTGGGGCTGCCCAACCGCAAGGACGTCAAGGACGGGGTGATCGCCTACCGGATCGCCGCGCACGCCGCCGACCTCGCCAAGGGCCATCCCCGCGCCCAGCAGCGTGACGACGCCCTGAGCGCCGCCCGGTTCGAGTTCCGCTGGGCCGATCAGTTCGCGCTGTCACTGGATCCCGACACCGCGCGCGAGTTCCACGACGAGACATTGCCCGCCGAACCGGCCAAGACCGCGCATTTCTGCTCGATGTGTGGTCCGAAATTCTGTTCCATGCGGATCACGCAGGACATTCGCGACGCCATGGCGGACAAATCGGTGGAGTTCGCCGAACGTGGAAATCGGGTCTATCTACCCTTGGTGCCATGAACTTCCTACCGCTGCCCCGGCCAGGGGCAACCCCGCTGCGGGTGATGACGATCGCCGGGTCCGATTCCGGCGGCGGCGCGGGCATCCAGGCCGATATGCGCACCTTCGCGATGCTCGGCATCCACGGCACGGTGGCCATGACCGCGGTGACCGTGCAGAACTCGGTGGGTGTCAAGGGCTTTCACGAGATCCCACTGGACATCATCGCCGGTCAGATCAGCGCGGTGGCCTCCGATATCGGCATCCAGGCCGCCAAGACCGGCATGCTGGCCTCCGCCGAGATCATCGGTGTGGTTGCCGAGACCTGGCGGGCCGAGGGACTGGCCGGCACCGTGCCCCTGGTCGTCGACCCGGTGTGCGCCTCCATGCACGGCGACCCGCTGCTGCATCCGTCGGCACTGAACTCGGTGCGTACCGAACTGTTCCCGCTGGCCACCCTGGTCACCCCGAACCTCGACGAGGTCCGTCTGATCACCGGTATCGAGGTGGTGGACACCGACACCCAGCGGGATGCCGCGCGGGCGCTGCATGCTCTGGGCCCGCAGTGGGCCCTGGTCAAGGGCGGGCACCTGCGATCCTCCGAGCTCAGCCCCGACCTGCTGTTCGACGGCACCGAATTCCACGAGTTCAGCGAACCTCGCGTCGACACCGGACACGACCACGGCGCCGGCGACACGCTGGCCGCGGCCACCGCATCCGCTCTGGCCCATGGCTTCTCGGTCCCCGACGCGGTCGCGTTCGGCAAGTCGTGGATCACCGAATGCATCCGCGCGGCGTACCCCTTGGGTCACGGCCACGGCCCGGTGAACCCGCTGTTCCGGCTGCAGCGGTTGTGAGCCTGCCCGACCCCGCCGGTATAGCAGGAATAGCCCACGAACCGGCCACCACCCCCGCGGGCATCGTGCTGCTGACCCACGGCGCCGGCGGCGACCGGGACGCCGCGCTGCTGGTCGGCCTGTGCGACGAATGGGCCCGGCAGGGCTATCTGGCCATCCGCTACAACCTGCCCTACCGGCGCCGCAGACCGAAGGGCCCGCCGTCGAATTCCGCCGCCAGTGATCAGGCCGGTATCGCCGAGGCCATCGCCTGGGCGCGCACCCAGACCGACGGACCGGTGATCGCCGGCGGGCACTCCTACGGCGGCCGGATGACATCCATGGTCACCGCGAACCCGAGCGAACGCCCGGACCTGCTGGCGCTGTCCTCCTACCCGCTGCACCCACCGGGCAAGCCCGAACGGTCCCGGACCGAGCACCTGCCCGGTATCACCGTGCCGACGGTGTTCACCCACGGCACCGCGGACCCGTTCGGCACCATCGAGGAGCTGCGCGCGGCGGCGGATCTGGTGGCCGGGCCGACCCGGATCGTCGAGGTCGCCGGCGCACGCCATGATCTTCGTTCCACGACTTCGGACGTGCCCGCGCTCTCGGTCGCCGCCGCGGTTATCTTTCTCTCATGACGCAGCCGCCGGAGCAGCCCCAGGGATACCCCCCACCCCCGCCCGGTGGCCAGTATCCACCGCCTGCGCCCGGTGGCCAATATCCACCGCCTCCACCGGGTGGCCAGTATCCCCCGCCCCCTCCGCCGCTGCCCTACACCGACCAGTACGGCCAGCCCTACCCGCCGCAGCAGGCGCCGGGCACCAACTGGTGGGCCGTCGTCTCGCTGATCTTCGGCGTGATCGGTGGCGTGCTGATCAGCGTCGTCGCCGGCATCGTCGGCTTGAACAAGGCCAAGAAGGGCCAGGGCGGCCGCGGGATGGCGATTGCGGGCCTCATCCTCTCTGCGCTGTGGATTGTCGGCCTCATCGCCGTGTTCGCGCTGGTGGCGGCCAATAAGGACAAGATCGCCGACAGTGAGTTCGCCGATCTCTTCGACCCGAACTCCGTCAACGCCGCCGATATCGGGCTGGGCGACTGCCTCTCGGAGATCCCGTCGGACGCCAGCCTGGTGGCCTCGGTCAAGACGGTCAGCTGCACCGAACCGCACAAGGGCGAGGTGTACTTCGTCATCGACGTGCCCGGCGGCAGCTTCCCCGGCCAGTCCGCGATCATCGACTACCAGGATCGCTGCGCACCCGCGCTGCAGGAGTTCTCCCCGGACGCGATGGAAGACCCCGAGGTGGGCATGTTCGTGCTCTACCCCACCGAGGACTCCTGGAAGCGCGGCGATCGCGCCGTGACCTGCATCGCCACCACCGACGTCCCACGCACCGGATCGCTGCAGCAGTAGCGAGGTACCGTTTCAACCATGTTTGACGCCGTCATCGTGGGCGCCGGCTTCGCCGGTATAGGTGCCGCCATCCAGCTCAAACGGCTGGGGATCGACAACATCGTCCTGCTCGACCGAGAGGACGATCTCGGTGGCACCTGGTATGTGAACCACTACCCCGGGCTGGCCGTCGACGTCCCGACCACCACCTACTCCTACTACTTCGAACCCAACCCGAACTGGTCGCGGTTGTTCTCGACCGGTCCGGAGATCAAGAAGTACGCCGACGATGTGGCCGACAAGTACGACATCCGACGCCACATCCGGTTCAACACCGTGGTCCACGGTGCCCGCTGGGACGACGAGGCCAAGGCGTGGCAGGTGAGCATCGCTTCCCAGGACAACACGACCGAGACGCTGACGACCCGGTATCTCATCACCGCGACCGGCTTCCTGTCCCAGCCCAAGCTGCCCGATATCCCGGGCATCGACAGCTTCGCGGGCAAGGTCATCCACACCGCGGAATGGGATGACGATTTCGACCCCGCCGGACGTCGCATCGCGATCATCGGCACCGGTGCCACGGCCGTGCAGCTGATCCCGGAGCTGGCGAAAACCGCGGCCGACCTCACGGTGTATCAACGCACCCCCATCTGGGTGGTGCCCAAGATCGATATGCGTTTCGGCCCGCGGACCAAGAAGCTGTTCGCCCGTATCCCGGCCACCCAGCGGGCGCTGCGCTGGCTCACCGACTCGATCTACGAGTGGATGGTGACCATCGGCGTCGTCTACTACAAGACCTTCCGCGGACGCGGCAACATCTCGGCCGCCGACCTGTCCAAGCTGCACCGATTCCTGACCATCAGGGACAAGGATCTGCGGCGGCGGCTCACTCCGGACTACGACTTCGGCTGCAAGCGACCGACATTCAGCAACGGTTACTACCGCGCGTTCACCAGGGACAACGTCCACCTGCAGGATGTCGGGATCGATCACATCCAGACCGACGGCATCGTCGCCAAGGATGGCACCAAGAACGAGATCGACACCCTGGTACTGGCCACCGGGTTCGACCTGTGGGAGGCCAATTTCCCGGCCATCGAGGTGATCGGCCGCGAGGGCCGCAATCTCGGGAAGTGGTGGCGCGAAACGCGTTTCCAGGCCTACCAGGGTGTGTCCATGCCGTACTTCCCGAACTACCTGAGTCTGGCCAGCCCGTACGCCTTCCTCGGGCTGAACTTCTTCAACACCATGGAGTACCAGATGCGGTTGATGGACCGGTTGTTCTCCGAGGTGCAGCGCCGCGGCGCAAGCACCTTCGAGGTCACCGAGGAGGCGAACAGCCGCTACCTGGACCGGATGACCGATCTGCTGGGCAATTCGCTGTTCACCCTCGGCAACTGCGCCGGCGCGCGGTCCTACTACTACAACCCCGCCGGTGAGCCCACGCTGTTGCGGCCCACCACCACCGACACCGCCATCAGGGAAGCCTCCGAGTTCCCCCTGAGCGACTACGCGATCGCCTGACATCGCAATCAACCAACTGTCGAGAGGAAATCCGTTGACCGAGAAGAAGAGTTCGCCGGGCGTCACGCTCGCAGGGGTGTCACTGGTCGGCGCCGGTCTGGCCCACTTCGTCGCCCCGCAGCTGTTCGAGTCGATCACCAAGCCGGCCTTCCCGAACGACACCGCACGCCACATCAAGACCAACGGCACCATCGAGACCGCCCTCGGTGTGGGACTGCTGGTGCCCAAGACGCGCAAGCTGGCGCTGCTCGGCGCGCTGGGTTACGTCGGCTACCTGGGCGTCAACGCCGTCCGCAACAAATAGGTGTTACAGCGCCGGCTCGGCACGTTCGACGCCGTCGTCATCGGTCTGGGTTCGATGGTCGGGGCCGGCATCTTCGTCGCGCTCGGGCCCGCCGCGGCAGCCGCCGGCTCCGGGCTGCTGATCGGGTTGGCGATCGCCGCGGTGGTGGCCTACTGCAACGCGACGTCCACGGCACGTCTCGCGGCGATCTATCCCCAGTCCGGCGGCAGCTATGTCTACGGCCGAGAACGCCTCGGCGCGTTCTGGGGTCACACCGCGGGCTGGTGTTTCATCGTCGGGAAGACGGCCTCGTGTGCCGCCATGGCCCTGACGGTCGGCGTGTACGCGTGGCCGCCGTACGCGCATGCCGTGGCGGTCGCCGCCGTGGTCGCCCTCACTACGGTGAACTATGCGGGCGTGCAGAAGTCGGCGTTGCTCACCCGGGTGATCGTCGCGGTGGTGCTCGCGGTGCTGGCCGTCGTGGTGGTCGTGCTGAGCGGCGCCGGAACGCCCGCCAATCTGTCGATCGGCACCGATACCGGCCCATGGGGTGTCCTGCAGGCCGCCGGGTTGCTGTTCTTCGCGTTCGCCGGTTATGCCCGCATCGCCACCCTCGGTGAGGAGGTCCGAGAGCCGGACCGCACCATTCCCCGCGCCATACCCATCGCGTTGGGCATCGCACTGCTGGTGTACGCGGTGGTCGCCGTCGCCGTGCTCGCGGTGCTCGGCAGCGCCGGACTGGCCACCGCGACAGCACCATTGGCCCATGCCGTATCGGTGGCCGGACATCCCGAGCTGGCCGTGGTGGTCCGTGTCGGAGCCGCGGTCGCCGCGCTCGGATCACTGCTGGCGCTGATCCTCGGCGTTTCCCGCACCACACTGGCGATGGCGCGGGACCGGCATCTGCCGAGCGGGCTGTCCGCGGTGCATCCGCGGTTCGGCGGACCGCACCGCGCCGAGGTCGCGGTCGGGATCGTCGTCGCGGTCTTGGCGGCGTTCGTCGATCTTCGCGGGGCGATCGGGTTCTCGTCGTTCGCGGTGCTGGTGTACTACGCCATCGCCAATGCCAGCGCCTGGACGCTGCGGCCGGCGCGGCGGCTGATCCCGGCGATCGGGTTCGCCGGCTGTGTGGTGCTGGCGTGCACCCTGCCCACCGGTTCGGTGCTCACCGGGTCCGCGGTGATCGCGCTCGGCGCCGCCCTGTACCTGGCCCGCCGCTCCACAGCGTGAGCCGCTGGGTCATCCCCGCCCGTTACTAGACAGTGTGTCTTGACAGACTGTCTCGGCAGCGCATACCGTCCATCCCGTCGCGGGCTGTGGCGCCGATCACGGTGAGCGGTCACCGTCCGCGCCCCTCCTGACCCGACGGCAGGAATGCGCCGCATCCCAAGGAGATATGTGTTTCCCGGAACTCACGCCGCCGCTGATCCGCACCGCCCGGCGGTCATCATGGCCGGCAGCGGCGATACCCTGACCTACGGCGACCTGGACTCCCGCTCGGCCCAGATCGCCGCCGCGCTACATGCCGCCGGCCTGCGCCGCGGCGATGTCATCGCGATCCTGGCCGACAACACCGCCGAGGTGTTCGTCATCTACTGGGCCGCACTGCGTTCGGGTCTGTATGCGACGGCGGTCAACCACCACCTGACCGCGCCCGAAGCCGGATACATCGTCACCGACAGCGGAGCGAAGGCATTCTTCGTCTCGGGTGCACTGGCCGAACTCGGTCGCCAGGTGCTCGACGAGATACCGGGCGACGTGGCGCGCTATGCCTTCGGCGCCGAAGTCGACGGCTATCGGCCCTACCGCGAACTGCTGGACGCGAAAGTCCCACCGCTGACCGATCAACCGCGCGGTGCGGACATGCTGTATTCGTCGGGAACCACCGGCCGCCCGAAGGGCATCAAACCGCACCTGCTGCCCATCCAGGTCGATGAGCCGGGCGACCCGGTCCTGGCGGTACTGCAGAACGTCTTCGGCATCGGACCGGACGCCGTCTACCTTTCCCCCGCGCCGATCTATCACGCCGCACCGCTGAAGTACTGCGCAGGCATGCAGGCGCTCGGCGCGACCGTGATCCTGATGGAGAAGTTCGACGCCGAGAAGATCCTGGCGGCCATCGAAACCCATCGGGTGACCATGACGCAGATGGTCCCGACGATGTTCGTCAGATTGCTTCAGCTGCCGAACGAGATCCGGTCGCGGTATGACCTGTCCTCGCTACGCACCGTCGTCCACGCCGGCGCCCCCTGCCCGCCCGAGGTCAAGGACGCCATGCTCGACTGGTGGGGCCCGATCCTGGTGGAGTACTACAGCGCCACCGAGGCGCACGGGATGACGATGATGAACTCCGCGCAGTGGCGCACCAAGCGCGGATCGGTGGGACGCGCGGTGCTCGGCACCATCCACATCTGCGATGACGAGGGGACCGAACTCCCTGCGGGCGAGGTCGGCACCGTCTACTTCGAGCGCGATGCCATGCCCTTCGTCTACCACAACGATGCGGCCAAGACCCGCGAGGCCCAGCATCCCCAGCACGAAAACTGGACCACAGTAGGCGATCTCGGCTATATCGACGAGGACGGTTATCTGTTCCTGACCGATCGTAAATCGTTCATGATCATCTCCGGCGGGGTGAACATCTATCCCCAGGAGACCGAGAACGTGTTGACCATGCACCCCGCCGTGTTCGACGTCGCGGTGATCGGCGTTCCCGATCCGGAGATGGGCGAACAGGTCAAGGCCGTCGTCGCGCTCCGACCAGGATTCAGCGCGAGCGATGACCTCGCCGCCGATCTCATCGACTACGTGCGTGACCGCGTCGCCCACTACAAGGCACCCCGCACCGTCGACTTCGTCGACGCGCTACCACGTACACCCACCGGAAAACTGGTCAAGGGCAAGCTCAAAGCCCGCTACACCGACACCACGAGGAGCCAGGCATGACCGCCACATCCCACAAGCGCTACATCGTCACCGGCGCCGCCTCCGGCATCGGGCACGCCGTCGCCGAACGTCTTGTCGCCGCGGGCACGGAGGTGATCAGCCTGGACCGCAACACCCCGTCGGCGGCGGTCAAGCACCATATCGCGGTCGATCTGGCGGACCCGCAGAGCATCGACGCCGCGGTGGCCCAGCTCGACGGCTCGTTCGACGCGCTGATCAACGTCGCCGGCGTTCCCGGCACCGCACCCGCGGCCACGGTGATCGCGGTGAACGTGCTGGCGGTGCGCCACCTCACCGAGTCCCTGATCGACCGGCTCCGCGCCGGTGGCTCCGTGGTCGTGGTGTCCTCGATCGCCGGATTCGGCTGGCCGGCAAGGATGCCCGCCATCCAGGCGTTGCTGGCCACCGACGGTTATGCCGAGGGTGCACGCTGGTTCGCCGAGAACCCGCAGGCAGGTAACGCCTACAACTTCTCCAAGGAGGTCGCCACCGTCTACACGATGGCCAAGGCCCTGGAATTCGCCCAACGCGGGCTGCGCATCAATGCCGTCCTGCCGGGCCCGGTGCAGACCCCGATCCTCGCCGATTTCGAGGAGACGATGGGCAAGGACACCCTCGACGGCGCCAAGGCCCTGCTCGGCAGGCATGCCACCCCCGAGGACATCGCCGGCGCGGTCGCCTATCTGATCTCCGCCGACGCCGGCTGGGTCAACGGTCAGACCCTGGCCGTCGACGGTGGCGGCATGGCGGCGGTGGCCGCCGGCGTCATCCCCGCACCGGAAATGCGTTAGGGCACACCATGAGTACGACAGCTGCAACACCACACGCGCGCGCCGTTTTCGACACCGGTCGCACCCGCCCCGCCGAATGGCGCATCGAGCAGTTGCGCGCCATCGAGCGCATGTGCGATGAGCAGGAGCAGGCCATCGCGGCGGCCCTGCTATCCGACCTCGGCCGCCCGGCCATGGAGTCCTGGATGGGTGATGTGCAACCCACCAAGGCCGAAGCGGCGTTTGCGCGCAAGAGAATTCGCAAGTGGATGCGCCGGCGTCGGGTATCGGTTCCGGTCAGCCAGCAACCGGCTCGCGCCTGGGTGCAATATGACCCCAAGGGTGCGGTCCTGGTGATCGGTCCGTGGAACTACCCGTTCTACCTGGCGATGGCGCCGGTGGTATCGGCGGTGGCGGCGGGCAACACCGTGGTGATCAAGCCATCGGAACTCGCCCCGGCCACCTCCGCGCTGATCGCGCGGCTGGTGCCGCGCTATCTGGACACCGAGGCGATCACCGTCGTCGAGGGCGACGCCCAGGTGACCCAGGACCTGCTGGCACAGGGTTTCGATCATGTCCTGTTCACCGGCGGCACCGAGGTCGGGCGCAAGATCATGGCCGGTGCCGCACCCACCCTGACACCGGTCACCCTGGAGCTGGGCGGCAAGAGCCCTGCCATCGTGGCCGCCGACGCCGACCTCGCGGTGACGGCCCGTCGGTTGGCGCACACCAAACTGGTGAACTCGGGGCAGACCTGCATCGCACCCGACTACATCCTCGTCGAGCGGTCCGTGGCCGCGGAGCTGGTCACCGCGCTGTGCGCCACGATCGCCGAATTCAGCACCACACCCGACCTGCCCGTCGTCAACCGACGCCAGTTCGATCGGTTGACGGCACTGATCGCGGACACCAGTGGTCAGGTCGTCACCGGCGGCGGCTCCGATGAGGTGTCCCTGCGCATCGAACCGACCGTGATCCTCGATCCGGGGCACAGTGATGCGGTGATGTCCGACGAGATCTTCGGTCCCATCCTGCCGATCATCACGGTCGACTCGATCTCCGAGGCCATCGGCTTCGTCCGGCACCGGCCACGTCCGCTGGCCCTCTATGTGTTCACCGAGACGCCGGAGCTGGCCGAGGACGTGATCGATAAAACCGAATCCGGTGGTGCGGTGGTCAATCACGCGATCATGCATTGTCTGGTGCCGCAGTTGCCGTTCGGCGGGATCGGCCCCAGCGGCATGGGCGCCTATCACGGCTGGTGGGGTTTCGAGGCGTTGTCGCACCGGCGTGCGGTGCTGGCCAAGTCCACTCGTCCCGATCCCCGGCTGGTCTATCCGCCCTACACCGCACTGTCCAGGAAGATCATCCGTCTGCTGCAATAGCAATCGGGCCCGGCTACCTTGTCCTGATGGCAAAGCTGTCTGTGACGCCGCGTTGGAAGCCCGTGGGCCCCGATGCCGATATCGTCGCCCCCGACGAACGATTGAGCTGGCCGCGCACCCTCGGGATCGGCGCCCAGCACGTGGTGGCGATGTTCGGTGCGACGTTCCTGGTGCCGGTGCTGACCGGTTTCCCGCCGGCGACGACGCTGCTGTTCTCCGGTATCGGCACCCTCGCCTTCCTGCTCATCACGGGTAACCGGCTGCCGAGCTACCTGGGGTCCAGCTTCGCGGTGATCGCCCCGGTCACCGCCGCCGTCACCGCGCAGGGCACCGGCAGCGCACTCGGTGGGCTGATCGCGGTGGGTCTGCTGCTGATCATCATCGGCGCGGTGGTCCACCTGGTCGGCACGCACTGGCTGGACGTCGTGCTGCCGCCGGTGGTCACCGGGGCGGTGGTGGCGCTCATCGGGTTCAACCTCGCGCCGGCGGCCAAGAACAACTTCGAGCAGGGTCCCGTCGTCGGGATGGTCACCCTGGTGTTGCTGGTCGGTGCGCTGGCCTTCTTCAAGGGCCTGATCGGCCGGTTGGCCATCTTCCTTGCCGTCGTCCTTGGCTACGTGCTGGCGCTGGTACTGGGTCAGGTGGACACCTCCGGGATCGCGCAGGCGGCGTGGTTCGGGCTGCCGGAGTTCCAGACGCCGACATTGCGCCTCGAGGTCCTGCCGATGTTCCTGCCCGCCGTGATCGCCCTGGTCGCCGAGAACATCGGGCATGTGAAATCGGTGAGCCAGATGACCGGCAGGGATCTCGATCCGCTGATGGGCCGGGCGCTGGCCGCCGACGGTGTGGCCACCGTGCTGGCCGGCGCTGGCGGCGGCTCGGCAACCACGACATATGCCGAGAACATCGGCGTGATGGCCGCGACTCGCATCTACTCGACCGCCGCCTACTGGGTGGCCGCCGTGGTGGCCATCGTGCTGGCCCTGTGCCCGAAGGTGGGTGCGACGATCTCGGCCATCCCGCCCGGTGTGCTCGGTGGTGCGACGATCGTGCTCTACGGCCTGGTCGGGGTGCTCGGTATCCGGATCTGGCTGACCAACCACGTCGACTTCGCCAAGCCGGTCAACCAGATGACGGCCGCCATCCCGCTGATCATCGGCATCGCCGACTTCACCTGGCAGGCAGGCTCGTTGACATTCACCGGTATCGCACTGGGCTCCATCGCCGCACTCGTGGTCTACCACGGCATGACGCTGCTGGGTGCTAGTCGCCGAGCGCGTTGACCGCGGCGGCGAACACCGACGGCAGCGCGGCCGACGCCGGGGTGATGGCTGCCCGCACGGGCCGGATTCCGGTGCCGTACAACAGCGTCGCTGTCAGCATCCGGTAGCGCCGAGTCAGGTGCCGCCACCGGCGGTCGTACTCGCCAACGCGGTCACCGACGACGCAGTCCACCAGCAGTTCGGCCGCACCGAAGGCCAGGCCCATCCCCTCGCCGGTCAGCGCGTCGACATATCCGGCTGCGTCACCGACCAGCAGGACGCGACCGGAGGTGCGCCCGCGTACCCGTTGGCGCAGTGGACCTGCGGCGCGGTCCGGCCCGTGCGGCAGGCCATCCAGGCGTTCCATCAGCGCCGGAAACTGTGGTAGGTGCGCATCGAACCCGCCCCTGGTGGACTTCAGGATCGCCACGCCGACACAGTCATCGGACACCGGGGTGACATACGCTTCCCCGGCCTCGGGCCCCCGCCCCCAGTACACCTCGACGCAGTCCGACCACGGGGCCACCGCGATGTGTCGGCGGATTCCCCATCTGCGCCGGCCGGACTCCCCCGCCGAGAGGCCCAGCGCCCGTCGGATCGGTGAGTGCAGACCGTCGGCGGCCGCCAGGTAGCGCGCCCGAAATCCGGCCGCACACACCGCGTCTGGACCCTGGGTGAGCTCACCGACCTCGGACTGCACGATCCGCACACCGGCGGCGGTCGCGGCCTCGGCCAGCGCGGTGTGCAGCACGGTGCGGCGCACCCCGCGGCCCGCTCCGTTGACGAACCGGGCCGCCGCGGTGTGCCTGCCGTCGAGATAGCGGATCCCATGAAAGTCATATCCGTCAGGGTCGATACCGAGTTGGCGCAGGCGGGCCAGGGAGTGTGGCATCAGCCCCTCGCCGCACGCCTTGTCGATCGGACCGGTTCGCTGCTCGACGACAACGGCCTCCAACCCGGCCCGCGCGGCGTACAGCGCGGTGGCCAGCCCCGCCGGTCCGCCGCCGGCGACCAGCAGATCGATCATGTCAGGCTCTGCAGCGCATCATCTTCGACCCTGATCCGGGTGCGCAGCAGCAGTGCGTTGGCGATCGAGAACACCGCGGCGGTGATCCAGGCCCCGCCCGCCAACGGTAGTGCGGCGCCTTCCAGGACTACCGCCACGTAATTCGGGTGCGGCATGAGGCGGTAGGGCCCGCCGGTGACCCGAGGGGCGCCCGGCACCACGACCACCCGGGTGTTCCACTGCTTGCCGAGGGTCGTGATGCACCACCAGCGCAGCAGCTGGGCACCGATGACGACCCAGAAGGCGGGCCATACCCACCGCCTGCGCACCCGTGCCTCGGCCAGCGCGCCGGCCAGCAGTCCGGTGTGCAGCGCAACCATCACCGGGTAGTGCTCGGCACCGAACTCCTTGCCGCCGTTGGCCTTGGACCATGTCAGATTCCGGTTGGACACCACCAGCTCGGCCACCCGCTCCACCGCGACGAGCGCGATCAGGACGATGAACCCGCGCATGTCAGCGCCACCTCAGCAGCACGAGCTCGGAGCAGAACCCGGGCCCCATCGCCATCAGCACGCCGGGGCTGCCCGGCGTCGGGCGGGTGCGGATCGTATCGCGCAGCACATGCAGGACCGAGGACGAGGACATGTTGCCCACCTCGGCCAGCGACTGCCAGGTCAGATCCAGGGCGTCCGATGGCAACGCCAGGGTGTCGATGATGGCCTCGATGACCTTCGGGCCGCCCGGATGGCTCACCCAGGTGTCGATATCGGACACGGTGAGTCTATGTGCGCCAAGGAAATCGGTCATATCGGCACCGAGATAGCGCCCCACGAACGCGGGCACCTCGGCACTGAGGACGATCTCGAAACCGCCGCTGCCGATTTTCCAGCCCATCGTATCCAGCGAGTCGGGATACAGGTGGCTGCGTGAGTCCAGCACATCCGGGCCGGTCGGGTCCATGGTCTCGGCGCGTCGGGCTCCGACCGCGACCACGGCCGACGCGCCGTCGCCGAACAGCGCGCCGGCGACGACGGTCGGCATCGTCGGATGGTGTTTGCGGGTCAGCGAACACAACTCCACCGACACCAGCACCGCCACCTGGTCCGGCGCACCGCGCAGATAGTCGTGCAGCCGGGCGATACCCGCCGCACCGGCCACGCAGCCGAGCCCGAAGATCGGCACCCTGCGCACATCGGGACGCAGTCCGAGCCGGCCCGCGATGCGGGCGTCCAGCGAGGGCACCGCCGCACCGGTGACCGTGGTGGTGATGATCATGTCGACGTCTTCGGGCCGCAGTCCCGCCTCGTCGAGCGCGCCGCGCAGCGCGGCGGTACCGAGTTCGGTGGCGTGCTCGATGAACAGATCGTTGGACTCACCGAAATCGGTGAGCCGGACGTACTCCTCCAGTGGGCGGACCAGATACCTGCTGTGCACCCGCGCGCTCTTGTGTAGCTTGCGCACGGCATCGTGGGCGCCCTCGTAACCGGGCAGTCCCAGGATGGCCTCGGTGATCTCGTCCTGGGTATAGCGATGCGGCGGCAGGACCCCGTGAACGCCGGCAATGGTGCTGAGACTGGCCATTTCCGCGAGAATAGTTGACATATCACTCATGCGGGGGACTCCCAGGTCGGCCGCCCTTTCTCAGTGGTGCAGCCCGATCCGATCGTGCAGTCGTGCCAGCGGTGCGGGCGCCCACCAGTTCCATCGGCCCATCAACTGCATGAAGGCAGGCACCAGGACCATCCGGACCAGGGTGGCGTCCATCAGCACCGCCAACGTCAGACCGAGACCGAACATCCGCATGAACGACACGTTCGCCGCGATCAGTGCTGCGAACGAGATCGACATCACCAGCGCCGCGGCGGTGACCACCCGACCCGTGCGCGCCAGACCGAGCGCCACGCTCTCACCGACATCGGCGGAGGTGCGGCCGGAGGCCAACCAGTATTCGCGGATCCGCGCGAGCAGGAAGACCTCGTAATCCATCGACAGGCCGAACGCGATGCAGAAGAGCAATACCGGAATGTTGGCGACCAATGTGCCGGTGGCCGTCGTGCCGAAGGCACCGAGATGCCCGTCCTGGAAGATCCACACCATGGCACCGAACGCGGCTGTCAGCGACAGGATGTTGAGCACCAGGGCCTTGGCGGGCAAGACCACGCTGCCGGTCAGCAGGAACAGCAAACAGAACGTGATCACCGCGATCAGCCCGAGTACCAGCGGCAGTGTCGCACCGATCGCGGCCACGCTGTCGCGGTCGGTCTGGGCCACCCCGCCCAGTAGCACCTGCCGGTCGCCGGGGCCGGCGATCGCGTGCAACCGGTCCAGCTGTGCCGCCGAACCGTCGGAGAACAGATCGGCCGAACTGGACACCCGGATGAACGCGCTGCCCTCCCGGTGCACCGGCGCGGCCACGGCCAGGACGTCCGGTGCGCCGGCCACCTCGGTGAGGTAGCGCTCCCACTGCTCGGGTGTCAGCCCGCCGGAATCCGGGATGACGATGCTGACCTCGGTGGCGGAGTTGTCGGCGAAGTCCGCCCGCAACCGGTCCCCGACCTGATGTGCCGATGCCGATGGCGGCAACACGCGATCATCGGGAAAGCCCCATTTCACGCCGGTGAAGGGCAGCCCGAGCAGGACCAGCAGCGCCACCACGGCCAGGCCGATCGGCAGCGCGCGACGCAACACGAATTTCGTTGATCTGTACCAGAATTGCTGCTCAACCGGCTTGGGTGGGCCCGACCGGCGGCCTTTGACACGATCACCGAGCAGCACCAGCGCGGCCGGGGTGAGCACCAGCGCGGCGATGGCCGCGAACACCACGGTCGCCACCCCGGCGTAGGCGAACGATTTCAGGAAGTACATCGGGAACAGCACCAGCGTCGACATCGGCAGTGCCACCGTCGTCGCCGAGAACACGACCGTGCGACCGGCCGTCACCATCGTGCGCACCAGGGCGGCCTCGGCGGAGGCGCCCTCGGCCAGTTCGTCTCGGTAGCGACTGACCATCAGCAGCGTGTAGTCGATGGCCAGGGCCAGCCCCATCGCCATGCACAGGTTCAGCGCGAACACCGAGACGTCGGTGGCGAACGTGATCAGCCGCAGCACCGCAAGGGAACTCAGGATCGCCAGCACGCCGACCAGCACGGGCACCGCCGCGACCAACAGCCCGCCGAACACCCACACCAACACCAGGAAGCTGAACGGGATGGCGATGGATTCCATGACCAGCAGGTCGTGCTGGGATTGTTCGGTGATCTGGGTGTTGACCATGGCGACGCCGCCCGCCTGCACCCGCACGCCATCGCGATCGTGGACCAGACGGTCGGTGAGGTCCTTCGCGTGGTCCTGGGCGTGCTGTTCACCGCCGGTGATACCGGCGACGATGAGCCCGGCGGTGCCGTCCCTGCTGAGCAATGCCGCCGAGGCTGCCGCCGGGGCAGTCCATGCCGAACTCACCTGGGCCACATGCTCGGATTCGCCCAGCGCCGTGGCTATCTCGGTGCCCACCCGGCGGGCGGCCGGGCTCATGGCGCCGGCGGCGTCGGAGACGATGATCAGCAACTGCATGTCACCCTGACCGAACTTGTCGGTCAGCAGCTCGGCCGCGTGCGAGGACTCGGCGTCAGGATCGGTGAATCCGCCTGCGCTCAGCTCCTGGGTGACCGGCACCCCGAAGATCGCCGCGGCCACCGCACACAGCGCGGCGATCGCCAGGATGCGCCTGGGTGCCGCCATGGCGTGGCGGGCGAGGCGTTCGAGCACGCCGGGGTTGTCCACCCGAACATGGTGCCCGATGGCTACCGATTTCGGCGGTCTCGGGGCGGTACGCCGTTGACACCCTCGATGGAGCGGGCGTAGGTGGCGATGGTGAAGGCCATCGCCGGGCCGGTGATCGACAGCGCCCGGTGGTCGACGTTGTCCATCCCGTCCCGCGGTCCGCCGGCGTTCGGGTCGAACGGCGCCCCGGCGCGACCGCCCCACAGCCGGGCCTGCACCGGTGTCTTCTGTTGGTTGGCGCCGGTGGTCAAGCCGCCGATGGGCACTCCGGCGGTGAGGAACGCCGCGTAATCACCGGCGGTGTCCAACGGCATATCAGCCGGGCGCACACCGGCCTGATTGAGGTAACCGGCCAAGGTGCGTTCGATACCGGCCGAGCCCTCCGGGACGGTGTCGGCGGGGATCGCCGGATTGGCCTGCCCCGACTGATCACCGTCGAGCGTGAAGTACCCCGGGTTCGGGGAACCGATCATGGTGGCATCCAGGTACGCGGCGATATCGTCGCGGCCGCCGTCATCCAGACCCGCCAGGTACTTGCCCGCGGCGCCCAGCCGCTGGGACCCCCAGAAGGTGAACCGCACCGCATTGTCGATCCGCGGCGCCGACCCCATCGCATCGGCGATGGCGAGTAACGCCGCCACCCCGCTGCCGTTGTCGTTGATGCCCGGGCTGCGCGGCGCACTGTCCAGATGTGCACCGGCCAGCACGACATTGCCGGTGTCACCGGTGGAGGTCTGCGCGATGACGCTCTTGGATCTGGCCACGCTGGCCTGGCCGTCGAGCACCAGGCGCACCGGGTCGTTGGTCCGGCGCAGGGCCGCGTCGGTGGTGCGATCGATGACGGCGACGGGCATGGTCAGCTTCTGGTAGTAGCCCGGTTCGAACAGTCCCTTGGTACCGCCGGCGCTGACCACCAGCAGACCGACCGCCCCATTGGCCGCCGCGGCGTTCTGTTTGGCGACCACCGAACATCCGGTGTCGTCGACGATCGCCAGCGCGCCGCGGACGTTGCCGTAGTCGGCGCGCTCGCATCCGTCGCTGGTGCGCGGACGCAGCGACAGCCCGCTCAGCCCTCCGCGCGGGGTGGACGCCAGCGGCGAGGCCTGTGTCACGGGGTAGCTGCGACCGGCCACCGCCAGGGTCGGGTTGCCGGGATCACCCATCTTCAGCCACTCGAACTCCGGTGTGCTGATCTCGAAGCCGTTATCGCGCAGCACCTCCGAGATGTACTCGACGGTGGCGTCGTAGCCCGCGGTGCCGACGGCCCGGCTGTTGGCATTGTCATCGGCGATGGCAGCGAGCCGCTCCAGGTGGGCGAAGATGGCATCGGCACTGACCGAGGCAGCGAGCTCGTCGGCCCGCAGCGGGGCGGGCTCGGGTGTGCTGCCACACGATGTCAGTAGCAGCGCGGTGGCCGCCGCGGCACACAGGCGCCTCATGATTCGGCGAGCACGTGACGGGTCCGATCCTCGCGCACCGGAACGCCATTGCGTCCGCCGATGTCCTGGGCGTACAACGCGGCGGCATACGCGACGCCGCGACCCTGGATCTCCAGGGACGTGGTGTCGATCTTGTCCAGGGTGTCGGTGTCCTTGTGGTAGTTCGGGTCGAATGGCTCATCGGCCCGGCCACCCCAGAGCTCGGCCTGCTCGGCCGTCATGTTTTCTTCCGCTCCGGAAAACAGTCCCCCCGAGGGGATTCCGGCCCGGGTGAACGCATCGTAGTCGGAACGGCCGTCGAAGCTGGTGTCCTGAGCCGGTTTGCCCGCACCGTCGAGATAGCCGACCAGCATCCGTTCGATACCCGCCGATCCCTCCGGGACACGGGGCACGCTGCCGTCGGCCGCCGGTGGCGCCGACTGGTTACCGTCATAGGTGAAGTATCCCGGATTCGGGGAGCCGAGCATGTCGAAATTCAGGTACAGCGCAATATCTTTGAGCCCCTCTGCATCCAGGGAGGAGACGTAGCGGTCGGAGCCGACCAGCCCGACCTCCTCAGCGCCCCAGAACCCGAAGCGCACCGCGTTGCGGATCTCGGGGGCACTGCCCATCTGCAGGGCGGTCTCCAGCACCGCGGCCACCCCGGATCCGTTGTCGTTGATACCGGGCCCCTCGGGCACGCTGTCCAGATGCGCTCCGAGCATCACGACGTTGTCCGTTGCGCCGGTGCTGGTCTGGGCGATGATGTTGTTGCTGCGCTTGACGTTCACCCCGGCCTCCAGCCGGATCGACGCCTGGCCCGGGTTCGCGCGCAGTCGCGCGCCCTCGCTCTTGGTGATGCCGAGCACCGGGATCTTGACGTCGGTTCCGCTGCCCAGCGTGCCGCCGAAGTCCTCGACGGGACGGTCCTCGTTATCGGCCACCAGCAGGGCCAGCGCTCCCCGTTTCGCGGCGACGGCCTGCTTGTCGCTGAACGGGCACGAGCCGCGGTCGACGAGCACCACCGCGCCCTGCACGGGCAGGCCCTCGTAGTCGGCGTCGGCGCAACCGGGGGTGTCGTCGACGGGTGCGGCGACCAGCGGTCCGCGCACCCCGTCGGCAGGCGTTCCGATGGTGAAGCTCATCGGCAGGGCCGCCACCGGGGTGCCTGACACCTCGACGGTGGGGTCCTCGGCGAACGGGATGCGCACCTCGAAATCCGGGGTTTGCACCTCGAAACCCTTGTCGCGCAGCGCGTTGACCACATAGTCGAGGCTGGCCTGGTAGCCGGGCGTTCCCAGCGCACGGTTACCGTCGTGCTGATCGGCGATCTCCTGCAGCCGGGTCAGATGCGCCATCATGGCATCGGTCTGCACACGCTTGCTGATCTCGTCGGCGTAGCCGGCGGCATCGGCGGTCGGCGACGGCTCGGGCGCACCCGGCGATCCGCAACCGGCGACGAGGGCGGTCAGGGCCAACAGGGCCCCCAGGGACCGTGATCTGCGCTGCATGGACCCCACGGTAGCTCAGGGGTCCCGGCGCTCGACCACGACGACGGCCGCCGCGAAGATCCCCAGGGCGACACCGCCGAAGTACAGCGCCGAACCCTGCGGACCCCACCACATCGAAAAGCTGTGCAGAAAGCCGAAAATCGATGCGCCGGTGAACGCGGCGGCGTTGACGAAGGGCAGCAGCGGCCCCACGGTGCCCCCGATGTCGGTGCTGACGCTGAGCATGGGCTCGACCACGAAGGGCACCAACAGCAGCACCGCGACCGCGGCGGCGGTGTGTCGCAGCAGTGCCCCCACCGCAACCGCCAGGACAGCGCCGGCGGCGGCATACAACGCGAGCGCGCCCACCGAGCACCACTCACCCGACCCCGCGATCAGGATCGACCCGGCCGTCATGGCGGCGGCCACCACGGCGGAGAATCCGGCGGTGACAAGGGCTTTGGCGGCGAGCACGCCGGTGCGGCGCGGGGTGGCCAGGAAGGTGGTGCGGATCATGGCCGTGCGGTACTCGCCGGTGACGGTCAGCGCAGACAGGATCATCAGCACCGGCACCCCGAAGTTGGCGACCCCGAGCAACGGATCCTTTGTCATCGCGGCCAGCCCGAGGGCCAGTACCGCCACGGAGAGCGTCAACCACAGCGCCGACCGGGTGGTGGCCAGTTTGCGGGCCTCCGCCTCGAGCGCGCCGGTCACGAGGGGCCCCCACCGCGATACTGCACCGCATCATCGGTCAGTCCGAGGTAGGCCTCCTCCAGTGAGGTTTGCCGGGCGCTCAGTTCGTGCAGCACGATCCCGTGTTCGGCCGCCAGCTCACCGATCTGCTCGGTGCTGCCCGGCACCAGCAGCGCATCGCCATCGCGGCGGGCCTCGGGCAGCAGCGCGGCGAGCCGGTCCAGCTGCGGGCTGCGCACCCGCACCGCTGCGTCCCTGCGCAGGAAATCGGCCATCGTGGTGGCGGTGATCAACCGGCCCCGGCCGATCACCACCAGCTCGTCGGCGGTGTTGGCCATCTCGGCAAGCAGGTGGCTCGACACCAGCACCGTGCGTCCCTCGGCGGCCAAGTCACGCATCAACGTCCTGATCCACCGGATTCCCTCCGGGTCCAGGCCGTTGACCGGCTCGTCGAACAACAGCACCTGCGGATCGCCGAGCAGGGCCGCAGCGATCCCGAGCCGTTGCAGCATGCCGAGGGAGAACGACCCGGCGTGCTTGCCGGCGGCCGCGGTCAGGCCGACCTGCTCGAGCACCTCGTCGACCCGCGCCTGCGGGATCCGGTTGGTCGCCGCCAGCCAGCTCAGGTGGGCGCGCGCCGAGCGGTTGGGGTAGACCTGACGCGCATCCAGCAGGGCACCGACGGTGCGCAGCGGTTGTTTCAGGTCCCGGTAACGGCGTCCGCCGATGGTGACGGTGCCCGCCGTCGGCCGGTCCAGCCCGACGATCATCCGCATGGTGGTGGACTTGCCCGCACCGTTCGGGCCGAGGAAGCCGGTCACCACACCCGGTTTGATGGTGCAGCTCAGCCCGTCGACCGCCCGGCTGCGACCGTAGGTTTTGGTGAGTCCGACCAGTTCGATCACAGCGCCGGACTGGACGCCTGGGCCCAGAACCGCTTCGGGATCCGGCCGGCCTGCCTGGCCAGATACCCGGCGGTGACGGCCGAGGCCATCGCCGACGCCATGGTGGCGGGGTCGGCCGCCCTGGTCACCGCGGTCGCTAGCAACACCGCGTCACAGCCCAGTTCCATCGCCAGCGCGGCATCGCTGGCCGTGCCGATTCCGGCGTCCAGGATCACGGGCACGTTCGCCGCGTCGACGATCATCTCGATGTGGTGCGGGTTGGAGATGCCGAGTCCGGTGCCGATCGGTGAACCCAACGGCATGACCGCCGCGCAGCCGGTGTCCTCCAGGCGGCGGGCCAGGACCGGGTCGTCGTTGGTGTAGGGCAGCACTATGAAACCGTCGTCGACCAGTTGCTCGGCGGCCCTGACCAATTCGATGGCATCGGGCAGCAGGGTGCGTTCGTCGGCGATGACCTCCAACTTCACCCAGTCGGTGCCGAGGGCCTCGCGGGCGAGCTGGGCGGTCAACACCGCCTCGGCGGCGCCGCGACAACCCGCGGTGTTGGGCAGCGTCGCGATGCCGAGCCGGTTGAGCAGGTCCAGCACTCCGGTACCGGTCTCGGCGTCCACCCGGCGCATCGCCACCGTGGTCAGTTCGGTTCCCGAGGCGATCAACGCCTCTTCGAGCACCGCCAGGTTCGCCGCGCCACCGGTGCCCATGATCAGCCGCGAACCGAACTCGCGGCCGGCAATGCTGAGCGTCGCGTCAGCCACCCTGCACCGCCGTCACGACCTCCACCCTGGCACCGTCGGCCAGCACGGTGTGCCATGACGAGCGCGGCAGCACCTCCCAGTCGACCGCCACGGCGATGCCCTTGTCCGGGAAACCCAGCCGGCTCATCAGCCCCTCGACGGTGGTGCCGTCGGGAACGTCGGCATCCTCCCCGTTGACCAGCAGAATCATTGTGCCCCTCCGAATACCGCGAGTTCCCTGGCGATCCGCTCGGCAGTCCACGGTGCCAGCAGAAATCCGTTGCGCCCGTGGCCGGTGGCCACCAGCGTCCGCTCGTCGAGCCTACCCACCAACGGCAGGCCGTCGGGGGTCATGGGACGCAAACCTGCCGCGCATTCGGCGAGCTCGTACTCGCCGAGGGCGGGCAGCACCGTGCACGCGTCGTCGAGCAGGTCACGCACCCCGGTCACCACCACGGTGGTGTCGCGACCGTGTTCGTACTGGGTCGCGCCCACCACCACACCGTCACCACGCGGTACCAGATACACCTGCCTGCCGTGCACCCGGGCACGAATCACACTCTGCGGCAATGGCATACAGCCCTTGCGCCAACGCAATCGGAGCACCTCTCCCTTGACCGGGCGGACAGCAAGGCCCGGCCACAGTGTCGGCGCGTCGATACCGTTGGCGATCACCCGGACATCGGCGTCGACCTCGGCGAGATCGGTGACCGGCGGCGCCCAGCGCACACCGGCGTCGACGCAGGCCGTCTCCAGCGCGGCCACCAGGGCCCGATTGTCCACCGCCAGTTCGGTCTCGGCGATGAAGCCGTGCCGGATACCTTGCGCCAGCAGGGGTTCGAAGTCCCGGGCGGTGGTGGTCGGCGTCACCGGATGCCCTTGGGCGGACAGCCAGTCCGCCACCGTCCGCAGATCGGCGACATCGGCGCGGTCGACCGCCACCACCAACGACCGGCGCGCGGTGACGATATCGCCGGGCAGACCGGCCAGGAACCCGCTGTGCCACAGCTTCAGCGATTCCAGACCGATCGCGAGCTGAGCCTCCTCACCGGGCCAGCCCTCGCTGTGCGGGGCGAGCATGCCACCGGCCACCCAGGAGGCGCCGCGCTGCTCGGTGCGGTGCACCCGCACATCCCAGCCGTCCGAGGCGGCCCGGCGCGCGACCGCGAGCCCGATGACGCCACCGCCCACGATGCCCAACGAGCCGACCGAGCCGGCCCTCGACGTACTGCCCATTCTTCCTCTCCCTTCGCCGGCATGACCCGGATCAGGTACGACGGTCAAGGCCGGTGCGCGCCCACTCTCAGTCCCCGCTCCCGGGACTCCCGTGTCTGCTGAAAGGATACTCGGGTGTCCCGACTCGATTCCGCCTCGCTGTACCTGTGCACCGACGCCCGCACCGAACGCGGTGATCTCGCCGAGTTCGCCGACGCGGCGCTGGCCGGCGGGGTGGACATCATCCAGCTGCGGGACAAGGGGTTGGAGGCTCGCCAGGAGCTCGACGCTCTGGCGGTGCTGGCCGACGCGGCCCGCCGCCACGGCGCGCTGCTGGCGGTCAACGATCGCGCCGATATCGCGCGGGCGGCGGGCAGCGATGTCCTGCACCTCGGCCAGGACGACCTGCCGCTCACGATTGCCCGTGAGATCGCGCCGGACGCGCTGATCGGCCGGTCCACCCACGACACCGATCAGGTGGCCAGAGCTCTCGTCGATGCGGACGCCGGACTCATCGACTACTTCTGTGTCGGCCCGTGCTGGCCGACACCGACCAAACCCGGCCGTCCCGCGCCCGGTCTCGACCTGGTGCGCCACACTGCCGCGCTGGCCGGTGATATCGAGCCGGCCACACCGTGGTTCGCCATCGGCGGTATAGACGCCGAACGGCTGCCGCAGGTGCTCGCCGCCGGTGCGACACGGATCGTGGTGGTGCGGGCGATCACCGAGGCCGAGGATCCCCAGGCCGCGGCCTCCACGCTCAAGACGGCGCTCAAGGCCGCACTCAGGGCTTGAGCGGCAGCTCGGCGGTGACCTCGCGCAACCGCTCCCAACTGGCCGCGAAGCCGGGATGCAGCGGGAGCGTCGCGACCTGCGCCTCGGCCACCCAGCGCAGCTCGGCGCTCTCTCGATTGGCGATCGTCGGCAGCTGCTCCGCCGCGTCGGCGATCACGGTGGTGTAGCTCCATCCGGGAACCTCGTGGGTGACCACGGTGGCCCGAACGGTCAACTGCCCCGCCAACAGGCCGGCCTCTTCGGCCGCTTCGCGTACCGCGGCCTCCTCGACCGTCTCGTGGCTGTCGCGCGCGCCGCCGGGCAATCCCCAGGTCCCGCCCTGATGGCTCCACGGCGCACGATGCTGGAGCAGGACCGCGAATCCGCCATCGGCATCCGGTGCGCGCAGCAGTAGTCCCGCGGCGCCATGCCGGCCCCAGAAGTGCGCACCGCCGTCCGACAACACCCAACCGTCACCGTCACCGCGCACGTGTTCAGAATAGGGGTACGCGAATTCCCACACGTCACACCAATGTCTCTTAGACTTCTTAGAAATACCGAGGAGGTTGGCGGACACGTGACCGTGGAGTTGGCGCACCCGTCGACCGAGCCGCTGGCATCCCGTTCGCCGACGCGCCCCGTACACCCCCGGTGGTGGTTCCTGTGGACCACGCCGGGGCGCATCCTGACCATCGGCATCGTGCTGTCGGCGTTGGTGATGGCGTGCGCTTTCGCTACCTCCACGACGATCACCGACCGCCAGGAAGCACTGAGCACGGTGCTCGACCACAGCGAGCCGCTGGCCTTCGCCGCCGGACAGCTCTACACCAAGCTCTCGGTCGCCGACGCCGCCGCGGCGACCGCCTTCATCGCCGGTGCCGAGCCGCAGGATGTGCGGGAGCGCTACGAACAGGCGATCACCGATGCCTCCGTCGCGGTGACCCGCGCATCGGCGGGTCTGACCACCGAGCCGATGGTCGAACTGCTCGGCAGGGTCAACGCCGAACTGGCGGTCTACACCGGTCTGGTCGAGACGGCCCGGACCAACAACCGGGCAGGCAATCCGGTCGGCTCGTCATACCTGTCCGAGGCCTCGGCACTGATGCAGTCGGAGATCCTGCCGCAGGCCCAGCGACTCTACGAGGCGACCTCGGCGCGCGTGGACACCGAGACGACCGCGTCGACGCGCATTCCCGCCCCGGTCATCCTGGTGGTGCTCGCCACCATCCTGTTCGGGTTGTTCGCCAACCGTTGGCTCAGCAAGCGGACCCGGCGCCGGATCAACATGGGTTTCGTGGCCGGCGGTTTGGCGGTCTTGATTATGGTGGTCTGGGTGGGTACCGCTCTGGTCATCTCGACGGCGGACAGCCGCAGCGCCAAAAACACTGCGGCGCAGTCGCTGAAGACCGTCACCACGATGGCCATCACCGCCCAGCAGGCCCGTGCCGACGAAACCCTGGCCCTGGTCCGCCGCGGTGACGAGGACGTCCGCAAGCAGTCGTACTACCAGCGCATCGAGACCATCCAGGAACAGCTGAAGGCCTACCTGGCCGCGGACAACGATATCGACAAGGCCGACCTCGCCGATGCCGACGACCTGCTGCGCAAGTGGCGGGCCTCCAACGACCGGATCAACGCCTACATCTCGGTGGGCAACTACCAGGCCGCCACGCAGGTGGCTCTCGGGACCGGTGAGGACGATTCCAGCCCGGCCTTCAGCACCCTCGACGAAGCCCTCTCGCGCTCCATCGAGCAGAGCCGCAGCCAACTGCGCACCGATATCGTCAACGCCCGCCGGGTGCTCTCGGGCACCACCGTCGGCGCGGCCGGCCTGTCGATCATCGCCGCGTTCGCGGTGACCCTCGGGTTGTGGCCGAGGCTGAGTGAGTACCGGTGATCGCCCGGCTGGCCGGCGTGCTCGTCACCGCCGCACTGTTGGCGGGGTGCCAGCAGAACCCCCAGATCGACCCCATCCCCGAGCTGACGCTGGCTCCGCCGACACCGGCCGGGATGGAGGCCGCTCCACCGGAGCCGGTGCCCGAACTGCCCGACAACGACGACTGCGACCGCACCGCGAGCCTGCGGCCGTTCGCCGACCGCGCCCAGGCCGACGAGGCCGTCGAGAACATCCGCAATCGCGGCAGGCTGATCGTCGGACTGGACATCGGCAGCAATCTCTTCTCGTTCCGTGATCCGATCACGGGCGAGATCACCGGGTTCGACGTCGACATCGCCGGCGAGGTGGCCCGCGACATCTTCGGCACGCCATCGCAGATGGAATACCGCATCCTGTCCTCGGCCGACCGCATCGAGGCGCTGGAGAACAACCAGGTCGACATCGTGGTGAAGACGATGAGCATGACCTGCGAGCGCAGGGAGCGGGTGGCGTTCTCCACCGAGTACCTCTCGGCGAACCAGCGCATCCTGGCCACCCGCGATTCGCGCATCCGGCAGGCCGCCGATCTGTCCGGTAAGCGGGTGTGCGCCGTGAAGGGCACCACCTCGCGCAAACGGGTCCAGCAGATCCAGCCACCGGTCGAGCTGGTCGACGTGATCACCTGGGCCGATTGCCTGGTCGCGCTGCAACAGCGTCAGGTCGACGCGGTCAGCACCGACGACTCCATCCTGGCGGGCCTGGTCAGCCAGGACCCGTATCTGCACATCGTCGGGCCGAGCATTAACTCCGAGCCCTACGGCATCGGGATCAACAAGAACAACGAGGGGTTGGTCCGGTTCGTCAACGGCACCCTGGAGCGCATCCGCCGCGACGGTACCTGGAACACGCTCTACCGCAAATGGTTGACGGTGCTCGGCCCCACACCCGCCCCGCCGGTGGCGAGGTACTACAACTGATGAACGACATCGGCTGATGAGCGAAGACCCGGGCACCCAGCCGGCCAGCCTGGCCGACCTCGACGATCTGGACGACGAGTCGGTAGCCACCGTGCGGCCGATGGCCACGCAGGCCGTCTACCGGCCCGATTTCGACGACACCGACCGCGCCACCACTGCCTCCACCGAGCCGTCGGCGACCACGCTGGGTGTGCTCACCAGACCGCGCTCACCGATCCGCAAGCTGGGCGGCGGACTGGTGGAGGTGCCGCGGGTCTACGAACGCGACCCGTTGACGGCCCTGATGAGCAATCCGGTGGTCGCCGAATCCAAACGATTCTGCTGGAACTGCGGTAAACGCGTCGGCCGGGCCACCCGCGAGGGCCCTGGCCGCTCCGAGGGCACCTGCCCGCATTGCGGAAGCCCGTATTCGTTTCTGCCCCAGCTGAGTCCCGGCGACATGGTGGTCGGGCAGTACCAGATCAAGGGCTGTATCGCCCACGGTGGCCTGGGCTGGGTGTACCTCGCCTTCGACACCAACGTCAACGAACGCCCGGTGGTGCTCAAGGGTCTCGTGCATTCCGGGGATGCCGAGGCACAGGCCACCGCGATGGCCGAGCGCCAGTTCCTTGCCGAGGTGACGCACCCGGCCATCGTCAAGATCTTCAACTTCGTCGAGCACGACGACAAGCACGGTGAGCCGGTCGGCTACATCGTGATGGAGTATGTCGGGGGCACCTCGCTCAAGCAGGCCAAGGGCGTCAAAATGCCGGTGGCCCAAGCCATCGCCTACATGCTGGAGATCCTGCCCGCGCTGGGGTACCTGCATTCCCTCGGATTGGTCTACAACGATCTCAAGCCGGAGAACATCATGGTCACCGAGGAGCAGCTCAAGCTGATCGACCTCGGCGCGGTATCGCGGATCAACTCGTTCGGATACCTCTACGGCACACCCGGTTACCAGGCCCCCGAGATCGTCCGCACCGGACCGACGGTGCAGACCGACATCTACACGGTCGGGCGCACGCTGGCCGCGCTCACCTTGAACCTGCGCACCCACAGGGGCCGCTATGTCGACGGCCTTCCCGAGGACGATCCGGTACTGGCCAAGTACGACTCGTTCGGCCGACTGCTGCGCCGCGCCATCGATCCGGATCCGCGGCGCCGATTCGCCAGCGCCGAGGAGATGTCCGGTCAGCTCATGGGCGTGTTGCGCGAGGTGGTGGCCCAGGACACCGGGGCGCCCCGCCCCGGCCTGTCCACGGTGTTCAGCCCACCGCGCTCGACATTCGGGGTGGATCTGCTGGTCGCTCACACCGACGTCTACCTCGACGGACAGGTGCACTCGGAGAAGCTGACCGCCGCCGAGATCGTCAAGGCGCTGCAGGTCCCACTCGTCGATCCCGCCGATGTCGGCGCCCCCATCCTGTCCGCGACCGTGCTCAGTGAGCCGGTGCAGACCCTGGACTCACTGCGCGCGGCCCGCCACGGCGCGCTGGACTCCGAAGGGGTGGACCTGTCGGATTCGGTGGAGCTACCGCTGATGGAGGCTCGCGCCCTGCTCGATCTCGGCGATGTCGCCAAGGCCACCCGCAAACTCGACGACCTGACCGAGCGCGTCGGTTGGCGGTGGCGACTGTCCTGGTTCCGCGGCGTCGCGGCCATGCTGACCGCCGACTACGACACGGCCACAAAACATTTCACCGAGGTCCTGGACACCCTGCCCGGCGAGCTGGCACCGAAGCTGGCGTTGGCGGCCACCGCGGAGCTGGCAGGTAGCTCCGACGAGCGCCGGTTCTATCAGACCGTGTGGCGCACCGACAACGGCGTGATCTCCGCCGGATTCGGGTTGGCCCGCGCCCAGTCCGCCGCCGGGGAGCGCGATGACGCGGTGCGCACGCTCGACCAGGTGCCACCGACCTCCCGGCATTTCACCACCGCCCGGTTGACCAGTTCGGTGACGTTGCTTTCCGGCCGTTCCACCAACGAGGTCACCGAGCAGCAGATCCGTAGTGCCGCGCGGCGGGTGGAGGCGCTGCCGGACAGCGAACCCAGGGTGTTGCAGATCCGCGCGCTGGTGCTCGGCACTGCCATGGACTGGCTGGCCGACAACTCCGCGAGCACCAACCACATCCTGGGGTTCCCGTTCACCCAGCACGGTCTGCAGCTCGGGGTGGAGGCAGCACTGCGGCAGCTCGCCCGCGTCGCCCCCACCCAGGAGCATCGCTACGCCCTGGTCGACCTGGCCAACAGCGTGCGTCCGATGAGTACCTTCTGACGATGTCGGCCCTGACGACCTATCTGAAGATCCAGGGACAGCTTTTCGTCTACGGCATCGTCGGGCCGATCTTCTTGTTGATCTACTTCGGGGCGACACCCAATAACGATATGAAGTGGATGTACTGGTGGGGTCTGTTGATCACCACCGCCGACGTGCTGATCGCGCTGGAGATCACCGACCGTCGCACAAGGCAAGACAGGACCGCGCGATCGCAAGCTCCTCGTTTGTCGGGATGACCAGCACCTGGACCGGTGAACCCTCGGCCGAGATACGGCGCGCATCATGGCTTTTCGCAGTATTGAGACCATCGTCCAATTCGATGCCCAGCCCGTTCAACCCGGCCAGCGCGTCACGGCGCACCGCAGCGTCGTTCTCCCCCACCCCGGCGGTGAAGGTGATGACATCGGTGCTACCGAGCACCGCGAGATAACCGCCGATGTACTTGCGCAACCGGTGGATGTAGACCTCATAGGCCAACCGCGCCTGCTCATCCCCGCCGTCGATGCGCTTGTGCAGTTCCCGGAAGTCGGTCTCACCGCCGAGCCCGTACACGCCAGCGCGACGGTTGAGCATCGTCTCGATGTCCTCGACGCTCATCTGCGCCGTCCGCCACAGATAGAACATGATGCCCGGGTCGATATCGCCCGAGCGGGTCCCCATCACCAGACCCTCCATCGGGGTAAGGCCCATGGAGGTGTCCACGGCTCGGCCACCCCGGACAGCCGATGCCGAGGCTCCGTTACCCAGATGCAGGACAATCTGATTCAGCTCACCGATCGGCCGGTCCAGGAATGCGGCCGCCTGCTCGCTGACATAACGATGCGATGTCCCGTGAAATCCATAGCGACGGATGTGCCAGCGCTCGGCGATATCACGGTCGATGGCGTACTCGGCCGCGGCGGCGGGCAGATCGTGGAAGAACGCGGTGTCGAACACGGCGATATGCGGCAGGTCCGGTAACGCCTTGCGCGCCTCGGCGATACCGAGCAATGCCGGCGGATTGTGCAGCGGCGCAAGCGGTGCCAGCTCCTCGATGATGGCGATGGTGTCATCGTCGAGCAGGGTCGGCCCGTACAGCCTGTTCCCGCCGTGCACCACTCGATGCCCGACGGCGACCAGTCCGTCCAGGTCCGGCAGTTCGGCGAACACCTGCTTGAGCGCCTCGCCGTAATCGACCACCCGCTCGACGATGCCGTGTGCCAGCGAGACACCCGAGTCGGGCTCCACCAGTTCGTACTTCACCGAGGATGAGCCGCTGTTGAGGACGAGTACCGAAGGCGCGGTCATCGGTTCGCCGCCTGGATCGCGGTGATCGCCACGGTGTTGACGATATCTTCGACCAGCGCACCACGAGACAGGTCGTTGACCGGCTTGTTGAGCCCTTGCAGGACCGGGCCTATCGCGATGGCACCGGCGCTGCGTTGCACGGCCTTGTAGGTGTTGTTGCCGGTGTTGAGATCCGGGAAGATCAGCACGGTGGCCCGGCCGGCCACCTCCGAATCGGGCATCTTGGTCGCCGCGGTGGCCGGGTCCACCGCGGCGTCGTACTGGATCGGTCCCTCGACAAGCAGCTCGGGCTCGCGCCCGCGCACCAGTTCGGTTGCCGCACGGACCTTGTCGACGTCGGCGCCGGTACCCGATGTCCCGGTCGAGTACGACAACATGGCCACCCGCGGGTCGATGCCGAACTGTGCCGCCGTGCGCGCCGATGAAACGGCGATATCGGCCAGCTCTTCGGCAGTCGGATCCGGCACGATGGCACAGTCACCGTAGGCGAGCACCCGATCCTCGAGGCACATCAGGAAGATGCTGGACACCGTCGACACCCCTGGCAAGGTCTTGATGATCTCGAATGCCGGTCGCACGGTGTGCGCGGTGGTGTGCCGCGCACCGGAGACCATCCCGTCGACCATATCGTTGTGCACCAGCATGGTGCCGAAATACGAGACGTCATGGATGGTTTCGCGGGCCTGATCCACTGTTATGCCCTTGTGCTTGCGCATCTGGGCGTACTGCTCGGCGAACTGGTCGCACAACTCGCTGGACTTGGGGTCGAGCACGGTGGCCGCCGCGATGTCCACCCCCAGCTCGGCCGCCCGGGCCCGCACCGCCGCCTCCTCACCGAGGATGGTCAGCTCGGCCACCCGGTGGGCCAGTAGCCGGCCCGCGGCCCGCAGGATCCGGTCGTCGTCTCCTTCGGGCAGCACGATCCGCCGGGTGTCGGCACGGGCCCGGTCGATCAGCTGATAGGTGAACATCTGCGGTGTCACCACGCTGGGAATCGGGATCGACAGCCGCGCAATCAGATCGGCGGTGTCGACATGTTCTTCCATCAGCGTCAACGCGGTATCGATCTTTCGCTGGGTGTTCACCGTGACACGACCGCGGGTGTAGGCCACCGCACGCGCGGTGTCATAGGTGCCCAGATCGGTACTGATGATGGGCAGTCGTGAGCCGAGACCGTCCACCAGTCTGGCCACCTCGGGATGCAGCGCAAGACCGCCGTTGAGCACCACACAAGCCAGCGACGGAAAGCCCGCCGCCGCATGTGCTCCCATCACAGCCATCACCACATCCGAGCGGTCGCCGGGGGTGATCACCGCCATCCCCTCGCGTAACCGTTCCAATACGTGCTCGGCCGTCATCCCCGCGACCAGGACGCCCATCGCCTCGCGTCCCAGCAGCTCCTCGTCGCCTCCGGTGAGCCTGCCGTGCACAGCCGCACACAGTTCGGCCACCGAGGGCGCGACCAGCAGCGGTTCCTCCGGCAGCACATAGCTCTTGGGTTCCAGCGCGTTGAGCGCCTCGGCGACGGCGACCAGTTGCGTCGGATCGCACCGGTTGACCACCACGGCCGCGGTATGGGCGTGTTGGGCGGCCAGCTCACCGAGACACAGCTCGACCACCTGGGCAACCTCGGCAGGCGTACGATCCTGCGCCTTGACCGCGAGCACCACCGACGCACCGAGATTCACCGCGATACGCGCATTCATGCTCAGTTCGCTCGGCGTCGCCACATCGGTGAAGTCGCTGCCGACGATCACCACCGCGTCGGCCCGCTCGGCGACAGCGTGGAACCGCTCGACGATATCGGCGATCGCCGCATCCGGGTCCTCGTGCACCTGCTGATAACCGACACCGACACACTCTTCATAGCTCAGCCCGGCCGTGGTGTGCGCCAGCAGCAACTCGAGGATGTAGTCGCGGTCACCCTGGCGGGCGATGGGGCGGAACACCGCGACACGCGCGACCGTGGCCGCCAATCGGTGCAGGATTCCCAGCGCGATCGTCGATTTTCCGGTGTCGCCCTCGGGAGAGGCGATATAGATGGCCGAAGCAGCGGGCGCGGTCACTCCGCCAAGCTTGCCAGTACCTGCTCGAGTTCGGCAATGAGCCAGTCCACGTCGGCGAGCGAGAACACCATCGGCGGCCTGATCTTGAGAACGTTCCCACCCGCCCCACAGACCGAGATCAGTACGCGCCGCTCGCGCATACCGTTGACCACCCGGCGTGCGGTCTCCCGGTCCACCAGTTCCACGCCCACATACAGCCCGGCACCGCGCACCGCGGTGATCCGCGGGTCCGCCAGCGCCGCGGCCGCCGAGCACATGGCCTCGCCGACCGTGGCGGCGTTGGCGATCAGCTTCTCGTCCTCGATGATGTCGAGCACCGCCGCCGCGGCCGCCATGGACACCGGGTTGCCGCCGAATGTGTTGAAGTACGGCACGCTCTCGGCGAAGGGTGCGAGCACCGCACTGCGGGCCACCATCGCGGCCACCGGCATGCCGTTGGCCATCGGTTTGCCCATGGTGACCAGATCCGGCACGACATCGTGCCGATCGAATCCCCACATACCGTCACCGGTGCGACCGAATCCGGGCTGCACCTCATCGGCGATCAGGACGCCGCCGGCGGCGTGCACCGCCTCGACCGCGGGTCGCAGGACGCTGCGGTCCGGGTAGATCCCGTCGGAGGAGAAGATGGTGTCGACGATCAGCGAACTCAGCCCGTAACCGGATGCCTGCAGGTCGGCGATGGCCTCGGCCACACCGGTGAGATCCGGATCGACGGCACGCACATGGGGCCCCAGCGAAGCGATACCACCGAGCGACGGCGAGATGGCGGTCACCGCCTCGGTGTTGCCGTGATAAGCCTCGGTGGTGACGATCACCCCGCGGGCGCCGGTGTAGGCGGCGGCGACCCGCAGGGCCAGATCGTTGACCTCGGATCCGGTGCAGGCGTACATGACCTGATAGGAATCCGCCGATCCCGCGTCGGGAAATGTCGCCAACAGCCGCTGCGAATAGTCGACGATACCTTCGTGAAGGTAGCGTGTGTGGGTGTTCAGCGTGCCCAATTGCCTTGTCACCGAATCGATCACGTGCGGATGGCAATGCCCGACACTGGCCACGTTGTTGTAGGCATCCAGATAGCAGTTGCCGTCGGCGTCATAGAGTCGGGTGCCCTGACCCCGGACCAGGTGCACCGGGTTGTCGTAGAACAACCGGTAGGCGGGCCCGAGCACGCGGTCGCGGGCAGCTATCAGGGGGTCACCGAGGTGACCGCCCCGATAGCTGTTCGAGTCCATGATGTTGGAGAAAGACATGATTCCCGTCAGCGTTCGTGGGCTTCTTCCAGCACCGTACGGCCCAGTTCGGCATAGCGCTGTGGATCCTTGTACTTGAGGAAGAGCGCCAGCAACACCCCACCGATGCCCACGATACCGACCACCCAGGGGATGGCGGCGAAGATCCAGTCGGTGGCCGCGGCTCCCGCCGCGAACGACGCGTTCTTGGCCAGCAGGTAGACCACGTACACCATCCCGAGGCCGCCGAGCAGTGGCGCCAGGAAGGTGGTGAACCAGTTGGCCGTCTCCGGATGCCGCTTGTGCACATGGAAGTACGAGATCACCGAGAAGGCCGCCAGCGCCTGGACGATCATGATGGCCGTAGTACCCAGCAGGGCCATCAGGCCGTACAGACCGGTGTAGGGATCGCGATGGGTGAACTCGAAGAAGAGAACGACCAGGAACGCGAAACCGGTCTGCACGAAACCGGCGATATGCGGTGAGCCGTGGACGCGGTGGGTGGCGCCGAGCGTCTTGCGCATCCCGGGGATGACGTCCTCACGGCCGAGGGCGTACAGGTAGCGGGCCGCACAGTTGTGGAATGCCATTCCGCAGGCGAACGACCCGGTCATCAGCAGGATCTTGAACAGGTCGACCGCCCACTGGCCCAGGTTGTCATGCACCGGGTTGAAGAAGATGTCACCCGCGGTGGCCGAATCTTGCGCCAGCGCAATGGCATTCTCCGGCCCGGTGCCGACGATCGCCAGCCAGGACACGATGACATAGAAGGCGCCGATGCCGATCACCGAGCTCACGACCGCAATCGGGATGATCTTCTTGGGGTTGCGCGACTCCTCGCCGTACATGGCGCTGGACTCGAAACCGACCCAGGACCAGAACGCGAAGAACAGCCCCACGCCGGCGGATCCGATGACGGCCATGGTGGATCCGTCAGAACCCTCGACGACACCGGACAGACTCTGAAACCCGTTGAGCGGGTTCAGCGATCCCCATGACCATCCCTGCGGTCCGCCGCCGGTGAACAGCACCGACAGCGCCATCGCGGCCAGCATCACGATCTCGGTCACCAGAAAGACGCCGAGCACCTTGGCCGCCAGGTTGATATCGAAGTAGGTGAGCAACGCGTTGATCGCGAGCATCACCAGCGCGAACACCAGCCAGGGCACGTCCACCCCGAACAGGGACGAGAACAGGTCGGTGCCGAAGAAGCTGAAGATACCGATCAGCGACGCCTCGAAGACCATGTAGGCCAGCGCGGTCAAGAAGCCCGCGCCGAGCCCGACGATGCGCCCGAGGCCGTGTGAGATGTAGCCGTAGAACGCGCCGGTGGCGGTGATGTGTTTACTCATCGCGGCATAGCCGATCGCGAACAGGGTCAAGACGATGGTGGCGACGAAATAGCCGGCGGGCGCGTAGGCGCCGTTGCCGAAGCCGACGGCAATCGGCACGTTGCCGACCATGGCGGTGATGGGGGCCGCCGTGGCGACCGCCATGAACAGCACACCGACCAAGCCGACCGCATTCGGCTTGAGTCGCTGGATAGTCTCACTCATTGGATCCCAATCTGAGGGCATTTCCCAGACCGATATTTGGTCTGGTCTTTGAAGGGTCGTCGGCACCGATGCCTTCGACAAGAACGACGCGGGCAATTGTTACCCTCCCCAGATCGCTTGGTCAACTGGGAGATTCAGCTGTCAGCCAGCTGTGTTTCGACAAGGTTTCGAAACTGGGAATGGTGCAACGACTGCGTTAAAAACCTCCATTTGGTCTGCTTTGACCCGACCATTGGGCCACACTGGTCGGCATGCCGGGATTGCCTGCCGACCATGAGCACTTCGCCCGGGCGGCGCTACCCGCCTACGGCCGCGCCCCCGACACCGCGCTGCGCCTGCTGAGCCTGTCCGAGAACGCGACCTACCTGGTGTGCGACGACGACCCGATCGTGCTGCGCGTGCACCGGCCCGGCTATCACTCCGTGCAGGGCATCCGCTCCGAGCTGGCCTGGATGGCCGCGCTGCGCCGCGACACCGCGGTGCAGACCCCGGAGCTGGTGTGCTCGACCGCCGGCGAGGATGTCGTCACCGCCTCGGTCGGCGGGCGGGAGCTGCATGTCGACGCCGTATCGCTGATCTCGGGGTGCACCGCCGAGGAGGTCCCCCACGCGGTCGGCTTCGCCCAGCTCGGCGAGCTGACCGCGATCATGCACGAGCACGTGCTGAACTGGGCTCCCCCGCCCGATTTCACCCGTTTCCGCTGGGACCTCGACGATATCCTCGGCCCCGGTGCACGCTGGGGCGACTGGCGCGCGGCCCCGGGCCTGTCCGAGCCGGACCGGGCAGGTATTCAGCGAGCGGCCCACCAGATCACCGAAAGACTTGCCGGATACGGCACCGGCGCAGACAGATTCGGACTGATCCACGCCGACCTGCGGTTGTCCAACCTGATGGTCGACCCGGCCGCGCCGTCGGCGGGTATCACCGTCATCGATTTCGACGATGCCGGCTGGGGCTGGAACCTTGCCGACCTCGGCGCGGTGGTCTCCTGGATCGAGGACACCCCGGAAGCCGAACGCATCATCACCGAATGGCTGGGCGGTTACACGAAGGTGCGGACGCTCGCCGACGAACACCTGGCACTCATCCCGACATTCGTGATGCTGCGACGCATCCAGCTCACCGCCTGGATCGCCTCGCACGCCGATGCCGACGCCGCGATCGCGATCGGCCCCGGCTATGCACTCGGTACCGCCCGGCTCGCCGAGCGCTATCTCAACGACCACAGCTGGTTACGGTGAGGAGAGAAATGTTCGACCTGCAGTCCCGCTCGGTGTTGGTCACCGGCGGCAGTAAGGGCATAGGCCGCGGAATCGCGTCGGTGTTCGCCAAGGCCGGAGCCAATGTGGCGATCGGAGCGCGCACGGCGGCCGGCTTGGACGAGGCCGTCGCCGCGTTGGACGGACTTGGCGCGGGCAAGGTGCTCGGCGTGCGTGTCGATGTCAGCGACCGGCAATCGTGTGCCGAGATGGCCGCAGCCGCGATCGATGCGTTCGGTGGCCTGGATGTGTTGTGCGCCAACGCCGGAATTTTCCCGGACGCCCCACTGGCCACCATGACCGAAGAACAGCTCACCGAGATCATGGCGGTCAACGTCCACGGCACGTTCTACGCCGTGCAGGCCTGTCTGGATGCGCTGACCGCCTCGGGAGCAGGCCGGATCATCCTCACCTCCTCGATCACCGGACCCATCACCGGTTACCCGGGCTGGTCACACTACGGCGCCACCAAGGCCGCCCAGCTGGGCTTCATGCGCACCGCCGCAATCGAATTGGCGCCCAAGGGGATCACCGTCAACGCGATACTGCCCGGCAACATCCTCACCGAGGGGCTGCTCGACAACGGCGAGGAGTATCTGGCGAGCATGGCGCGATCCATCCCGGCCGGCGCGCTCGGTACCCCGGAGGACATCGGACATCTCGCCGCGTTCCTGGCCACCAGGGAGGCGGCCTACATCACCGGGCAGGCCATCGCCGTCGACGGGGGGCAGGTGCTACCCGAATCGCTGGACGCGATCGTCACCTGACCATGGAGGAAACCGTGGGGGGAGCGGTCGCCGAGGATGTGCGCCGCCGGATTCTGTCCATGCTGTCCAGCGGCGCGCTGCGCCCCGGTTCGCGGCTGGGCACCGAGCGTGAGATGGCCGCGCGTTTCGACGTGTCCCGCGCGACGCTGCGCAGCGCACTGCTGCCGCTGAGCCAGGCCGGTGTCCTGGAACGGCGTACCGGCCGCGCCGGCGGGACCTTCGTGCGCGCCGATATCGTCCAACGCCACGCGGCCGAGCAGGCCGGTCTGCCCGCGCTGTTGCACAGCGGCGGGCACAGCAGCCATACCAAGGTGCTGGCGACCGACAGCAGACCGGCGACCGTGGCCGAGTCCGTCGCGCTGGCGATCCCGGACGGCGAGCCGGTCGTCGTCATCCGCAGACTGCGCTACGCCGACGGGGTGCCGCTGTCGGTGGACCAGTCCTGTTTCGTCGCCGCGCATGCCGTGGATCTGCTGGAGCAGCCCTTGGGCGGCTCGCTCTACGAGCTGTTCCGGACCCGTTATGGCTTGGCACCGGCCAGCACCACCGAGACCATCGAGGTCGTCAGCGCCAGCCCCCGCGAGGCGCAGTGCCTCGACATCGGCAGTCGCAAACCACTGTTGGCCATCACCCGGGTGACCAGGGCCACCTCGGGCGTGCCGTTCGAGTACGCCTACGACCTGTTCCGCGCCGACCGCGTCCGACTGACCGCGACCAGCAGCACCGGGCTCACGCTAGCTTGCGCAGCCGCGGTTCCAGATCCCGCTTGAACAGCTCAAGGAAGCGGCGCTGGTCGTGGCCGGGGGCGTGGAACACCAGGTGGTTCAGTCCCCAGTCGACGTAGTCCTTGACCTTGGCGACGGCTTCGTCGGGATCCGACGCGACGATCCAGCGCTTGGCCACCTGCTCGATGGGCAGCTCGTCGGCAGCCTTCTCCATCTCCAGCGGGTCGTCGATCGAGTGCTTCTGCTCGGCGGTCAGCGACAGCGGCGCCCAGAACCGGGTGTTCTCCAGCGCCGCCTCGGGGTCGGTGTCATAGGAGATCTTGATCTCGATCATCCGGTCGATGTCTTGCGCGTTCTTGCCCGCGGCCTCCGCGCCCTCGCGCATGGCCGGGATCAGCTTCTCCTTGTAGAGCTCCTCACCCTTGCCGGAGGTGCAGATGAAACCGTCCCCGGCGCGGCCGGCGTACTTGGCGACCTGCGGCCCGCCCGCGGCGATGTAGATCGGGATGCCGCCCTCGGGCACGTCGTAGATCGAGGCGCCCTTGGTCTTGTAGTACTCACCCTCGAAATCGACGCGGTCACCGAGCCACAGCTCGCGCATCAGGCGCACCGATTCGCGCAGCCGCGCGTAGCGCTCCTTGAACTCGGGCCATTCGCCCTCGTAACCGGTGGCGATCTCGTTGAGGGCCTCACCGGTGCCGACACCGAGGAAGATCCGGTTCGGGTACAGACAACCCATGGTGGCGAACGCCTGCGCGATGACGGCCGGGTTGTAGCGGAACGTCGGGGTCAACACCGAGGTACCCAGGATCAGCCGCTCGGTGCGCTCCCCCACGGCGGTCATCCACGCCAACGAGAACGGGGCGTGGCCGCCCTCGTGCCGCCACGGCTGGAAGTGGTCGCTGACGGTGGCACTGTCCATACCGTGCTCTTCGGCCGCGACGGCGAGTTCGACGAGTTCACGAGGCGCGAACTGCTCCGCCGACGCCTTGTAGCCCAGTTTCAGTTCAGCCATACATAAGTTTCTACACTCACAACATGGCACCGGTTCTGACGGCCGTCACCGAACGCGTTCACCTCGCCGAGACCGACCTCGTGAATTGGACGGTGGTGACCGATGAATCCGGGGTGTTGCTGATCGACGCCGGCTACCCGGGGCACCGTGACGAGGTTCTGGATTCGCTGCGCGAGCTCGGCTTCGGCCCCGAGGATGTCCGGGCGATCCTGCTCACCCACGCCCACGTCGACCATCTGGGTTCGGCCATCTGGTTCGCGAAAACCCATGGCACACCGGTGTATACGCATGCCGCCGAGGTCGGTCACGCACAGCGGCAGTACCTGGAGCAGGTTTCCCCGGTGGACGTGCTGACCCGGGCGTGGCAGCCGCGTTATCTGACCTGGACGTTGGCGCTGGCCCGCAGGGGCGGGCTGACCCATGAGGGCATCCCGTCCGCGCTCGCCCTCGACGAGGACATCGCGGCGTCGCTACCGGGCACCCCGATGGCGGTCCCGTCGCCAGGGCACACCGGCGGGCACTGTTCCTATGTCGTGGACGGTGTGTTGGTTGCGGGCGATGCGCTGATCACCGGGCACCCGTTGAGTAGCAGGCACGGCCCGCAGTTGCTGCCGACGATCTTCAACCACGACCAGGACGGTTGCCTGCGCAGCCTGGCCGCGCTCGGCCTGCTGGACAGCGAGGTACTGGTGCCGGGGCACGGCCCGCTGTGGCGCGGCTCGATCCGCAAGGCGGCCGAGATGGCGGCCCGATGAGCGATACCCCGCTGCACGCCGATCGGCAGCGGGCCGAATCGTTCGGTTCGGCGGCCGCCCGTTACGACCGCCACCGGCCCCGCTACCCCGCCGAGCTGATCGCCGATCTCGTTGCGTACCAGGGGATCCGCGTGCTCGATGTGGGTGCCGGGACAGGTATTGCCGGCGCGCAGTTACGCGCGGCAGGCGCCGACGTGCTGGCGGTCGAACCCGATCCGCAGATGGCCGAGGTGGCAGGGCGTAAGGGGCTGTCCGTCGAGTTGGCGACGTTCCAGGAGTGGGAACCCCGCGGCCGCACCTTCGATCTGGTGGTGTTCGCGCAGTCGTTCCACTGGGTGGATCCGCAGCCGGCGCTGCACAAGGTGCGGGCCCTGCTGGCCCCCGGCGGCAGGCTGGCGCTGCTGTGGAACCGTATCGTGCCCGTCAGCCCGGACCGGGACCAGCTCGGGCGGGCGTATGCGGGTCTCCTCGAGGACTGGCAGCGCCCCTCTGCCGATATCGAGGGCGATGACCTCGACCCGCTGCTGGCGGCGGCCGGGCTGAGCCATGAGCGTCGCCGGTACCTGGAGCATCCGCACTACTCCTGCCCCGAGTGGGTGGAGATGGTCACCACCTACTCCAATGTGTTGCGGCTGCCCGCGGCCGATCAGGAGCGTCTGCGGACCCGGCTGACCGCGCTGATCAGCACCGCCGGCGTCCAGGCGACCAATGACGCGCTGGCTGTGTTGTGCACACCGTCACCCGAACCGTGAGGTCTCACACGATCAGGTCTCACACGATGAGGTCATAGCCGACCACGAAGGCCGCGGTGACGACCAGACCGCAGGCCACCACGATGGTCGGCATCAGGATCTTCTCGTCGAGTTCGGCGCTGTCGGCCACGTCGGCCCGGCGGCCGACGAGGGTGCGCACGCCCAGCCCCAGCAGCAGCACCAGGACGGCGCCCACCACCATCAGCAGTGCGACGATGAGCAGTGACACCGCATCAGCTTACGAAATCAGCTCGCCCAGGCCGTCGCGATCAACTCATGGGAACGCAATCGGTCGGCGTGGTCGAACGCCACCGAGGTGATGACGAGCTCGTCGGCACCGGTGACCCGCGCCAGCGCGGCAAGCCGCTCGGCGACCTCGTCGGCGGATCCGACGAAGCGGGTGTCCAGACGGTCCGCCACCACGGCCAGCTGCTCGTCGGTCAACGGGCCCACGGTGTCCGGGTCGGGGTACGGGATCGCGCCGCCGCCGGCCCGGATCGAGTACACCCAGTGGTCGAAGCCTCTGGCCAGGCGGTGGGCACGGGCACTGTCGTCGGCGGCCAGCACGTCGGCCGAGACCACCACATAGGGTTCGGCGAGCACCTGCGATGGCCGAAAAGCGTTGCGGTAGGCCTCGACTGCCTCCAGCGCGGTGGCCGGGACGATGTGATAGGCGGCCACGAACGGCAGCCCGAGACTGCCCGCCACCCGCGCACTCTGCCCCCTGCTGGTGCCGAAGACCCACGGCCGCAGCGCGGTGCCCGCACCCGGGCTGGCGTGCGCGGCGAAGCCGTCGACTTGATACGTGCCGTTCAGCAGCGCCAGGATGTCGGCCACCTGATCGCCGAAGTCCGGGGTGACGGCCTCAGGTTGTTGCAGCGTCCCCAACATCGCCTTGAGCCGCGGATTGCGCAGCTGGACCGACAGGTCGAACGGTGCCGGTACGACGACGCCGTCCACCTCATGGCGCGCCCGGGGCGGTCGCGGTGGGCGCGGTGCCTGCCGAATGGCCTCGGCGCGGCGCTGGCCCGATCGTCCGACGCCGAGGTCGATACGGCCCGGATGGAAGGCATCCAGCGTCGCGAAGCTCTCCACCACGGCGATCGCGGTGGTGTGGCCCAGCTGCACCGCGGCCGCGCCGACCTGGATGGTCGTGGTGGCGGCGGCGAGCTGCCCGATCAGCACCGCGGGCGAGGCGCTGGCCACCGCGGCATAGTGATGCTCGGCCACCCAGTACCGGCGATATCCCCACCGCTCGGCGTGCTGGGCCAGATCGACCGTCTTGCGCAGCGCACCCGCGGCGGTGTCCCCCGCCGAGATAGGGGCCAGGTCGAGCACCGACAGCGCGGCGGTCACCCCAGGACCTTCTCGAACGCGATCGGATAGCTCTCGCCCTGTTTCGGTAGCGGCTCGCTCAGGCGGGTGTAGCCACTGGATTCGTAGAGCGCTTCGGCCTCCGGTTGGCGGTCGCCGGTGGTCAGATAGATCCGCCGATACCCGCGCTGGGCGATCAACGTCTCCAGTTCGACCAGCAGGGCCTTGGCGTAGCCGCGCTTGCGGTGTTCACGAGCGGTCCAGATCCGTTTGAGTTCGGCGGTGTCGGCATCGAAGCGCTGGAACGCCCCGCCGGTGACCGGGACACCGTCGTCCAGCCCGATCAGCAGCGCACCGTGCGGCGCGGCGAAATCCTCGGCCGGGTGCGCCCGCAACCAGCGGGCCACACCGGCCTCGGTGCCGCCGTAGCGCCGGGAGTATTCGACGGCGAGTTCGGCCAGTAGCGGTTCGGCCAGTGGGTCGGTCTGCCGCACCGGGACGAAACGCAGAGTCTTCACCATTGCTCCTGCCATCACTCGAATGTCCAACGCGGCGCGGCTCCGCGCATTCCGGAGCGGCCATCGGCTCGTCCTGATCGTAAATACCGGCTGGCGAACCCCTCTTCCGCGAAAAACTTGACACGTGTAAAGTTCGCCGCCATGGACAACATCAGGGGCAAGACCATCGCGATCACCGGCGCCGCTCGCGGTATCGGTTATGCCACCGCCAAGGCTTTGCTGGCGCGCGGGGCACGCGTCGTCATCGGGGACCGGGACGTCGCGCTGCAGGAATCGGCCGTCGTCGAACTCACCAAGCTCGGCCAGGTGTCCGGCTACCCGCTCGATGTCACCGATCGCGATTCGTTCGAGACCTTCCTCGACAAGGCCCGCACCGACGGTGGCGGCCACATCGACGTGCTGATCAACAATGCCGGCGTGATGCCCGTCGGCCCGTTCCTCGAGGAGACCGAGCAGTCGGTGCGGTCCTCACTGGAGGTCAACGTCTACGGTGTGCTCACCGGCTGTCAGCTCGCGTTGCCGGACATGGTGCGCCGCCGCAGCGGCCACATCATCAACATCGCCTCACTGTCGGGCCTGATCCCGCTGCCCGGCCAGGTGGTCTACGTGGGTGCCAAGTACGCCGTCGTGGGCCTGTCCACCGCGCTGGCCGACGAGATGGCGCCGCACGGTGTCAACGTCTCGGTCATCATGCCGCCGTTCACCAACACCGAGCTGATCTCGGGCACCAAGTCCGGCGGCGCGATCAAACCCGTCGAGCCCGAGGACATCGCGGCCGCGATCGTCAAGACGCTGGACAAGCCCAAGACCCACGTGTCCGTTCCCGCCCCGCTGCGCTTCACCGCGCAGGCCGCGCAGATGCTGCCGCCCAAGGGCCGCCGTGCGATGAACAAGGCACTGGGCCTGGACACCGTGTTCCTGGAGTTCGACAGGAGCAAGCGCAAGGCCTACGAGGATCGGGCCAGGGCCGCCCAGGGCGTCATCGATTCCGACGGCTCGTAACAGCGCGGACGACCCCGGCCCGATCTCAGTATTCGATCGCTTCGATCAGCGGGCCGGGCTCGTCCATCAGCGCCCAGAAGCGGTCCCGGATGGCGACCGTCATCTCACCGGGCTCACCGTTGCCGATCGGCTCGCCGTCCAGGGAGTTGATCGGGGTGACACCGCCGGCGGTGGTGACGGCCATCAGCTCGTCGGCCTCGTAGAGTTCGTGGCTGGTGACATCGCGCAGGGTGGCCTCGATGCCCATCTGCTCGGCGAGTTCGAAAACAGTCTTGCGGGTGATGCCCGGCAACGCATTTCGCGACGGGGAGGCCAGCTTGCCATCCTTGACGATGCAGACGTTGAAACCCGGCCCCTCGGCCACACAGTTGTCCGAGTCGAGCAGGATGGCAGTGCGGGCCCCGCGGTCCTTGGCCTCGAAGCTGGCCGCGGTCAGATCGCCCCACTGATAGTTCTTGATGGTCGGGTCCACCGTGTTGCGGCCGGCCCGACGGACATGGCGCGGCACGATGGCGGTGGTGCCGAAGATCTGCTCGGCCGGGGGGAACGCCCACAGATACGGGATGGCGTAGATGTACACCTGGTGGGTCAGCTTGGACAGATCCTTTTCGCCCCTTCGCTTTCCGTAGCCCCGGGTAACGGTGAGGTTGACGAAGGATTCGCGCAGCTGCGACATCGCGACGCACTGTTTGGTGATATCGGCCAACTCGTCCTTGGTGTAACCGGCGTCCAGACGCAGCTTGCGGGCCCCGTCGAGCAGTCGGTCCAGGTGATCCCCCAGCCGGAAGATGTTGCCGTGCCACACATGCGCGACGGTGTAGGTGAGATCGGAATGCCCGAAGCCGGTGTCGAAGATGGAGATCTTGGCATCCTCCGCGGGCAGGAACTCTCCTTCGATCCAGGCGACGCCGCCGGCGAACGGGCTGCTGTGGTCCAGCTCGTAATCGCTGTACTGGATCACCGACCCCGGCGGGGTGTCCTCCCGGATGGCTCCCGGTTCGACGGCCACGAGGTTGGAGGTTCCTGTGCTCATGATGATGCGGTCCTTTCTAGAGGTTGTGGGTCTTGGCGTAATCGGCACCGGCGTCGCCACGGCGCAGCCGTGACTTCAATCCGGTGGCCCACCAGATGGCGGCGATCACGACGATGCCCAGGAAGACCCACTTGTTGGTGGTGAACTGGGGCAGGAAGAGTAGGGCGACGGCGACACCGAGGAACACCACCAGAGCGGTGACGTACAGCGGCAACCGAAACAGGCCCAGATCGAAGGTGCCCGGCTCGGCCGCGGGGATCGTGCCGCGCTTGTAGCCGACGAGCAGGCCGATGGTCTGCAGGATGTAGACGAAGAAGAAGAGCAGCGAGGCGATGCCGATGATGTAGTTGAAGGCCTTCTCGTTGACCAGCGCCGAGAGCAGTAGAACCGTTGACAGACAACCCAACCCGAGGACGGCATAGGTGGGGGCCTTGCTCTTCGGCGAGACGTGGCGCCAGACGTGCGAGAACGGCAGCATGTTGTCCCGGGCCATCGAATAGGTCAGCCGGGTGGCCACCAGGATGTTGGCGAGCAGGCAGGCCAGGATGTTGGTCAGCGCGATGGCGACGACGACCTTGGTGACGACCGGTCCGGCCTGCTGGGTAATGATCTCCTCGATCGGTGCGGCCGAATTCGCTTCCACCGCAGCGGGATCCTTGATGGCCAGCACATACACGACGTACATCAGGAACTCGATGACGATCGAGGTGATCAAGGCATAGAACATCGTCTTGGGGACAACCCGTCGCGCGTTCTTGGTCTCCTCGGCGACGTCGGCACCGGACTCGACGCCGATAAGACCGAAGAACGGTCCGAGCGCGGCGGCCAGCCAGGCCAGCATGTAGGAGTCCTTGTCCCCGGATTCGCCGCCGGTGAACAGGGTGGAGATGGGCTGGTGGTTCTCCGGTGTGGAGAAGGCGATGACGGCGATCAGGGCGGTGGCGCCCACGGTGATGACGAGTTCGAGACTGACCCCGATGTTGTTGACCATGGTGGCGAAGCGGACACCGTAGATGTTGATCAGCACGCAGAGGAACACCACGGCGATGGCCAGCAGGATCTGGGTGGTCTGCGTCATGCTCCAGCCCAGCAGCCCGCCGAGGTAGCCGGACAGGATGAAGCCGACGCCGGTCATGCCGCAGACCCAGCCCATCAGCGCGATGAAGCCGGTGAACCAGGCGAGATTCGGCCCGTTGATCCGGCTGATCCACTGATAGGAGTAGCCGGCCAGCGGCAGCTTGGCGGTCAGGTCGGCGGCGATGAACGTCCACAGCGCGAACACCGCACCGGCCAGCAGCAGCGTCCACACGAACGGCGCGCCTGCGGTGAAGTAGCCCGCGCCGAATCCGGTGAACACCGCGGTGGTGGCGCTGATGGTGGCGAAGCCGATGGCGAACGAGGCCAGGGTGCCGACCGAGCGGTCGAGCTTCTGGGTGTAGCCGAGCTCGGCCAGCTTGGCATCTTCGGAGCCGGGCGCGGCGACCGTGTTGCCGGAGCTGTGGGCGGCAGGGGTATCCGAATGAGTGGGTGGAGCTATTGCGTCGGTCATAGTCACTCCAGGTCAAGACGTGGGGACGAACTCCTCCAGGTCAGACAACCGTCATCCGGGGGACATCGGAAGTTCGATGTTTTGATCTGCTTATAAGCAAGAGTTATCAGTCCTGGGCAGAAGTGTCGGCGCCGCCGACTCCCCAACGCGCTTCCACCAGCCTGACCAGCGCATCTGCCTGCGGCGTGAGAGCCGCGGGGTTCCACGCCAGGGCGGTATGACTGAGCGGACGGTCGGAAATCGGCACATAGACGATGCCCGGGCGGTCATAGAAGCGCGCCACCGAGGAGGTGGTGAAGCTGATCCCGAGTCCCCGCGCGATCGCCGTCGTCTCGGCCTCGTAGGTCGCGGCGACGGCGGCGATGGTCGGTGGCCGGTTGCCCCGGACGTCCATCGCCAGCCAATAGTCCCGCCACGTTCCGGCCGTGAGCGGAGCGCAGACGATGGGATCGTCGAGCAGCTCGGCGATCCCGACCTCGGTGCGGTCGGCCAGCCGGTGATCGCGCGGCAGACACGCGACCCACGACTCGGAATCCAGGATGAGCACGCGATGCTCTGGCAGGTCGACCGGCGGGCGGATGATCGCGACCTCGGTGCTCCCGTCGGCAAGGCCCGCGGTGGGATCGGCGAAATCGAACTCGATCGGTTCGACGGTCACTTCGGGATAGGCGGACTCGAAGTGGCGGACCAATCGGAACAACAGGTCGGCTCCGGTGCCGATCAGGTAGCCGACGCGCAACACACCGCGCCGGGTGCCCGAGAGCAGCAAAAGGTTATCGACGACGGCTTCCACCCCCGACAGCGCCTGGTGCACCTGGGGCAGCCACGCCGCGCCCAGATCGGTCAGCGTGACCTCGCGGGTGTTGCGGTGGAAGAGCACCACACCGAACTGGTGCTCGAGCTGTTTGATCGCGGTGGACAGCGCGGGCTGGGTGATGAACAGGCGTTCGGCGGCGCGGCGGTAGTTCAGCTCTTCCCCCAGCACGGCGAAGTAGCGGAGCTGCCGCAACGTCACGTCACTCACTCCGGGATCGGCTCGCCGTTCCGGTAGGACTCGATGGCGTCGAGTCGGTCGAACAGCTCCTCGTGGGTGAAGCTGTGCTTATCGGTGGTTCCGACGAAGGTCACGTGAACCAGTGCACCGTCCTCGGCGGCGTCCAGCCACAACGAGGTGACCGAGATGCCGTCCTCGACCACCGCACCGGACGGCTCGAAGAACCAGATGGCGTAGTCGTCATCGGATTCTTCCTCGTCGAAGATCCAGCCGCGCTCGGTGATTCGCTCGTCGAACTCCGCAAGGTCGGCGACCACCGCATCCTGGATGGCCGAGAGCTGCTCTATCACCGCGTCGGGAACCCACCGTGTGTCAGCGGTCGTCTTACGCTTCTTGCGACGCGCCTTCTTCGCATCCGATCCCTTGGACATCGACTATCCCGATCAGCTCAGCGCCTGGCCCAGATCGGCGATCAGGTCCTCGGTGCCCTCCAGGCCCACCGAGACACGCACCACGCCGTCACCGAGACCGATCGCCGCCCGCCCCTCCGGACCCATCGCCCGGTGGGTTGTGGTGGCCGGGTGCGTGATCAACGATTTCGCGTCGCCGAGGTTGTTGGAGATGTCGATGACGCGCAGCTTGTCCAACAGCTTGAAGGCCGCATCCTTGCCGCCGTCCACCTCGAACGTGACCACCGTTCCACCGCCGCGCATCTGGCGCTGCGCCAGCTCGTACTGCGGATGTGACTGTAGGAACGGGTATTTCACCCAGTTCACACCGGACTGCTGTTCCAGGAACTCGGCGACCCGCTGCGCGGAGCGGTTCGCGTAGTCGACCCGGACCGCCAATGTCTCAAGGCCTTTGAGCAGCGTCCAGGCGTTGAAGGCGCTGATCGCCGGGCCGGTGTGGCGCATCAGCTTCTGCACCGGGCCGTCGATGTACTCCTTGTCACCAAGGATGGCGCCACCTAGGACGCGGCCCTGGCCGTCGATGTGTTTGGTACCGGAATACACCACCACATCGGCCCCCAGCGGGATCCCTTGCTGCAGCAGCGGGGTGGCGAACACGTTGTCCAGCACCACCTTTGCACCCGCAGCGTGCGCCAACTCGGCGACCGCGGCGATATCGACAAGTGACTGCATGGGATTCGACGGGGTTTCGAAGAACACGGCCTGGGTCGGCACGCTGAGCGCTTCCTCCCACTGGGACAGGTCGTCACCGTCGACGAAGACGGTCTCCACCCCCCAGCGCGGCAGGATCTCGTTGCACACCACGAAACACGATCCGAAGAGGCTGCGCGCGGCGACCAGTCGGTCACCGGCACCCAGCAGTGCACCCAGCGCGGTGAACACCGCTGCCATGCCGGTGGCGGTGGCGAACGCCGCCGGGGCGCCCTCGATGAGGCGTAACCGTTCCTCGAACATCGAGATGGTGGGGTTGCCGTAGCGCGAGTACACATACCGGTCGATCTCACCGGTGAACGCGCGCTCGGCGTCGGCGGCGGATTCGTAGACGTAGCCCGAGGTCAGGTACAGGGCCTCGGCGGTCTCCTCGAAGCCCGAGCGCAGCAGGCCGCCGCGCACGCCGATGGTGGCCTGGCTGACGCCGTCGGGCAGTGGTGCGGGGATACGCACGGAGGGAACGTCACTCATGGCTGCTCTCAGCTCTGCTTCCAGGGAAGGCCGACGGCTTTCCATCCGGTACCACCGCGATGACCGTTCTCGTCGAGGTTGCCCTCGAAACCGTCGAGCACGTTGTAGGACGGCCCGATACCCGCGGCCGTCGCGGCCTGCGCCGAGCCGATGGATCGATTACCCGAGCGGCACAGGAACACCACCGGCCGCGCCCCAGGGGCGATACCTGACCTGCCGAGATCGTCGATGAAGGCGTCGTTGCGCGAGCCGTCGGTCCTGTTCCACTCCACGAAGACCACCTCGCGCCGCAACGGGGCGAGGTCGGGAACGCCGACGAACCGCCACTCCGCCTCGGTGCGACAGTCGACCAGGACGGCTTCGGGATTGTCGGACAGCAGCTCCCATGCCTGCTCGGGCGTGATGTCACCGGCGTAACCCGGGCTCTCGGATGTGGACACAGCACTACCGTAACGGCTAGGCCGGACCCTGCGAACAGACCTTCCACTGACCGTCCTCGCGCGTGAACATCATGTCGGCGCTGACCTGGGTGTCCGTTTCGTCGGCGGTGCCGAAGTGATACTTGACGGTGGCGGTGGCGGTATCGCCGACGACGGCGATGTTTCCCGTCCCGTCGACATAGCGATCACCGTGCTTGGCAACCGAATCCCGCTGCCGGTCGAGAACCTCTTTCTCGGTGCCCTGCTTGGCCGCGCACGTGTTGGCCTTGAACGCCTGATAGTCCTGCCGCTGCAGGGCGTCGTTCTGGGCGACCACCACGCGGCCGATCTGCTGGGGATCACCGTCACCCTCGCCGCGGTTGATGACAAGAATCGCGGTGATCACAACCACGATGATGACGAGAGCCAGCAGGAACGGCGTCGCCGTCGGCCTGTCCCGGTCTGCTTCGTCGCCGCTCACGACTGCCAGAGTCTACGCAGCGACACCGCGGTGCGTTGCGCACGGTCACGCGCGATGGTGACGTCCTGGGCGGTGGCGAATGCCGCGCCGAGCCCGTCACCGAAAAGCCAGACATCGCTTTCGGCCACCTCGTGGGCCTGCGCCAGCACCGCCAGCGCCGTGGCCTTGTCGGCGGCCACGTCGAGCACAGCGTCGCCTGCCCGGCCCACCACAGCGGCACCCGGGGAGACCATGATGGTGTCGACCGGAAGCCCGAGCACCGCGCGCGCATGCAGGTCGAAGACCGACAATCGGTGCGTGCGCAGGGTCAGCAGGGTGGCGTCGACGGGGCGCGGCCGCACATCGGCGAAGTACACCTCGTCACCGCGCACCAGCAGTTCCACCGCGTAGGCACCGCGACCGTCCAGCGAGTTCACGATGCGCGCACCGATCGATTTGGCGGCGTCCAGCGCGGCCGGGGCCAGCCGGTGCGGCTGCCAGGCCGACACGGTGCCGTCGTCGGCGACCCGGTGTCCGATCGGTTCGCAGAAATGCACCACCGGACCGGCGGCGCTGGCGGTGCGCACGGTCAGCAGGGTGACCTGGTCGTCGATCTCGACGACCGTTTCGGCCATCACCCGCTGGTGACCGGCGGCGACGGCACGGTCCCAGGCCGGACCGACATCCTCGGGCCGCAACAACACCGATCGCCCCGTGTCCGCCTCGTCGGCGACCGGGGTGACCGCCAGTGGGAAGCCCGCGTGCTCGGCGATCGCGGCCAGCTCCGCGGCCGTTCCGGCGAACCAGAACGGCGCGGTCGGCAGCCCCAGCTCGTCGGCGGCCAGCCTGCGTAACCCCTCGCGGTCCAGGTCGAGCTCGGATGTGACCACGAAATCGGCGTCGTCGGCCGGATTCGTGGTGACCACGGCGCCCAGCCGTGCGAAGGACAGAGCCTGCTCGCGGCCGGTCGCACCGGGTTCGCGCAGCAGCACCACGGGCGCCCTCGGGTCGGCGTGGGGGTCAGCGTCTTCGGCGTGCCTTGTCATCGCCATCCCAGCCTGCCAGATTTTTCAGCCGAGCCGGATGTCGACATAGCACCACCGCCACGACTCACCCGGTTCGATGCTGCACATCACCGGGTGGCCGGTCTCGCGGAAATGCGCGGTGGCATGTTGGTGCGGGCTGGAATCACAGCATCCGATGTGACCGCAGGACAGGCACATCCGCAGGTGGGCCCACGTGTTCTCGCCGTGCTCGGCACATTCCTGGCACTTGCCGGGAGTAAGCGGGGCCGGTTCAGCGCTGTGGGGTATCGCCTGGAGATGCTCACACAGCGGAGTCGGCGACTGCCGTCGTGAACGCTTGAGCATGGTGACCGAGGATAGGTGGATGCGGTGGGAGTGACAGTACTGGCGGTATCGGTGGCCGCCGTGTTGCTGGCCGCGGTGAGCCGCCGCCTCGACGTGTCGGCGCCGTTGGCGCTGGTCGTGGCGGGTCTGGCTGCCTCGTACATCCCGGGTTTCGACGGTGTGGAGCTCGATCCCGATCTGGTGCTGTTCGTGATCCTGCCGCCGCTGCTGTGGTCGGCAGGCCTGGAGAGCAGCTATCTCAACATGCGCAGGAACGCGGGCGCGATCGGCTCGCTGGCGGTCGGCCTCCCGCTGGTCACCACGCTGGTGGTCGGGCTGGTGGCGTTCCGGGTGGTCCCGGAGCTGACCATGGCCGCGGCTTTGACGCTGGGGGCGATCGTGGCCCCGCCGGATGCGGTGTCCGCGAGCGCGGTGGGCCGTCGGCTGGGACTGCCACGGCGGGTGATGACGCTGATCGGCGGCGAGAGCCTGCTCAACGACGCGACGGCGCTGACGGCGTACAAGGTCGCGTTGGCGGCGGCGGTCGGTGCATCGACGGGGTGGGCGTCGGGACTGGGCACCTTCGTGCTGGCCGCGGCCGGCGGTGTGGTGGTCGGAGCCCTCGCGGGTTCGGGCATCACGTTCGTGCGCGCACGCCTGGACGATCCCGTCGTCGAAAGCGCCATCGGCCTGCTGGCGCCGTTCGTCGTCTATCTGGTGGCCGAGGAGGCGCACACCTCCGGCGTGCTGGCCGTCGTCACCGCCGCCGTGCTGCTCGGCGGGCGCACCACGACCCACGCCGGGTATGCCACCCGGCTGCAGGACGACGCGGTGTGGCGGGCGCTGCAGTTCATCCTGGAGTCGTTCGCCTTCCTGCTGATCGGGCTGCAGCTGCCCAGCGTGGTGGACCAGCTGGCGGGATTCTCACCGGCCAGGATCGCCATGTCGGCGCTCGCCGTGCTCGGCACGACCATCGCGGTGCGTCTGGTGTGGGTGTATGCCTTCGCCTACCTGCGCTCGCCACGGCCGTCGGTCGGCGAGACGTTCGTGGTGGCGTGGGCCGGGATGCGCGGGGTCGTATCGCTGGCCGCCGCCTTCGGTGTGCCGATGACGACATTGTCCGGGGACGCCTTTCCCGGCCGCGATCAGCTGGTGTTCCTGACCTTCGCGGTGGTGGTCGGCACCTTGTTGCTGCACGGTCTCACGCTGCCGTGGGTGATCCGACGGTTCGGTGTCGAGGGTGACGACGCGCGTTCGGATGCCTTGGCGCAGGCCGCAGCCCAGGACAAGGCGGCCCGCGCGGCGGCCGACCGGCTCGACGAGCTGCTCGAGCAGCAGCGCGCCGAGGGCAACGCGATCCAGGACAGCGCAGCCGATGTGCTGCGCCGTTGGAACACCGCGCGGCGCAACGCGGCCTGGGAGCGGTTGGGGCGCAGCGAGGAGGAGATCGGGCAGAGCCCGGCCTCGACGTTCCGCAGCCTGCGACTGGAGATGCTGGCCGCCGAGCGAGCGGTGTTCATCGCCGAACGCGACGCGGGCAACATCGACGACGAGGTCCTGCGCGAGGTGCTGCGCGGCCTCGACCTCGAGGAGGCCACTCTCAACCGTCGTTGACCGTCCGGAACCGGTGCATGGCACCGACCAGCGCCGTGAACACCCGGTGCGCCGCCTCCAGATCGCTGTCGGGCAGATCCGCCAGCGCCGCGGAGTTGATCTTCGCCAGCGGGGTGAAGAAGTCGGTCGCGACGGCCATCCCGTGATCGTCGTAGCGCAGGATGACCTTGCGCCGGTCCTTCGGGTGAGCCTCCCTACGAAGATGTCCGGAGGCGATCATCCGCTCCACCAGGTAGGTGACCGCGGCCGCCGAGGTTCCGATCAGCTTGCGCAGCTCGCCGGCCGTCAGCGGCTCCCCCGCGGCGTCGGCGACCATCACGTGCAGCAGCGCCCGGAAGTCGTTGGCGCTCACATCATGCCGACGTGCGAACTCGTGACCGATCTGGTCGGACTCGGCGGTCAGGGCGCGGACGTCACCGGCGATCAACCGCTCCAGGTCCTCACGTGTCACCCCGCGATCATATCGGCAAGGGTTGATTATTAGTTAAGTATCTGAAATATTTGATGTCATGTCCGGTCGACTCTCGTGGCTTGTTGCCCTGCTCGTGATCCTGGCCTCGGGTGCCGGAATGGCGCTGCTCAGCGGCGGAGATTCCGCATCGCAGTCTCCGGTGGCCGTGCCGGCGGGTGCGGAGTCGGCGCGCGTCGACGCCCTGCGCGCCCAGTTCCCCGGGGGCGATCAGGCGCCGGCGATCATCGTGTTCAGCCGCACGGACGGCACGCCGCTCGGCGCGGCCGATATCGCCGCGGCCGGGCCAGGCGCACAGGTGTCCGAGGACGGCAAGGCGGCATTGTCGGTGGCGCCGCTGCCCGCCGACCTTTCCGGGTTCGCCCTCGACGATGCCGTGCAGGAGCTGCGCATCTCGACGTCGCAACGCCTGCCCGACGGCCTGCAGGCCGAGGTGACCGGCGGCCCCGCCTTCGGCGCCGATATCGCGAATTCCTTTGCCGGAGCCAACTTCACCCTGCTCGCGGTCACAGCCGCCGTGGTGGCCCTGCTGCTGATCGTCACCTATCGCTCCCCCATCCTGTGGCTGGTACCGCTTCTGGTGATCGCCTTCGCCGACCGGGTCGGCTCGGTGGTCGGGACCGCGGTGGCCGCGGGCCTGGGCCTGAGTCCGGACGGTTCGACCGGCGGTATCACCAGCGTGCTGGTCTTCGGTGCGGGCACCAACTATGCGCTGCTGCTCATCTCGCGCTACCGCGAGGAACTGGGCGCACGCGCGGACCATCGCGAGGCACTGCGGGTAGCGGTGCGGGCTGCCGCCCCGGCCATCCTGGCCAGCAACGCCACGGTCGTGCTGGCACTGCTGACGCTGGCCTTCGCGACCGCGCCGAGCAACCGCAGCCTCGGCGTGCAGGCCGCCGCCGGCCTGGTGGTCGCCGCCATCTTCGTCCTGCTGGTACTACCGCCCTTCCTGGGCCTGTTCGGCCGAAAGCTGTTCTGGCCGTTCATCCCGCAGGTGGGTAACAAGGCGCTCACCGACAACGGGGCCTGGCATCGGATCGCCTCGTGGGTTGCGCAGCGACCCGGTTGGGTCTCCGGGGGCGCCCTGGCCGCGCTGGCGGCGCTGTGCCTCGGCCTGGTCGGCACCCCCGTCGGGCTGACCCAGACCGAGCAGTTCCGCGTGCAGGCCGAGTCGGTGGCCGGCTTCGAGACGCTGTCGCAGCACTTCCCGAGCGGTCTGACCGACCCGACGGTGGTGATCGCCCCGAGTTCGGATGCCGCCGCGGTCAGCCAGGCGATCGGGCAGACACCCGGGGTGGTGTCGGCTCGACCGACCGGCGAATCGGATACCGGCCTGACCCAGTGGTCGGCGGTCCTGCAGGCCGAGCCCGCCTCCGACGCCGCCTTCGATACTGTTGACGCCCTGCGTAGTTCGGTGCACGCGGTCAGTCCGGACGCCCTCGTCGGCGGTTCCGACGCCAAGGCCAGGGACGCGGCCGCCGCGGCCCGCCACGACCGCATGGTGGTCATCCCCGCCATCCTCGCGGTGGTGCTGGCGGTGCTGTTCGTGCTGTTGCGCTCATTGCTGGCACCGCTGATCCTGGTGTCGGTCACCGTGCTGAGCGCGCTGGCCGCACTGGGCCTCGGTGGGTGGGCAAGTGTGCACCTGTTCGGTTTCCCCGCACTGGACAACGGAACTCCGCTGTTCGCCTTCCTCTTCCTGGTCGCCCTCGGCGTGGATTACACGATCTTCCTGGTGACGCGCGCCAAGGAAGAGACCCCGCAGTACGGCAACCGGCAGGGCATCGTGCGCGCCGTCTCGGCGACGGGTGCGGTGATCACCAGCGCCGGAATCGTGCTGGCCGCGGTGTTCTGCGTGCTGGGGGTGCTACCGCTAATCGTGCTCACCCAGATCGGCATCATCGTCGGGTTGGGCATCGTGCTGGACACCTTCGTGGTGCGCACCGTGATCATCCCGGCACTGTTCACCCTCATCGGTCCGCGCATCTGGTGGCCGGCGCTGCGCCCGGAACGTTAACGTGTGAGCCGTGGAATCACGAAACGTCTCGACGCGGTTGGGGCGGCTGCGGATCCAGGTCGACGGAGCCGGCGACACGATGGTGTTCTGGCCGAGCCTGTTGATGACCGGCGACATGTGGTCGGGGCAGGCGGCGGCGTTCCGCGATCATTTCAAGGTCGTCCTGATCGACCCACCGGGTCACGGTGCGAGCGAAAAGCTCGCCGCACCGTTCACATTCGAGGACTGCGCACAGTGCGTGGTCGACGTCCTGGACGCGGTGGGTGCCAATCAGGCGCATTTCGTCGGGAATTCGTGGGGCGGCATGATCGGCGGCACGTTCGCCGCGCTGCATCCCGACCGGGCCGGATTCTCGGTGTTGATGAACTGCACCGCCTCGGCCGCCGGATGGCGGCAGCGCCTGGAGTACGGGGCGCTGCTGCGGGTGGCCAAGCTGCTCGGTGGCATCCGCGGCCCGTTGACCCGTGAGGTGGTCAAGGCCTTTCTGGGCCCGACGACCCTGCGGGAACGTCCCGACGTGGTCGGGTATGTGCGCGCGGCAGCTCACTCGGTGGATATCGAATCCTGTTCGTGGGCGGTGACCAGCGTGGTGCCGGACCGACCGGACCAGCGGGAGTTGCTGGCGAGCGTGCGCACACCGGTGCTGGTGGTTGCCGGAGCGGAGGACGCGACGTTCCCGGTGGCCGAGACGCTGGCGATGGCCGCGGCGATCCCTGGGTCGTCGAGCGTGGTCCTCGACGGGGTCGCCCATCTGGCGGCCTTGGAGAATCCGATGCTCGTCAACGCCCTGATCTCGGACTTTATCCTCGGCGCGTAGCGTGTGGACATGACAGCCAGCCAAATGCTGCCACCGGTCCACATGCGGCGCAACGGTTTCGATCCGGTACCTGAACTCGGCGAGATCCGCGACGGAGCCGGCGTTCAGTCGGTGGTCAGCGCGTTGGGCAATCCGGTGTACCTGGTCACCCGGTACGAGGACGTCAAAGCGGTCCTGGCAGATCACGAGCACTTCTCCAATTCCCGACCGCCGGGGTTCGCCCTTCCCGGCGCGCCGCCGATGTCCGACGAGGAGCTCGCCCGCGCCCGCGCCGGGAATCTGCTCGGGCTCGATCCGCCCGAGCATCAGCGGCTGCGCCGGATGCTCACTCCCGAGTTCACCATCCGGCGGATGAAACGGCTTGAGCCTCGGATCGCCGAAATCGTCGAGGATCGCCTGGACGCCATGGAGGCCGCCGGCCCACCTGCCGATCTGATATCCCAATTCGCCTTGCCGGTACCGTCTTTGGTGATCTGTGAGCTTCTCGGTGTCCCCATCGAGGACCGGCCCGATTTCGAGCAACGCTCGGCCCGTCAGCTCGACCTGGCGTTGCCGATAGCCGAGCGGATGGAACTGCAGCGCCAAAGCCGCGAGTACATGCACAGTCTGGTGAGCCGGGCGCGTCGCACCCCGGGTGAGGACATCCTCGGCATGTTGGTCCGCGATCACGGTGCGGAACTCAGTGACGACGAATTGGTGGGCATCGCAGGGCTTCTGCTGCTGGCCGGGCACGAGACGACATCGAACATGTTGGGGTTGGGCACATTGGCGCTACTGCGCTCACCGGAGCAGTTGGCCATGGTGCGTGAAGACCCGGACGCGATCGGCCCGGCGATCGAAGAGCTACTGCGCTGGCTTTCGGTGGTGCACCACGCAATTCCGCGATTCACCACCGGCGAGGTGGAAGTCGCGGGGGTGACGATACCGCCGGGCATGCTGGTCTTCGCCTCCCTGCCCGCCGGCAACCGCGATCCCGCCTTTGTCGATTCTCCCGACGAACTGGACATCCACCGCGGCGCCGCAGGGCATCTGGCGTTCGGACACGGGATCCACCACTGCCTGGGCGCCCCGCTGGCGCGGATGGAGATGCGCATCGCCTTCCCCGCGCTGTTTAGCCGCTTCCCCGCACTGGCCGTCGCCGAGTCTGCCGAAGACATCGACTACCGGTCGTTCCACTTCATCTACGGCCTGCGGTCGCTGTCGGTGCGGTGGTGACGACGATGCACATCGAGGCCGACCGGGAGTGCTGCATAGGTGCGGGTAATTGCGTGATGGTCGCCGACGCCCTGTTCGACCAGGACGACGACGGCATCGTCGTGGTGCTCGCCGCCGATGTTCCGGCCGATGAGGAAACGCGCGCCCGTCGTGCCGCGCAGTTGTGCCCGGCGGGGGCGATCACCGCCATCGAATAGGGCGTCAAGATTTTCTTGACAGGTGCGCATTTGTCAAGGCATCATTGACAGCATGACCGATTCGCCGTTCGCCGCCGCCCAACTACTGCATCGCAGACTCGGCCAACTGGTCGCTGCGCCGATCCTCAGCGCCGACCAAGACCCACTTGCGACGGTGGGCATCGCACGCGAGGTCAAAGAGGACGCCGAGAGTCTGCTGGCCGCTGCCGTGCAGCGGGCCCGCACCGCGGGTCACACCTGGCAGCAGGTCGGCGATGCACTCGGCATCACCCGCCAGGCCGCTTTCCAGCGATTCGGCAAACCGATCGATCCACGGACAGGACAAGCCATGAACACCACCCCACTTCCGCAGGCCACGGAGCTGACGCTGGCCGTCATCGATGATCTCGCGAACGCCCGGTGGGCCGATGTCAGCGCACGCTTCGACGAGACCATGCGCGATCGGCTCACCGAGGCCGGGCTCGCCGAAGCATGGGTTCACATCGTCGGGTTGGCCGGGGCCTACGGGGGCCACGGCGATGTCGACATGATGCGCGCGGGTGACTTCACCACGACGAACACGCCGCTCCGGTTCGAAGCGGGCGATTACGTCGCGCGCATCACCTTCCGCGACGACCAGACGGTCGCCGGGCTGTTCCTGCTGACACCGGACGCCGCGGCGGTCTGAAGGCTACTGAGCTGGGGTTTCGTCGGTCGATTTCACTTGTCGGGGCCGCGAGTAGTATAGAACACATGTTCGAACGGTCGGGGTTGAGCGATGAGGAGCTCATCGCCGAGGTCACCGATGCCACCCGCGCTGAGGCGGCCGCGGCGGCCCGGCGGCTGGCCGCGATCGCCGAAGTCACCGCACGGCACTGCGA
>NZ_AOHQ01000133.1:0-167174 GCF_000416385.1 Mycobacterium sp. VKM Ac-1816D
ATCAGCCGAAACAACGTCAACCATCAGCCGGAATAGAAAAGTCACCCATCAACCGAGGTAATACATCACACACCGTGCCCCCGGCAGGATTCGAACCTGCGACACCGGCTTTAGGAGAGCCGTGCTCTATCCCCTGAGCTACGGGGGCGGCACCTGCCGAGGCAGACCTGCAGAAGTCTAATTGACTCCCCGCCGCGCGCGTCCGCAGGATCGCGGGCGTTGTACCGCGGGCATGCAGAAGGGGACGGTTCTGTGCGAACCGTCCCCTTCTGTGAAAGATCTACTTCTTTTCCTGCTCGGCCTTCTGGCGGGCCTCGTTGGCCTCGGCGGCGCCACGTGCGGCTTCGGCTTCGGCTTCCTTCTTGGCCACGTCGCGCTGGGCGTCGGCCTTGTCCTGCTGGGCCTCGCCCTCGCGGCGCAGGTCGTCATTGCCGGTCACGGCGCCGGCGGCTTCCTTCAGCTTGCCCTTGGCACCCTCGACGACGCCCGAAATGCCCTCTGCTGCTCCATTGCTGTCACCCATGTCGGCTCCCTTGCTGGTCGCGTGAACGGTGTGCTGTGTTCTCAACCTCACCAATCGTCTGCGGGGAGTGGATGCCCGCCTCGCCGCCACCGAAACCTTTGGTCTGCAGTGGCGCGCGTCACGATCCGGCTAAACGAGCGCAGATCAACCCAATTTCTTTGCGGCACAACGGAAAATCAGCGCAACGCGGCGATGACCTGCCCGAACACCTCGGCATGGGCCTCCTGTATCACCAGGTAGCGCGCACCGTACTCGTCGTGCAGCCGGCGCACCTTGGCGGCCATCTCGTCGACCGATCCGGACAACACCCCGGGCAGCGTCAACAGCTGCTCATCGGTCAGGTCCGGCGCGTAGTGCCGGGTCATGGATAGGTTCGGGACTCCGGAGCCGTCGGTGGGCACCGCGGTGATGGCGACATTGAGTTCGATATCGGCGAAGCGCTCACCGGCAACGGAACGCAGGAACGCGATCCGTTCGGCAAGCGGATCTTCTCCGCTGCCGCCGGTGACGCCGACGATCGCCGCCCACCGGGCGGCCACTGTCAGGAGTCGGTCCCCACCACCGGCGATCATGATCGGCACGTCGGGAACGTGCTCGGCCAGGTATGCGGTCACACGCTCCAGGTATTCGACCCGCTGGCGCGCGGAAGGAAAAGGCAGCTCGGCGGCCTCGAACTCCGCTCGCACATAACCGGCGCCCAGGCCCACCTCGAAACGACCCGCGGACAGCTCGTGCAGTGCCGCGACATCGCGGGCCAGCAGCGCCGGTTTGTAGAACCCGGCATTGAGTACGAAGGTGCCCAGCCGCAGTGTCTCGGTGGCGGCGGCGATGGTCGCCAGCACCGGGAACGGGGCCGGTGCACCGAGGTGATCGGGCACCAGCACGATGTCGTAGCCCAGGTCCTCGGCGCGATGGGCCGCAGAGCGTACCTTGGCCGCCGACGAGGTGTCGCGCAGGCCCACTCCGAATCGGAACATGGACCCGATGGTAGGCACCTATGTCAGTGGCAGGGAGGCAAACGGCGTGCTGGTGGGCGCGGCCGAACCCTCACCGGGTTCGACGGTGAAGGCCAGCGTGATCGAGTCGCCGAGATCGGGCAGCACCGCCGTCGTCGACGGGGCGATGGCCTGCGCATTCATGGTGCCCGCCGAGTGCGGTCCGGCGTCGTCGATCAACCACATCTGATAGACGGTGCCGTTCGCGGGCGGGCTGACGTTGTTCATCACCAGCACGCCGGCGTTGCGTTCGCGGGAGAACACCACGGTCGCCGTACCGCCGGTCGGGATGTCACCGGACACCGTGCGGACGTCGGGTGCGGCGAAGATCTGTTCGGCAGTGGTGGCCTGTGGCACCGGGCGCAACCACCAGCCGACCCCGAAGGTCGCGACACCGACCACCACGGCGGCCGCGGCGGCGGTGAGCACCGTCGTCCACCGCCGGGGCCCGCGGGGGCGCAGCTGACGCACCGGGTCGGCGTCGACGGCGGCCAGCACCCGATCGCGAAGGTGATCGGACGGTTCGGTGGCGGTGGCCGACGAGACGAGAGCCATGGCCTCGCGGACCTGCTGGACCTCGGTGGCGAACGCCTCGGCGACGGACGCAGGCGCCGCGCTCAGGCGCCGGTCGATTTCGGCGCGCTCGGCGTCGTCGACCGCGTGCAGCGCGTAGGCGGTTGCCATCGTCAACAGATCGTCATGCGGGCTGGTCATGCTGCCCCCAGGCAATTACGGAGTCCGCGGATCGCGTCGCGCATCCGCGATTTGATGGTCGCCAGGTTCGCCGACAGCCGGTCGGAGACCTGGACATAGGTCAGTCCGTCGTAATAGGCCAGTTCGATGCACTCGCGTTGTTTGTCGGTCAGCGCACCCAGGCACTGGGTCACCTGCCGGTAATCCTCGTTGTCGAGCACCCGGTCGGCGACCTGGTCGACGGGAGGCTCCACGGTCGCGGCACCGTAACGGGATTCACGGTCGGCGCCGGCCTGCTCCGAGCGCACCCGGTCGACGGCGCGGCGGTGCGCCAGTGTCATCAGCCAGGAAAGCGGGGTGCCCGCCGCCGGGTTGTAGTCCCCGGCATTGCGCCAGACCTGCAGATAGATGTCCTGGGTGGTTTCCTCGCTGTACCCGGGATCCCGCAGCACCCGGAGTACCAGACCGAACACCCTGGCCCTGGTGTGGTCGTAGAACGCGGCGAAGGCGTCCACATCGCGTTGCGCTACCCGGCGCAGCAATGCGTCGAGGTCTGACGTCACGTTCCGTAGGATAGCGGGCTCGTCGAGCAGCGTCACGGAATGCCCCGTTTCATCTGCGATCTCCCGTCTGCGTATGGCGTCCCGGGCTGCTCGGCCGTTCCGAAATGGCTTGCGCCCGAGACGCACTGAAGACGCCGAAGGCAATCAACACGGCATCGCCTCGCATTCCCGTGCCGCCGGCCAGTGTGCCCCCAACCGCTCGGCGGCACGCACACCGGAGGCGGCGCCGTCCTCGCGGAATCCCCAGCCGTGATAGGCGCCCGCGAACACCACCCGGTCATCGTTCAACTTCGGCAACAATCTTTGGGCAGCAACGGATTCCGTCGTGTAGAGCGGACGCTGGTAGGTCATCTCGGCGATCACGGCGGCCGGGTCCACCTGCCCGGAACCGCCGAGGGTCATCAGGTGATGGTGCGCACCGGTCACGCCCAACAACCGACTGATGTCGTAGGTGATCAGCGCGTCCCGCCCGCTCTCGGGCAACAGATAGTTCCGCAGCGCCCTGGCAGTGAGCCGGGTCGGCAACACCGACGTATCGGTGTGCACGCAGACGTGTTCGGTCGAGTACCGGATGGCCCCCAGCACTGCCCGTTCGGCATCGGTGGGTTCGTGCAACGCCTGCAGTGCCTGATCCGACCGGGTCGCGATGACCACGGCGTCGAACTCGCGCAACGCCCCGCCGGCCCGCAACTCGACGCCGTCGGCGATGCGCCGCACGGCGCCGGCCGGGGTGCCGATGCGCACCTCGTCGACGCGCGCGGCGATGGCGTCGGCGTAGCCGGCAGACCCGCCGACTACGGTGCGCGTGGCCGCCGGCTCGGATCCCGAGAGCATCCCGTGCTGCTGCAGGAACGCGAACAGGTAGCGGGCGGGAATCTCCATGGTCGTGCGCGGTCCGTCGGACCAGACGATGGCCACCAGCGGTGTCACGAAGTGGTCGGCGAAGTATCGGGAGAACTTGTGCACCGCGAGGAAGGCGCGCAGCGTGCCGGTGTCCTCGGCGTCCCCGGTTTCCAGCAGGGTGGCGGCGGCCCGGCGAAACCGGTTGACCTCGGCCAGCATGCGCAGATACCGGGGCCGAGCGAGATTCGACCAGGAAGGGAACAGCCCGCCGAAGCCGCGCATACGCGCGTACTGCAGGCCGCTGCGGTCATCGCGAACCGAGAGCGAGGGGTCGACATGGACGGTGTCGATACCGAGATCGGCGAACAACCGGCACAACGTGGGGCGGGTGTCGTCGTGGACCAAGAAGGCCGAATCGACGGCCACCGTGTTGCCGGAGCCGTCATCGACACGGTGGTCGCGCCGGTGGCCGCCCAGCTGGTCGTCGGCCTCGAAGAGCGTGACATGGTCGTGTGCGGACAGCAGATATGCAGCTGTCAACCCGGCGATGCCGCTTCCGATGACGGCGATGGACCGACTCCTCTGACACTGCACGATGGTGATTCGAGACCGTTCGGCTAACGGATGGGTGACATTCGGATTGCTAAACTCCCAACCCCGCGTAATGTGCAAATCCGTGGTGTCGACCTTGTTTCGCAACGGATCCGTGTGGGCCGGCGTGCCCGGTCAACCGCCCACCGACGCATTGCTGGTCACCGACGGGGCCATCGTCGCCATGGGACCCGACGCGGTGGCCGAGGCACCCGAAAGCTCCGACATCGTCGACCTGCAGGGTGGTTTCCTGATGCCGTCCTTCGGCGACGGCCACGCTCACCCGCTGCTCGGCGGTCTGGAGTTCGTCGGCCCCGCGGTACGGCCGTGCACCTCGGTGGACGAGATCGTGGCGGCCGTCCGCCGCTACGCCGAGGACCATCCCGATCAGGAGTGGATCGTCGGTGCGTCCTATGACGGCAGCCTGGCAACCGACGGCCTGTTCGATGCGCGCTGGCTCGACGCCGCCGTCGCCGACCGGCCGGTGGTGCTGCGGGCCTGGGACTATCACACCGTGTGGTGCAACACCGCCGCGCTGGAGCGTGCGGGCATCACCGCTGATACCCCCGATCCCGAACTCGGTGAGATCCCGCACCGTCCCGACGGGTCGGTACTGGGCACCCTGCGTGAGTGGGGCGCGGTCGACCTGGTGACCGCCGTCATGCCGGCCCGCGACGAAGAGGTCCGGCTGGCCGCCCTGGGTACCGCGGCCGACTACTACCTGGCCCACGGCGTGACCTGGGTGCAGGACGCCTGGGTGGAACCCGCCGACGTGCAGACCTATCTGGAGGCGGCCCGACGCGGCGCGCTGCGGGTGCGGTTCAACCTCGCCCTCTACGCCGACCCTCGGCATTTCGACGACCAGGTGGCGCATTTCGCCGACGCCCACCGGCAGGTGACCGAATTCGGCTCGCCCATGCTGACCGCGCAGACGGTGAAGTTCTTCGCCGACGGTGTGGTCGAGAACGAAACCGGTGCGCTGCTGCAGCCGTACTGTTCGGGCCTGCACAGCCACGGCATGACCGTCTGGGAGGGAGACTCGCTGGCCCGGGCCTGCCAACGCGTCGACGAACTCGGTTTGCAGATCCACATCCACGCCATCGGTGATGCCGCCGTCCGCCAGGCTCTCGACGCCATCGAGTACACCGTGGCGCAGAACGGACCCCGCGATCGGCGGCCCGTGATCGCCCATGTCCAGCTGGTCGACGACGCCGATCTGGACCGCTTCGCCGCCCTCGGCGTCATCCCGTGCATGCAGCCGCTGTGGGCGCAGGAGGATGCGCTGATGAACGTGCTGACCGTGCCCCGGCTCGGCCGGGAGCGCGCCGATAGGCAGTACCGGATGCGCTCCTTGGCGGACTCCGGCGCCCGGTTGGCGCTGGGCTCGGACTGGCCGGTGTCCTCGGGCGCGCCGCTGGACGGTATCGCCGTGGGTGTCTCGCGGCAGACCTCCGAGGGAGAACCGGCCGGGGGCTGGACCCCGCAGGAGACCCTGGCCATCGAACGTGCCCTGGCCGCCTACACCTCCGGCGTGGCCGATCAGGCCTTCGCAGAACGGATCTGGGGCAGGCTGGCGCCCGGTGCCAGCGCGGATCTGGTCTGGCTGGAGCGCGACCCACGATCGACCCCGCCGCTGGAACTGCCCGCCATCGAGGTGCGGGCCACCTACCTCCGGGGCGAGCCCGGGTTCGTCGCGTCCACATCACCGTAAAGAGGGAGTGCACATGTCGACTTCGGAGCCGCTTGTCGGTATCTCGGCAGATCCGCACGAGGGCAGGCTCAAACGCGCCCTCGGAGTGCCCTCGCTGGTGCTCTTCGGCCTGGTCTACATGGTGCCGCTCACCGTGTTCACCACCTACGGCATCGTCACCGTCGAGTCCGGCGGCCGGGTGCCGCTGGCGTATGTGGTGACGCTGGCGGCGATGATCTTCACGGCCCGCTCCTACGCCAGGATGGCGACGGCGTACCCGGTGGCGGGATCGGCCTACGCCTACACCCAAAGGACCTTCGGGGCGCCGGTGGGATTCCTGGCAGGCTGGTCGTTGCTCTTGGATTACCTGTTCCTGCCGATGCTGAACTACATGGTGATCGGGCTGTATCTCAACGCCGCGGTGCCGTCGATCCCGCAGTGGGTGATCGTGCTGGTGACCATCGTGCTGGTGACGGTCCTCAACATCGTCGGCATCGTCTCGGTGGCCCGCGCCAACGCGGTGATCATCGCGGTGCAGGCGGTCTTCATCGTGGTGTTCCTCGTCATGGCGGCGGCGACGATCTTCGGTTCCGGGACCGTCGACATCATGGCGCCGTTCACCGGTGACGGCACCGCGGGGGGAATGGCGCCGGTGCTGGCCGGTGCGGCCATCCTGTGCCTGTCGTTCCTCGGGTTCGACGCCGTGTCAACACTTTCCGAGGAGGCCAAGGACGCCCGGCGCGATGTGCCGAAGGCCATCATGCTGGCCACCGTGATCTGCGGTGTGCTGTTCATCGTGCTGTCCTACGCCTCGCAGCTGGTCTTTCCGTCGAATGCGTTCGAGAGTGTCGACACCGGGTCGGTGGATGTCATGGTCGCCGCCGGCGGCGCGTTCCTCTCGGCGTTCTTCACCGCGGCCTACGTGGCAGGTGCCACCGGATCGGCGCTCACCTCGCAGGCCTCGGTGGCGCGCATCCTGTACGCGATGGGCCGCGACGGTGTGCTGCCGCGCAAGGTGTTCGGGCACGTCTCGGTGAAGTTCAGCACCCCCACCTGGGCGATCCTGGCGGTATCGGTGATCTCGCTGCTCGCTTTGGTCATCGATCTTGCGCTGCTGGCGTCAGTGGTCAGTTTCGGTGCCCTGGTGGCCTTCTCGGCGGTGAACCTGACCGTGATCAAGCATTATTTCGTCGATGCCGGTGAGAAGAACGTGTTGAACAACCTGATCCTGCCCGGTATCGGTTTCGCGCTGACGGTGTGGTTGTGGACGAGTCTGTCCGGTGACGCGTTGCGGCTCGGGTTGATCTGGCTGGCCGTCGGATTCGGTTGGCTGCTGGTGGTCACCCGCGGCTTCCGGCGCCCGACCCCGGTACTGGACATGAAGGAGTAGGTGTGGCGTCGAATCTGGAGAAGATGGCGCCTTTTCGTCGAATCGGCGCGATCGTCTTCAGATTCGGGGCCAGGCCCGGGCCGCCGAGACCAGTCCGGCCACCAGGGCGCGGGTCGGTCGGCTCAGACCGTCCTCGTCGAGCGGGCCGCTGCGCGGGCTGATACCGCGCACCCGCGGTGCCAGCTCCAATTGCACACCGCCGCCGCGGGTTCGGTTGACCGGATTGTCCGGGTGCAGTCCGCGCAGCTCACGCGGGATCGCGTCCAGATCGGTGATGATTCGATGCCCGTGGATGTCGAGGTGCGCGGCCACGTGCCCGGCCAGTTCGCGATTGCCGCCGCCGGCGAGCAGTTCGTTGCTGCGCCCGACGCGACCGTAGCCGTGCAGCGAGATGACGTAGTCCACGTGGTCCAGGAACTCGGCCAGGCGCTCGGATTCGGCGGCGCGGTACGCAGCCGAGGACAGGTGGTGCGGGTAGTTCGGCGGGTGGCGCACGACGTACCCCGACGCCCCCGCCTGCTCCGCCGCGTGCTCGGCGATGACATCGGTCATCCGTTCCAGCCCACCGCCGTGGATGGCCAGGAAACCGAACGGTCCACGCAGAATTGAGTACTCCGACACCTGCGGGTCCGCCAACAACTCGGTGAGGGTCTGCGGTCCCGGCGCCGCGGACGGCGCCAGTGCCCGTGGCCAGTTCGCGGGATGCCAGCGGTCCAGGAAATCCAGCCAGCGCTGCGGAAGTCCGTGGTGCGTGGCCCCGGCGATGACGCGTTCCAGATAGCCGGGGCGGGGCGCACCCGGTTCGATGCGGTGATCGATGTAGATCCAGGCGTCGCGGGGGCCGTCGTCGGTATGGACCGTCGCGCGATCGCGCCGGTAACGGACCGGGATCCCTTCGGCACGGTCGAGCACGGCCAGGTCGGCATCGCTGATCCGCCACACCACCCCGTGCACCTCGGCACCCGCGGCGGGTTCGATGGTGGCCACGCCACGTTCGTTGATCAACCAGTCGTGATCGGCGAGCATCGCCCGGACCGGGCCGCGGGCATCCGGGCAGCGTGCGGCCATCTGGTCGGTGCAGAGGTTGGAGCCGTAGGCGAAGTAGAGATGGTCGGCCACCGGTCCAGCCTAGGGTGCGGCGTACAGCCCCTTGCCGGTGATCAGCGGCAGGTCGAGTGTGGTCGTGATGCCCGGTTCGGCCGCGACCACCGCGGCGATGGCGTTGACCACCCGCGCGGCGGTGGCCACCAGCCCGGCGTGATTGTGGTCGCCCTTGCGGCTGCTCAGGCACAGGTCCAGCGCGTAGGACGGCTCACCGGTGACCTCGACACGGTAGGAACCGCCCTCCTGGGCGGGCTGGGGCCAGTCCGGGCAGAGGTCCTCGCGCAGCCGGGTCACGTGCTCCAGCACCACGGCGGGATGGCCGTCGACCATGCCGCGCACCTCGAAACGCATGGCGGCGGTGCTGCCCTTGGGAATCGGTCCCGCCGCGATCTCGAAGTCCTCGGGGGCCGGGATCCGGGTGTGGGTCTCGGTGACCTCGTCGAGTTCGACGCCCAGGCCGGCGGCCAGTTGGCGCACCACCGAACCCCAGGCCAGACTCAGCACACCGGGCTGCAGCAGCATCGGCAGTTCGTCGGTGCTCTTGCCGAAGCCCATCACGTCGAACATGACGGTGGGACTGTCATAGGTGGCGTAGTCGACGATCTCCATACAGCGGATCTGCTCGACACTCTGGCATGTCCCGGCGAGCGCCAGCGGCAGCAGGTCGTTGGCGAAACCGGGGTCGATGCCGTTGACGAAGATGCTCGAAGACCCCTTGTGGGCCGCCTCTTCGATCGGGGTGACCAGTTCGGCGGGCAGCACCTGCCACGGGTACTGCAGGAACACCGCCGCGCTACCGACGACGTTGATGCCAGCGGCCAGCAGGCGCCGGTAATCCTCGAGCGCGTCGGGCAGCCGGTTGTCGGCCATCGCCGTGTAGACCGCGCAATCCGGTGCGGTGGCCAGGATGTCCCCGAGATCGTCCGTCGCCGTGATGCCGGTCGAAACATCCAGTCCGGCAAGCTCTCCGGCGTCCTTGCCGGCCTTGGCCGCCGAGGACACCCACACCCCGGTGAGTTCGTACTGTGGGTCCTCGATGAGCTGGCGCAGGGCGTGGCGGCCGACGTTTCCGGTGCCGATGGCGGCGACCCGGATCGGGGTGGTCGAGGAGGCTGATGTGTCAGACATGATTCCTCACAGGTCCGGGATGGGTAGGTCGAGGTTGGGGAAGGTCAGCCCGCCGTCGACCTCGAGGGTCTTACCGGTCAGGTAGCTGCCGGCGGGGGAGGCCAAATAGACTGCCGCCGCGGCGATATCGGTCGGGTCGCCCAGCCGGCGCATGGGTGTCGCCTTCTCCATCGGATCGCGCAGCGCCTCGTTGGAGGCCACCACGTCCAGTGCGGAGGTGAGGATCGATCCGGGTGCGATGGCGTTGACGCGGATGCGCGGGCAGAGGTCCAGCGCCGACAGTCGGGTGTAGTGCGCCAGCGCCCCCTTGGCGGTGCCGTAGGCCGCGAAGGCGCGCCCGGCCAGCCTGCCCATCGTCGAGGTGATGTTGATGATCGACCCGCCGCCGGAATGCTCCAGCATCAGCGGGGCCGCCGCCGTGGTCAGCGCGTGGGCGGTGCCGACGTTGAACGTGAACGCATCTCTGAGGTCCTTGGTGGAGGTGTTCAACAGCGGGCCGGGCATGGTTCCGCCGACATTGTTGACGACGATGTCTAGTTTCCCGAACGCCTCGACCGCCTGCGCTGCCAGCGCCGCCGTCGCCTCGGGATGTGCCAGGTCGGCGACCACGATGTGCGCGCGCCGACCGGTCGCCTCCACCTGGGCGGCGACCTCCTGCAGCTGGGACTCGGTGCGCGCCGCGATCAGCACGTCAGCGCCCGCTTCGGCGAAGGCCACCGCGATGGCGGCGCCCAATCCGCGACCGGCGCCGGTCACCACGGCCACCTGATCGTCGAGTCGGAATCTGTCCAGAATCATGAATGCCTCGTTTCTGCGCTCGGCGCCACGGTAACAAGCATGGGGGAGCCCCGGACGAGATTTCTGGAACACGTTCTAATTTGTCGGCGGCTGACAGATATGGCGGCAGCCCAGGTTTCGGGGTCGAGATATGAGGCTCACGGACACCGATGGGGTGCACATTCGCGGCTCCGGTGGTGCGAGTTTCACATCAGGGACGTTTTCGGGACGAGACCGGTCCCAGGTGTGAATCTCGGTCGCGCTATTTCTTGGCGGCGGCCTTCTTGGCCGGTGCCTTCTTCGCGGGTGCCTTCTTGGCAGCCGCTTTCTTGGCCGGCGCCTTTTTGGCGGCAGCCTTCTTCGCGGGGGCTTTCTCGGCGGGCGCCGTATCGGCCGACGCGGATCCGCGGGCCTTCACGCTGGCCTCCAACTTGGCCAGCAGGTCGGAGACATCCTCGGTCTCGTCGAGGTCGGTCGGCTGTTCCTCGACGGTGAACGCCTCGCCGCCTTCGAGTTTGGCCTGCACCAGTTCGTGCAACTGCTCCTGATAGTCGTCGCGGAACTGGTCGGGCTTGAAGTCATCGGTCATGGATTCGACCACCTGGCCGGCCATCTTGAGCTCGGCCGGTTTGATGTCGACATCCTTGTCCAGGGAGGGGAAGTCCGGGTCGCGGATCTCGTCGGGCCACAGCAGCGTGTGGATCACCATGACATCGCGCTTGCTGAAATCCTTGACCCGCAACGCGGCCAGGCGTGTCTTGTTGCGCAACGCGAAGTGCACGATGGCCACCCGATCCGTCTCGGCCAGCGTCTTGGCAAGCAGCACATACGATTTCGTCGACTTGGAGTCCGGCTCCAGAAAGTAGCTCTTGTCGTACATCATCGGGTCGAGCTGGTCGGCGGGCACGAATTCGACGACCTCGATCTCGCGGCTGCGTTCCTCGGGAAGGGTGGCGATGTCCTCGTCGGTGATGATGACCGTCTGGCCGTCCTCGGAGTCGTACGCGCGGGCGATATCGCGGTACTCGACCACCTCGCCGCACACCTCGCAGGTGCGCTTGTAGCGGATGCGCCCGTTGTCCTTCTCATGCACCTGGTGGAACTTGATGTCGTGGTCCTCGGTGGCGCTGTAGACCTTGACCGGCACGTTGACCAGACCGAAGGAGACCGAACCTTTCCAGATCGACCGCATAGGCAACGGTAGCAGCGGGCATTCCGATCCGGTGGTTGCCGGGAAATATCATTCGGTGGTGGAGCGTGTGGGCCGGGTCAAACTGACGAATCCGGACAAGGTGCTGTATCCGCAGACCGGCACCACCAAGGCCGAGGTGTTCGACTACTACGTCGCGGTCGCCGCGGCGATGCTGCCGCACATCGCCGGCCGCCCGGTCACGCGCAAGCGATGGCCCAATGGCGTCGGCCAATCGGACTTCTTCGAAAAGCAACTCGCGTCGTCGGCGCCGGACTGGCTGCGCCGGGGATCGGTGACGCACCGCTCCGGTACCACGACCTACCCCATCATCGACACCGCCGAAGGATTGGCCTGGATCGCCCAGCAGGCATCGCTGGAGGTGCACGTTCCGCAGTGGCGGTTCGACCCGCACGGCGCGCCCGGGCCGGCCACCCGCATCGTGTTCGACCTCGATCCGGGAGAGGGTGTGACCTTCCGGCAGCTCTGTGAGGTCGCCCATGAGGTGCGCGGCTACGTCGAGGACATCGGCCTGACCGCCTACCCGCTGACCAGCGGCAGCAAGGGCGTGCACCTGTACGTGCCGCTGGCCGATCCGATCAGCTCCCACGGGGCTTCGGTGCTGGCCAAGCGAATCGCGCTGGCGCTGGAGAAGAGCATGCCGACCCAGGTCACCGCCACCATGACGCGCAGCCTGCGGGACGGAAAGGTGTTCGTGGACTGGAGCCAGAACAGCGCGGCCAAGACCACCATCGCGCCCTACTCGATGCGTGGCCGCGCCGCGCCCACCGTGGCCGCGCCGCGCAGCTGGGAGGAACTCGCCGATCCCGACCTACGGCAGCTGAACTTCGAAGAGGTGCTGCACCGACTGGAACGCGACGGCGATCTGCTGGCAGATCTGGATGATCCGCTGCCCGTCGAGGACCGACTGAGCACGTATCGCACCATGCGCGATGCCGGTAAGACCCCCGAACCGGTCCCGACGGCACCGCCCGCGGTGGGGCACGACAACACCTTCGTCATCCAAGAGCATCACGCGCGCCGGCTGCACTACGACTTCCGGCTGGAACGCGACGGGGTGCTGGTGTCCTGGGCGATCCCGAAGAACCTGCCCGAGACGACATCGGTGAACCACCTGGCCGTCCATACCGAGGACCATCCGCTGGAATACGCCGGCTTCGAAGGGGACATCCCGGCAGGGGAGTACGGCGGCGGGAAGGTGATCATCTGGGACGCCGGGACTTACGAGGCCGAGAAGTTCCGCGATCCCGGTGTCGACGGTGAGAAGCCGATCGACACGGACGGAAAGGGGCAAGCAAAGGGGGAGGTGATCGTGACGCTGCACGGCGCCAAGGTGCGTGGACGTTACGCGCTGATCCAGACCGGCGGAAAGAACTGGCTGGCGCACCGCATGAAGGAGCAGCCCGGCACGACGGTGGCCGACCTGAAACCGATGCTCGCGACCCACGGGTCGGTGGCGAAGCTGAAACCGGCAGGCTGGGCGTTCGAGGGCAAGTGGGACGGATACCGCATGCTGGTCGAGATCGATCACGGTGAGTTGATGCTGCGCTCGCGCAGCGGTCGCGACATCACCGCGGAGTTCCCGCAGTTGCGTTCGCTGGCAGCCGATCTCGCCGATCATCGGCTGATCCTCGACGGTGAGGTCGTGGCATTGGATGCCGACGGTGTGCCGAGCTTCGGTGCCATGCAGAATCGGTCGTCGGGCAGCAATATCGAGTTCTGGGCGTTCGATCTGCTTGCCATGGATGGCCGTTCGTTGTTGCGGGCGAAGTATCGCGACCGCCGAAAGCTGCTGGAACTGCTGGGCCGGGATGGCGCGCTCATTGTGCCGGATCTGCTCGACGGTGACGGCGCCGCCGCGCTGGAGTACGTGCGCGAGCACGGTTATGAGGGCGTGATCGCCAAGAAATGGGACTCGACCTATCAACCGGGGCGACGGTCGCAGTCCTGGATCAAGGACAAGCTGTGGCGCACCCAGGAAGTGGTCATCGGCGGCTGGCGGGCCGGCGAGGGCGGTCGCACCAGCGGGATCGGCGCACTGGTCGTGGGTGTCCCGGGCCGGGACGGACTGCAGTTCGTCGGCCGTGTCGGTACCGGTTTCACCGAGAAGATGCTCACGGACCTGCGGACCACATTGGCGCCGTTGGAGACGTCGGATTCACCCTTCACCGCACGCCTTTCCGGGCCGGATGCCAGGGGGGTCACCTACGTGCGTCCCGAACTGGTGGGTGAGGTCCGCTATAGCGAGCGCACGTCGGACAATCGGCTGCGTCAGCCCAGCTGGCGAGGATTACGGCCGGACAAGTCGCCGGATCAGGTGGTCTGGGAGTAGGGCTACCGATCGGTGGCCGGCGGCAACGACCGCACGGTGTAGCGCTGCGTTTCCTGCTCGTAGGGGATTCCCCGCAGCATCACCGTCCGTTGCCGGAAGCGCTCATCGGAATCATCGAGCGCCAACACGCCGGAGGCCGAATCGTGCACGCTGAACCCGTGCACCGAGATGGCGAGTTCGTCGAACGCCGCTTCGGTATCGGCATACCGGCCCGGGCCCTGGTTGCACCGCTCCAGCAATCGCAACACGTCGAGGCCGGCAAGCGCGAAAAGGTCACTGCCGTCGAGGAACAACGGGCGTCGCGGGTGGGCGGGCATGATCTCGCAGAGCCGATCTGCCTCATACCGCAGCACGAGGTCGCCGCGCGTTTCGGTGACGCTGTCGGCGGACGGACCGCTGCCGGTGTACTCGGCGATGAAGGCCTGTTTCTCGTCCTCACTCATGGCGTCACCGAACATGGCCAGGGTCTCGCGCAGCATCTCGTCGGCGACACGATCGGCACCACGACCGGTGATGACCCCGTAGATCGCCGACAGCGCGTCCACCTGCGCCGGGGACATGCCGAATTCCAGTCGCCCCAATCCCGATAGGGGATGTACGGTCCAGTCCGATTCCGATGTCATGGTGGTCACCGAGAGTGGTTGTGCGGCAGCGAAGACGGTCAGCCCGCCGCGGCCACCGCGGCTTCCAGTCCCCGGGTGGCCAACACGTCGGCCAACTCGTTGTCGGCGATCCCGGAATGGCCCTTCACCCAGAACCATTCGACCTGGTGGCGCGCACATGCGGCCTGCAACCGCTGCCACAGGTCGACATTCTTCACCGGCTCCTTGGCCGCGGTCATCCAGCCGTTGCGCTCCCAGCCGCGCACCCAGGTGGTGATCCCGTTACGCACGTAGGTGCTGTCGGTGTAGAGGTGCACCGTCACCGGACGGGTGAGCGCCTCCAACGCCATGATGGGCGCGGTGAGTTCCATCCGGTTGTTGCTGGTCCGGTCCGGCTCGCCACCGAACATCTCCCGGACGTGATGGCGCTGGCGCAGCACCGCGCCCCAACCACCCGGTCCCGGATTGGGCCGGCAGCCACCGTCGGTGTGGATGATGACGGGCTCGTCGGTCATCTGCCGAGAATAGGCGCCGAGATGAACGCACTGGGAACCGACATGCCGAGCTGCTGGTGGCGCAGTGTGGTGATCCGGCGCCCGGGCTGCACGGCGTCTTTGACCCGCGAGGTCAGCTCGCCGAGGAATGCGGCGCCCGCGTCGATATCGGCGACGGTGTAGGTGATCCCCCATAGGGTGGCCGGCCCGTCGGCACGCCTCTCGGGCGAACCGATGACCTCCAGGATCACCGCGCCGAGCCGATAGAAGATCTGCCGGACGGGTCGTCCGCCGAGTTCGGTATCCCGTTCCCGACGCGGCAGCACCCCTGCCGAGCCCAGGGCCGCGACGGTCCGATCCAGATCGGGCGACATCATCACGAGATGGTCGATGTCGACGACGCCGTTGGCGTGCTCACCGGGCGGTGGCGGATCGGACCGCGACGGTGCGGTCGGTATGCCGTCCATGTCTGTCCCGTCGAACTCCCGCAACGACCAGCCGATGATGCCGGTGCCCTGCTCTCGCCCGACCAGGCGGATCCGCACGGACCCCACCCGGCAGACCCCGTCGGCGTCTACGCCGAACCCGGCGGCGGTCCATGCGGCCGCGGGGTCGGCCACCAGGATTTCGTCGATGGTGAGTGCCACGCCTGCAGATCTTGCCCGGTGCGGTGCCGCCACCGTAGCGTAGGGTCCGTTCCGTTTGCTGGTGTGCCGGTGGGGCTCCGGGCGCGGCTCGCTCGCCAGTTCGCTGACGGCGGCGCCGATGCATTGGTAGCCTCGTGTCGATTTGCTCAACACCCTGAACGGAGCGATGGCGGTGGTCGGGACTCCATCGAGGCAGTGGTTGGCGCGGACCCATCACTACGAGTGGATCACCGATTACCTCGCCGCACGCGGCGCCACCGGTGCGGTGCGGGTCGTCATGACCATCATCCCGGCGTCCTTGGCGATCTGCCTGCTGGTGTTGTTGCGCAGTATCGACGCCCCACGGCCCGGCGTGCCCACCGCCATGATGTGGGCCGCGTTCTGCGGCGGGGTGGCCGGATCCCTCCTGTGGGCCACGCGCTGGCCGTCGCGGCGTCAATCACTCGCCTTCGCGTTCGTCACCAACGCATCCGTGGCGCTGGCGTGTCTGTCCTTCTCCGATCCCCATGGCGCCCTGCTCGGCTGTGTCGCGTTCGCGACCAGCGCCGCCTACATCGGGTTCTTCCATTCCACGGGCCTGGTCATCTACAACTTCGTGGTCGCCTCCACGGTCGCGATCGTCATCGCGTCGCGGATCGTCGCCACCGGGCATGTCGCGGTGGCCGTGGTCGACCTGTTCCTGGTCACCCAGATCAACATCGTCATGCCCATCGCGATCCATCTGCTCATCCGGTCGCTGGGGGTGGATCTGGAACGCGCCGGTCGAGACTCGCTGACCGGACTGCTGAACCGCCGATCATTCGACCGGTATGCCGCGCGGATGCTCGACGAGAGCGATATCGACCCGGATGCGCACCTGGTGGTCGTGATGATCGATCTCGACAATTTCAAGCGACTCAACGACACCCGCGGTCATCAGGCCGGTGACGACGCGCTCGTGGCGGTCGGGCGCGTCCTCGGTCACGCCGTCGCCGATATCGTCGCCATCGTCGCCCGCACCGGCGGTGAGGAGTTCGTCGTCGCCGCCGAGTGGCACACCGATGACCCGGGCCCGCTGGCCCAGCGGTTCTGCGACGGGATAGCCGCGTTGCCGATGTCGATCACCGCCAGTGTGGGGACCGCATCGGTGCCCATCCGGACGCTGCGCCGCGGCGCGGGTCATCTGCAGGCTCGGTTGAATCAGCTGGTGGGCGCGGCCGATGATGCGATGTACGAGGCAAAACGCGCCGGCGGCAACAGGTATCACCACTGGGCGGCGCACTGATCCGGACCGGGTCCGCATGTGGGCGCTGAGCTGTGCGTTTGACGGCGCCGACGGCGGGTAACCAGTCCCGCTGTGAACGACGAGCAGGTGGTCCTCCTTGACGATGCCGGCCGGGCGATCGGCAGCGCCGACAAGGCCACCGTGCATCACTCACACACCCCGTTTCATCTCGGCTTCTCCTGTTACCTCTTCGACGAACACGGCCGCGTGCTGCTGACCCGGCGGGCGCTGACCAAGCACACCTGGCCGGGGGTGTGGACCAATTCGTTCTGCGGGCATCCCGGCCCGCACGAACCCACCGTGGACGCGGTGCATCGTCGCGCAGGTCAGGAACTCGGCACGGCTGTGCGCGATGTGCACTGCATCCTGCCCGAATTCCGGTACCGCGCGACCGCGGCCGACGGGACGGTGGAGAACGAGCTCTGCCCGGTGTTCTGCGCCCTGATCGACGGGCCGCTGCGGGTGGCAGCCGAGGAAGTGATGGACACCGCGTGGGTGCACTGGCCCGAGATTCGCATGGCCGCAGAACTGGATTGGGCGATCAGCCCGTGGGCGCAGACTCAGGTTCCGCTGCTCGACGCGGCCGATCTTCCGTCGTGGGCGCGGCGCTCGGCGGCGTGAGCAGGTCTGCGGTGCCGTCGTCGTCCTGGCGGCGGACCTGCGCAAGGCGCTCGGCATACTCCAGGTCATCGCGCCAGAGGCGATGTGCGGCATGGCGCATGAACGGGATGATCAGACCCTGCACGCGTCCGGCATGAGCGAAGCCCGGTCGGTCCGAGTGCGCGATGACAGCCTCGACGACCCGGCTTTGCGGACTGCCGTCCGCACCATCGCGTAACGGCGACGCGTGGGTCTCCACGACGCTGCCGCACCCCTCACCCTCGATGATGCGCATCGTCAGGGTGCGGGGCTCCGGGCTGGTGAACTCGGCGATGACAGGAATGCCCAACCGGCCCAGCCGGAAGGTGACCGCGACGAGGAAACGGTCCTCCTCGTCGGGGAGGTCCGGATCCGTCGGCGGCGCGCTGAGCACTTCCAACCGGGTGAAGGAGTACGGATGGAACCAGGCGCCGTGCCAGGGATCCATCCTGTTGGCAATGATGTCCTCCGGTTTGCAGTTGCCCGTCATGGCGGCGACGGCAGAAATCCGCGGAAGTCCCGGCCGGGCCGGCAGAATCGGCGCCTCGGTAGGCGTTTCACCGCCGATCCGGTCGAGCCGAACCCAGACCAGCACACCGTCGTCGTGGATCGGAACCGCCGTCCAGTCCGCACGGGTGCGGCCGGTCAACTGAAGACCGTGCCACGGGCAGATCAGGTTGCCGCGTTCGACCACCCCGGTGCACATATCGGCTCCCAGGTGCGGACAACGCGCCGGACCGGCGTGCAGCCGGCCGTCGTCGCCGCGCCAGCAGACCAGTTCGGCACCGGCGACGGTGGCGGCGAAGGGTTTGGAGGTGATGTCGGTGCTCGCCCCCACCACATACCAGTTGCCGCTGGGCCGATTCTGCGACCGCTTCAGTGCGGCGTCGATCACCGCCGGGTCGGCCTGCCGGTAGGTCGGCTTCTGCTGACTCCACGGAGTGCGCGGGAGTAGTTCGAACGGCCACGCTTTCATGTCCACACCCGCCCTTCGACCCGTTCGGCGAAATGCCGCAGGACCGCAGATCTGCCGCGCACCGGCACCGTGAAGATGTCGTGACCGCGCACCCCGAAACGTTCGAGCAGGGCATTTGCCGCCGACAGTCCGGTCGTTGCGGCACGTTCCATCAGCGCCACCGGAAGATCGATGCGGATCCCGTCACCGGCAAGCACCAGTCCGTTCTCCGGTGTCCGCACACCGGGCCGGCCGGCGAAATCACCGGGCGCCAGTCGCGGGCAGTCGTTGCGGCACAGCGTGACCTGGTGCACCACACGCGCATCGGCGGTCTCGGGGAAGAGCTCGTACAACCGACTGTCCAGCGCCTTCCGAAGTTCCGGGCTGTCCTCGGTGATCGAGTAGGCGTGCAGTTCCACCACTGACCCGCCATGCTGATCGACCCACTCCGCGGCTTCCCGCTCATAGCGCTCCAGCACGCTGATGTTGTCCAGCGGCGGCAGACCGCCGGTGCCGAGGAAGGCGGGCCGGTCGGCGTCGACCGGGCGGTCCAACCAGAGGCGCCGGACCAAAAACGGTGCAGCGGTACCGAGGTCGGCTATCGCAGCGCGCCATTGCCCATCCCCGAGTCCGGGAGAACCGGCGATGATGCGTTGCAGCGCAGGCACCTCGGTGGCCAAGACCACGCCGTCGCAGCCCACGGTGTCACCGGACTCGGCGGTGACCAGGAACCGACCCGCATCATCGTTGCCTACGGCCGTGACGGCCGCCCCGGTGCGGATATCGGCTCCGTGACGCTGCAGATAGCGCTCCAGCGGTTTCCACAGGGCGATGTCGAAGTTCTCGGCGGCGACGTCGAACACCAGGCCCTCGCTGGAGCCGAGGAAGTAGATGTGGAACATGGTGGCCAGTTCGGCCGCCGACAGGCCGTCCGGCCGGGTGAAGAAGCTGCGCGAGAAGACCTCGAAGGCAAGATGTTGTGCCGCGGTGGGAAAGTTGATATCCCGCAGGAATGACTCGGCGTCCGAATCGTCGAGCTGCCAGTACGTTTCGGGCACCGACACCGATGCCAACGGTGCCGCCGCCTTGGCATCGATGCGGATCAGGTCGCGCACGCGGAAGGTGGGACTGCGTAATGCAAAGGCCATCGCGTTCAGCGGTGGCGTGCGGGGCAGGCCCCGGAAGGTGTCGCGTCGGCCTTCCCCGTCCACGAGCGGGTAGTCGTCGAGAGGGGTGAACATGGACAGTTCGGGGTCGACCCTGCGCAGCACGTTGCGCAGGTTGTAGTACTGCCGGAAGAACGCGTGGAAGCCGCGATTCATCGTGAGATGCGAACCGTCGGGAGCGGTTTCGGTCCACCCGCCGACGCGGCCGCCCAGATACTGCTCACGCTCGAACAGGTGCACGGCAACCCCGCGTTCGGCCAGCGCGGTTGCCGCACTCAGGCCGGCGATGCCCCCACCGATCACCGCGACGGTGGGCCGGTCGGCGAGATAGGCGGCGTGTGGCTGGCCGGACCCGGCGGGATGGCGGACGCGGCGGCGGTCGGTCATGACGTCGCCCTGCCGAGGAAGGTGTGCACGATACCGCGCTGCCACCCGGGCATCGTCACGCTCTGCACGTCGGTGAATCCGTTGCGCTGCAAACGGTCTCGGAACTGTGTTGCGCCGTCGAAGTCGTTGACGCTGCGGCGCAGGTAACGGTAGAGATCGGCATCGCCGGTGCGGAATCGACCCGCCGGGATGATGACCGCGGCGCACACCGCGTTCCAGAGGATGCCGGCCGCTCGCGAGTCACGGACCGAGTACTCGTGGGCGGCGAAGACACTTCCCGGGGAAAGCATGCCAAGCAGCATACGCAGCACCGGATCGGGGTCGGGCAGATTGCGCACCAGGTAGGCCGCCAGGATCCCGTCGAACGGGCCGTGCACCCCGGCTTGTGCCAGGTCCTCGGCCCGGCTGTGCACGAAGGTCACCGTGGACGGCCACCGCTTCGTCCGGGCCTGCTCGAGCATGCCCGCCGAACCGTCCACGCCGACGATCTCGGCGTGCGGGGCGGCGTGCAGCAGGGCCGCGGTCGACGCGCCGGTGCCGCAGCCGATATCGAGCAGCCGCAGTCCACGTCCACCGTCGCGGATACCCATGCGCTGCGCCGAGAGTCGAAGATGGCGGTGATACCCGGGATTGGCGCCGACCAGGCCGTCATAGGCCGCCGCACCCGCGTCGAAGGCCTCGGGAACGTCGTATGTGCTCACGCCGCCTGCCGGATACGGGCGCGCCACGCGGCGCCGAGGCCGCGGGCGGCGACCTGCAGACGCCGGCCGTTGGACACGGTGGCCCGCTGCGTGAACACCTCGAAGTCGATCTCCTCGATGCGATCCAGGATCTCGGAGTACAGCGTCAACGCGGCCCGGATGCACGGCCGCGATTGCGGCCGCAGCATCGGGATGCCGAGTTCGGCTTGCCGATAGATGTCCCTGGTGATCGCGTGCTGCTCGATCAGCGCCGCCCGCAGCCGCGCGTCGGTACGCCGATTGCGCTGGCACCAGTACAGCACCTCACGGTCCACACCGTGCGCGGCGAGTTCGTCGGCGGGTAGGTAGACGCGGCCGCGGGTGAGGTCTTCGTCGATATCCCGCAGGAAGTTGGTGAGCTGGAATGCCTTTCCCAACGCAGCGGCGTGCGGTGCCGCCTCCGCGGTGGGGACGACCGTGCCGAGGATGGGCAGCAGCTGTAGGCCGATAACCTCGGCTGACCCGTAGACGTAGCGGTCCAATGCGGCCCGGTCCGGGTAGTCGCTGATCGTCAGGTCCATCCGCATGGAGGCCAGGAAATCCTCGAACAGTTGCCAGGGCAGGCCGTAGTGGCGCGCAGTGTCGACGACCGCGTCGAGCACCGGGTCGTCACCTGCCATCCGGTTCTCGACCAGCCTGCTGTGCAACGCGTCCGAGAGCTGACGCAACTCGTCTTCACGTTCGGCTGTGGTGCGGTCGTCGAATCCGTCGAGCACATCGTCGGCACGGCGGGCAAAACCGTACAGCGCGTGCACCGCCGGGCGTTGGCCCGGTGCCAGCAACCGTGTCGCCAGAAAGAAGGTCTTGCCGTGCGCGGCGTTGAGCGCCCGGCAGCGTTGATACGCCTGGCGCAGTTCCCTGCCCTGTACACCCGCTGCGTCGAGCTCTGAGCCGAGCATCATCTGGTCCTCCTCATCGGGTGAAAATTCGGGGACGGACCGAGGAATCGGCTCCGGTGATCCGGTCGGCGGCCAGGCGGCCGGAGACGATGGCGGTAGGAATTCCCACGCCGGGAACGGTGGACGAACCGGCGAGGATCACGTTGGGGATACCGCGCACGGTGTTGGCGGGGCGGAACGGTCCGGTCTGCCCGAAGGTGTGCGCCAGGGCGAACGGTGTGCCGGCGATCATGCCCTGGCGGGCCCAGTCCAGCGGGGTCACCACGTCGAGTACCTGCGGATCGGTGAGGACGTTCGGCAGCCGGGCAGCCAAGGTGTCGAGCATCTGCGCCGTGTACTGGTCGCGTTGACCGTCCCAATCCAGTGCGCCGACATCCAGATTGGGTGTCGGGGCGAGGACGTAGAGCAGATCCCTGCCCTCCGGGGCGAGGCTCGGGTCCGCCGCGGTGGGACGGGTGACCAGCAGTGAGGGGTCCTCCATCGGGACACCCTCGTCGATGATCTCCTCGAAGGTGCGCGCCCATTCGTTGCCGAACAGGATGTTGTGATGCGATGCGCCGGCATCCGGAGCGACGGCACCGCAACCGATGTGGGCGACCACCGCCGATGGGGCGGGCCGCAGCTTGATCAGCCGTCGGGGGCTACGTCCCAGCAGGCGATAGGTGTCCGGCAGCTCGGTGGTCAACACCACGGCATCTGCGGCGAATCGAGCACCGGTGGCGGTGCGGACCGCGGTGATGCGGTCGCCGGTGCGCTCCAGTTCCGAAACCGGTGCGTCGTAGTGGAACTCGACTCCGGCATCGGCGGCTGCCGCGGCCAGCGCGTCCGGCAGCGCGCGCATTCCGCCCTTGGGGAAGTACACCCCGGAGATCGTGTCCATGTAGGCGATCACCGCGTAGGCGGCCAGCGCCCGGCGCGGGGGCACGCCCGCGTAGAGAGCCTGGAAGGTGAAGACGCGCAGCAATCGCTCGTCGGTGATGAACCGCCGCACCATCGTCTCCCAGCCGCGGAAACCGCCGATGGCGGCCAGCTTCGCAAGCTGCGGGGTCAGCAGCGACAGCGGGGAGTCGAAGTTCGACGAGATGAAGCCCTGGAACTCGACCTGATAGAGCTTGGTCAGCCAATCACGCAGGCGTAGATAGCCTTCGGCCTGGGTACGACCGGCGAAGCGTTCGATCTCGGCGGCCATGATGGCCGCGTCACTGTGCACGTCGATACAGCTGCCGTCGGCGAAGGATGCCCGATACGCCGGGTCGACCTGATGCAGCTCCAAGCGGTCGGCGGTGGATTCGCCGACCGCGGCGAAGGTCTCGTCGATGATGTCGGGCATGGTCAGCACCGTCGGACCGGTGTCGATGCGGTAACCGGAAATGTCGGCGCGGCCCATCCGGCCGCCGGGATCGGACCCGCGTTCGACGACGGTGACCCGCCGACCCCTGCCTGCCAGGTGCAGCGCCGCCGAGAGTCCGGACAATCCGGCCCCCACCACGACCACATGGTCGGTGCGACCAGCCACCGTGCGCATCAGGCGGTCCGCTCGGTGCAGGCCGCTGCGGTCGCGACGAGCGCTGCGCGCACCTCGGGGTCCAGCGCACCGCCGGCCACACCGTCCAGCGCGGCCGTGGCCGCGGCGAACCGCGAATGGATCAGATCTTCGATCCGCTGCACTGTTCCTACCTCCGAGATCAAGTCCTGCCAGCGAGCCATGTCGTCATCGCCGAGTCGTTCGGCGGTCATGAATTCCTTGAACTGGCGCTGCTGGGCTCCGGTGGCCAGTTCGTACGCCGCGACCACGACGGTCGTCGCCTTGCGGGCCACCAGGTCGGTGCCGATCGGCTTGCCGGTGGTCGCCGGGGCGCCGAAGACGCCGAGCAGGTCATCGCGCAACTGGAAGGCCTCGCCGATGTTCTCGCCGTAGCGGCCCAGGGCTACCGATACCGCATCGTCGCAGCCGGCGAGCGCAGCCCCGATCTCGAGTGGCCTGCGGACGGTGTAGTTACCGGACTTGCGCCGGGCCACGTCCAGGACGCGCTCCAGGGTGGGGAAGCCCGCCGTGTCGTTGACCAGATCGGCGAACTGCCCGATGGCAAGTTCGGTGCGCATAGCGTCATAGCGCGGCCAGGCCCGGGCCAGCGATTCGGCGGGCAGCCCGCATTGGCGGAACATCTGTTCGGCCCACACCAGGCACAGGTCGCCCAGCAGGACCGCCGCCGACTCACCGAAACGCGCGGAGGACCCGGGCAGTCCGCGTTCGCGATGCCAGTCCTCGAAGGCCCGGTGCGCGCTGGGGCGTCCGCGCCGCATCGGCGACTCATCCATCACATCGTCCTGGAACAGCGCGAAGGCGTGCAGGAACTCCAGACTTCCTGCCGCGCGTACGGCGGCGTGACTGCTGTCCGCGCCGGCACGCCAGCCCAGGTAGAGATAGGTCGAGCGCAGGCATTTGCCCTCGGCGAGCATGTCGCGCAGCACGCGTTCGGTGATGTCGACATGGCTGCCGCGCAGGGCATCGGCACAGGTGTCGGCCAGGAAATCGGACACGGCGTCGAGGACATCTGCGCGCAGCGAGACAAGCCACGCAGGAGGTGGATCGCTGCGTGCGTGAAGCGCAGCCTGCATGCCTGAAGCCATCGCGGGGGTACGTACCCGTTTATCGGTGTTTTCATGCCTGCCGGGGGGACGTTTTTCCCGGTGGTTATGAGCCGGTCCGCACGGGGGTTGATCCGCTGCATTCGTGACGCGGCGCGGGCCGGTGACCAACCCGGCGGCATCAGAACGGTGGTCCACCATCACACCCTATTCGCACCGACGAATTCCTGCTCGCAGCTTCTCGGTGGCCGGTTCGACGATCAGCGGCGCGCATCCGGTGCGATGAGTAGCGTTGTCGGCATGACCGCAGAACTGCCCGAGGACGACCAGGGATACAGCCCGGAAGAAGAAGACCAACTCACGGCTGAGGACACCCTGCTCGACCGCGGTGTCGATGATCTGCTCGACGAAGGCTATTCACCGCCGGAGCGGTGGCAGGAGCCGCGCGAGCACGAGAGCCTCGATGAGCGGCTGGCCGACGAGCAGCCCGATCCCGCCCTCGACGAAAACTACCGTCCCGACGAGCAGGCCGGTGACGACGAGGTGGGCGACCGGCGCTCCGGCCGGTTGGTGGCACCCGACGAGGGCTCCGGGGTGGATACCGAAAAGGAGCTACTCGGCAGCGATGTCGGCATCGACGGCGGTGCGGCGTCCGCCGAGGAGGCCGCCGTGCACATCATCGACGAGTAGCGCGCCCCAGCAGCACCGACAGCGTGAGCACGAGCAGGCCACACATCGCCAGGATCGATCCGGCGGCCGCCGGCGCGGTGTAGCCGAGCCCGGCGGCGATCACCAGTCCGCCGACCCAGGCGCCTGCCGCGTTGCCGATGTTGAGTGCCGAATGGTTCAGCGCCGCCGCGAGTGTCTGCGCGTCGTGCGCCACGTCCATCAGTCGGGTCTGCAATGCCGGACCGACGGCCGATCCCGCGGTGCCGATCAGGAAGAGCACCGGAAGTGCTGTCCACGGGTTGTGCGCCGCGGCCACGAACACCAGCAAGACGACGCCGAGTGACCCCAAGGACAGGTACAGCGCGCGTATCACCGAGATGTCGGCCAACCGGCCGCCGACGAGGTTGCCCACCACCATGCCCAGACCGAAGACCATGAGCGCCACCGGAACCAGTGCTCTCGGCAGTCCGGCGACGTCGGTCATCGTCGTGCTGATGTAGGTGTAGACGGCGAACATCCCGCCGAAGCCGATCATCCCGACCATGACCGCCAACCAGACCTGGGGTCGGCGCAGGGCGCCGAGTTCGGTCAGCGGGCTGGTCACGTGCATGGTGCGCAATTGGTCGGGGAGCCATAACCACAGCGCGGTCAGGGTGATCAAGCCGATGACGACCACCAGCACGAAGGCGCTGCGCCAACCGAACGCCTGACCAAGCCAGGAGGCCAGCGGCACGCCGAGCACGGTGGCCACCGTCAAACCGGACAGCACGTAGGCGACCGCCTTGGCGCGATTGCGCGGGCCCATCAGGTGCGCCGCCGCCAGCGCGGCGATGCCGAAGAACGCACCGTGGGGTAATCCCGCGACGAATCGGGCGATGACAAGCGTGGCGTAGGAGGGGGCGAGCGCGCTGGCGAGGTTGCCGAGGGTGAAGACCGCCATCAGGCCCAGCAGCAGTGCCCGCCGCGGAACGCGGGCGGTCAGCGCGGCGATGGTCGGCGCGCCGATGACGACACCGAGTGCATAGGCAGAGATGACGTGTCCGGCGGTGGGTTCGGAGACGTCGAAACCGGTCGCGATATCGGGCAGCAGGCCCATGGCGACGAACTCGGTGGTGCCGATCCCGAAGCCGCCGAGGGCGAGCGCCAGGACGGCCAGTGCACGCACCGCCGGATCGGCGGCCACGACCGACTGCGGGGTGGTGGGGCGTTGGGTGCTCGGGGTCACCGAAAGCAGCCTACGGATACTTAGGGTCGGCGTTCAACTTAGTTATGTCTTTTTCCGGCGAAAGTGGCCGATCTTACGCAACTGTGCTGCAATGAGGTGTGGCCAGCGTCGGTGAAGTCTTTGCCCTGATCAGGGCCAAGGGCGAGCTGACGCGTACCGATATCACCGCGCTGACCGGCCTGTCCAGGACCGCGGTGGGTGCCAGATTGGCGGTCCTGCTGGGCGCCGGGCTGGTCAAGGAGTGTCAGCCGGCTCCCTCGACGGGCGGACGTCCGGCCACCCAGCTCAGCGTCGATACCGATGCCGGGATCGTGCTCTCGGTCGCGGTGGGCCTCAGCCGCACCCGGCTTGCGGTCTGCGATCTGGCCGGCGCGGTGTTGGCGCTCTCCGATATCGACTCCGAAGTCGCGCTCGGTCCTGCGGACCTGATGCCCGATATCGGCAAGGGGCTCGACGTCCTGCTGGAGCAGTTTCCGGGGGTCGACATCCACGGTGTCGGGCTGACCCTGCCGGGTACGGTCGATGCCGAACGGGGCTGCAGCTGCGGATCGGCGATCCTGCGCGGCTGGGATGGTGTGCCGCTGCGTCCCTACCTGGAGGCATTGCCGCGCATCGGGTCCGCGCCCATCGTGTTGGACAACGATGCGAACGCCATCGCGCTGGCCGAACGCGGTGGCGATGACGATGTGCTGGTGGTCAAGGCCTCCAGCGGTCTCGGTGCGGGCATCATCGCCGGGGGCGTGCTGTTGCGTGGCGCGAATCAGGCCGCGGGCGAGTTCGGTCATAACAAGGTCGTTGCGGCAGAAGGCATTCCGTGCCGCTGTGGGAACACCGGGTGCCTGGAGGCCGTCGCGGGCGGATGGGCGATCGTGCGGGCATTACAGCAGCAGGGCATATCCGTCCGGCACCTGCGTGATGTTGCCGAGCTGGCCGCCGACGGTGACCCCGAGGCCCGCCGAATGGTCCGCGAGAGTGGGCGCGCCGTCGGTGCGGGGATAGCGCCTGCGGTGAACCTGCTCAACCCGGCTGCCGTCGTGATCGCGGGCGATATGGCCGGAGTGTACGAGATGTTCGTGGCGGGCCTGCGAGAGTCGTTGTACGGCAACGCCACCGCCGAAGCCACCGGGGCTCTGCAGGTGCGCCCGGCGACACATGGCGACCGTTCCGCCACGGTCGGTACGGCGATGCTCGTGCTCGAACACGTGCTCAGCGTCGCCGCGATCGACGCACGCTTCTGACGCCGAGACCCGAATGGCGCGGCCGATGCCAGAATGTTCTCCCATGACCGAGAACTGGCGGGCGCTGAACCTGGCGAACTGGGAGTCGCGGGTCCCGATACACCTGGGGCCGGGTGGTTACGAACTCGACGGTTTCGCAGACCCTCGATACCTGTCCGGCGTGGTGCGCTACGACCTGCCGCGCCTCGGGGACATCAGCGGACTCGACGTGGTGCACCTGCAATGCCATATCGGCACCGACACCGTTTCATTGGCCCGGCTCGGGCCGAGATCGGTGACCGGACTGGACTTCTCGCCGTCGGCCGTCGCCGCGGGCACCGCGCTGGCGGCGCGCGCCGGCAACCCGGTCGGATTCGTCGAGTCCGATGTCTACGACGCGGTCGGCGCTCTCGGTGGGCAGTGCTGCGATCTGGTCTACACCGGTATCGGTGCGCTGTGCTGGCTGCCCGATATCCGGCGATGGGCGACGGTGGTCGCCGAACTCCTGCGTCCCGGCGGACGGTTGTTCATGCGGGAGGGGCACCCGATGCTCGACACGATCGGTGATACCCGATCCGATGATCTGCTGGTGGTGCACTATCCGTACTTCGAGACGGCGGGAACCGCGTTCGACGAGCCGAGCAGCTACGCCGGGCAGGGAACGCTCGCGGCATCGGCCGGGGTGTCCTTCAATCACGGTCTCGGCGAGGTCTTCACTGCCCTGACCGCCGCCGGTCTGGGCGTGACGGCGCTGGAGGAACACCGCGAGGCGCCGTGGAAAGCGCTCGAGGCCATGGTCGAGAGCGCCGAGTACGACGGTGAGTACGTGCTCGCCGAGCACCCCGAACGGCTGCCGCTCACCTACACCGTGCAGGCCGTCAAGCCGAGGTAGCGCGCCGTCGACGTCAGCACTTGGCGATGACGTTCTCGGCGAACCATTCCAGGTTGCGGATCTTGTCGTCGAGCGGCTCGGTGTCCTGGCCCATGATGTACGGGATCCGGAAACCGACGATGACGTCGGTGACGCCCTTGTCCTCGAGGCGCTTCACCCCGTCGAGGGTGAACCCGTCGATGGAGATGACGTGGATCTGGAACTCGTCGGCCTTGCCGATGCGTTCCTCCTCCTCGCGGAACTTCGCGAGCTTGGCCAGCAACGGATCGAGGTCGGCCGGATCGCCACCGCCGTGCATCCAGCCGTCGTTGCGGGCGGCCCGGCGCAGCGCGGCATCGGCATGGCCGCCGACCAGGATCGGCACCGGTTTGGTGGGTGCCGGGGTCATCTTGGTGCTCGGGATGTCGTAGAACTCGCCGTGGTACTCGAAGTAGTCCCCGGAGGTCAGACCGCGGATGACATCGATGCATTCGTCCATCCGCTTGCCGCGGCGGGCGAACGGCACACCCATGATCTCGTAGTCCTCGGGCCACGGGCTGGTGCCGACGCCGAGACCGAGCCGGTTGTCGAACATCGCGGCCAGTGATCCGGCCTGCTTGGCCACCAGCGCCGGCGGCCGGATCGGCAGCTTCAACACGAAGATGTTGAAGTGGAGTTTGGTCGTGACGGCCGAGAGCGCACCGATGAGCGCGAATGACTCGATGAACGACTTGCCGTCGAGGAACTCCCGGTTGCCGTCCTCGGTATAGGGATACTTCGAGTCCGAGACCTCGGGATAGGCGATGCTGTCCGGGATGGTCATCGCGTGGTACCCGGCTTCGTCGGCGGCCTTGGCCAACGGGATGTAGTACTTCGGATCGGTCATGGCTTCCGCATAGGTGAACCGCATGAGCCCGATACTAGAACACGTTCTAGTTTTTCGGTGCGAAACGCCGAGTTCGGAATGTGGCGGCGGCCTGTCTAGCGCGGGAAGGGGGGTGTGCCCACCCCGGCGATCGAGTAGCCACCCTGCTGGCTGCGCTCGGTGAACTTCGCCGATGCGGTGCGCTCGCCGATGGTGATCGAGACCGGATTGCCGGCGCCCTCGGGTAGTGGCGCCAAAACCGTTCCACGCCAATGGTATCGACCGTCGATCGGGTCCAGATGCCCGGCCAGCAGGACCTGGACCTCGCGGCCGTCGACCGTCGCGGGGCCGCTGTAGAGGTCATCGTCGGACGGGCCGTCCTGGCCGGTGTCCTCGACGCCGCCGGCGGTACCGATCGTGCCGCTCGGCAGGAACGCGCTGCGTCGCCACATCCGCCGGGCGATCGGACCCATCAGGCCGACCTCGTCGAGGAACGACGCCAGTGGCGCGAACCCGGTGATCTGTACCTGGTGTCGGTGTGGGGAGCGGCGGGCCATCCGGCGCGCGGCCCTGCCGTCCAAGCCGACCCGGCGGTACTGCACCGCATTGGTGAACAGGTGGCGGAAGAACGGCCCGCCGAGCCCGTTGAGATTGCCGACCCAGATCCGCTTGGCCCGCGACATCTCCGGCGTGCGCTTGCGTAGCCCGTCACGCGCGAACTGGATGTGGCGGGCCTCCTCGGTGACGTGGATACGCATGAGTCGCTGCACCATCGGCTGCAACTCGTCATCGTCCATCATCTGGCGCTGCAGGGAATCGAAGATCTCCTCGCCGATCAGCGCGGCCACCCACAACACCGACCCGCGGAATGCGAACGGCAAGGTATTGATGATGATCCGCTGGTAGAGCCGCGGACGTACCGGTTTGGCGCCCACCTTGGCGATCGCCTTGCCGAACATCACCATGTGTCGGGTCTCGTCGCCGAGTTCGGTGAGCTCGTAGTGGGTGGTGGCCGCGGTGGGGTCGGCATGCATCATCTTGCGAAGCAGCGACTGATTGAGGATGTTCTCGAACCAGATTCCCGCCGAGAGGGTGTTGACCAGTTCTTGGCGGGACAGCTCGATCTGCTCGGCCCGGCTCATCGACTCCCAGAGTTCGGTGCCGTACAGCGAGACCACCCTGGGCGGCAGATAGAACTTGTCGGGATCCAGCGGTGCGTCCCAGTCGATGTCGACGATCGGCTCGTACGACTTGCGTACCGACCCCTTGAGCAGGCGCTCGGCGAACTCGGCGCGTGTGGTCCCTGCCTTCATCGAAGCGGTCATCGTCGACTCTCCCTTGAGCGGTCCGAAGCTCCGACGGTAAGCCCGATACCAGCGGTAGTCAATACCTGCGGTACCGGGTAAATCCGATCGACTAACCTTTGCGGGTGCGCACCATTCATGTGATCGGCATCGGAGCAGGCGACCCCGACTACGTGACAGTGCAGGCCATCTCGGCACTCAACGACACCCAGGTCTTCTTCGCGATGGACAAGGGCGAGGCCAAGGACGATCTGGTCGCGCTGCGCAGACTCATCTGTGATCGCTTCATCGAGAAGCCCGGATACCGGTTCGTCACACTGCCCGACCCCACGCGGGCCGCCGACGTGCCCTACGAGCAGGCCGTCGACGACTGGCACGCGGCACGGGCGAAACTGTGGGCCCGTGCCATCGAGACCGAACTGCCCGATGGGGCGAGCGGGTCCTTCCTGGCCTGGGGTGACCCGTCGCTCTACGACAGCACCCTGCGCATCCTCGATCGCGTCGCCGAACACGTGGACTTCGAGTTCGACGTCATACCCGGTATCACGGCCATCCAGTCGCTGACCGCGCGGCATCGCATCCCGCTCAACGATATTGGCGAGCCCGTGCTGATCACCACCGGGCGCAGGCTGCGTGCCGACGGGCTGAGCGGCGCGGCCGTGGTGATGCTCGACGGGGACTGCTCCTTCCGCGGCTGCCCACCCGATACCCGGATCTGGTGGGGCGCCTATCTGGGAACTCCCGACGAGTTGCTGGTGGCAGGCACCGTGGGAGAGGTCGCCGACCAGATCACCGAAATCCGCGCCGCGGCAAGGCAACGACACGGCTGGATCATGGACATCTACCTGCTGCGGGCGGCAGACTGACGGCCATGGGTTTTCTGCTGCGGGCAGCACTGACCGGGGTCGCGCTCTGGGTGGTGACGATGCTGGTCCCGGGGATCAGCATTGTCGGTGGTGACTCGACGCTGCAGCGGGTCGGCATCATCTTCATCGTCGCGGTGGTGTTCGGGCTCGTCAACGCGGTCGTCAAACCGATCGTGCAGTTCATCTCGATACCGCTCTACATCCTGACCCTGGGCCTGATCCACATCGTCATCAACGCATGGATGCTCTGGATCACCTCCTGGATCACCGAGAACACCACCCACTGGGGTCTGCAGATCGACGAGTTCTGGTGGACCGCCATCTGGGCCGCCATCGTGCTGTCCATCGTCAGCTGGTTGCTGTCGTTGCTCGCCAGTGACCTGAAAAGGTCTGAGCGCTAACCGTTCTCCGGGTGCTCATGCACCCAGCACGCCGCCAACGTCTGATACGCATCCTGTTCGGCGGCCGCCACCGTCGGCCACAACCGCTCGGCGTCGGCCCGTTGCGCGGCCGATCCGCCGATCGCCGCCTGATAGGTCTCCAGCAGTGCCAGCGTGCTCAGTTGTAGATCCCGGCGCGCGGCGCGGGCCGGCGTACTGCTCACCGCCCCCGCCCGCAGATGCACATCGGTCCGGTGGGTCGCGGCCACGGTTCGGGCCAGGGCGGCCTTCAGCGGGGCCGGCCCGTGCCTACGCAGCGCCACCCGATACACCAGAAGGGCGATCACACAACCGATCACGGTATCCAGGCCCCGGGTCACCAGGAAGTGACCCAGGTCGGCGACGGGACGGCCGCCGGCGGCGATGGTCAGTGCCAGCGGGGTGATGAAGATGACGGCGATGGTGTAATTGCGCACCACGAACATCTCGATGGCGAACTGCAGCACGGCCACCACCGTCACCAGCCACCAGCCCTGCGGCTGCCAGGCCAGGATCGCGGCCGCCAGCCCCAGCCCGAGCAGCGTGCCCACCATGCGTTCGGCGCCGCGTTGCACGGTGCGCGACCAGTCGAACCCCTGGTACAGCACCAGCACCGCGGTGGCCATCGCCCAGTACGAATGGTCGGCGGTGAAAAGCAGTGCCGCCGCACCGGACAGCGCCACCGCGACCCCGACCCGCAGCGACACCCGCATGGACTCCGAACCCGGACTCAACGCCCGGCGCAGCAGGGCGGCATTACCGGGCCTGCCCAGCGGCAACCGCACACGTGCGGTGCTCTCGGCAGGAGCGGGATCGGTCGCTCGGGCACCGTCGACGATGGCACCGAACACCCGGTGCAGATACAGGTTCTCCGCGCGCAGGCGGTCGACCACAGCATCGGGTTCGGAGTGCGTCGGCTGATAGTTGACCAAGGTTGTCCACGCCTGATGCAACGCCTTGGCGGCCAGATGCCGGTCGGTGTTGTCGCCGCTGCCCCGATAGCGCTCGACGGCGGTGCGGGCGGTCGCGACCGCCCGCGCCTCCGGTCCGTGCCTTCCCCCGTCGCCCACGAGCGGCTCCCACAGCGCCCCGAGCATGTGCACCACCCAGGAGAACGCGCCACCGGCGAGTACCAGGAGGCCGATATGCCAGGGCGGCAGATGGGTCGACGCGGTGCCGGTACCGGCGGCACAGCCCAGCACGAACATGAACGCGCCGGGCGGACCCACACTCAGCGCATGGCAGACCAGGACGGCCACCATCGCGATCACGGTGATGGTCACCAGGCCGAGCACCGGGATGGCCGCCGCCCAGTCGCCGAGGGCCACCGCGGCCGCGAAACACGCCGCGATGGTCGCCAGGTAACCGGCCCGGTTCCGATAGGGCCTGCCGCTGCCATAGAGCGAGGTGAACCCGCCGATCACGGCGATCAGCCCGGCGCCGGTGTCGCCGAGCAGCCAGCCCACCAGCACCGGAATCGCCATGCAGATACCGGCGCGCGCCGCGAACTGCCACCGCCCCGGCGCCGGGTTGATCACCAGGAACCGCCGCACCGCCGCCAGCACATCAGAGACGATATCGGTGCCCGTCCTGCACACTGGACCCATGCCCGAGCTTCCCGAGGTCGAGGCGCTCGCCGACCATCTGCGCCGCCACGCCGTCGGCCGCCAGATCGTGCGGGTGGACATCTCCGCGTTGTCGGTTCTGAAGACCTTCGATCCGCCCGTGACCGCGCTGTACGGGCGGCCGGTCACGGGGGCGCAGCGGTGGGGTAAGTACCTGGGGCTGCAAGTGGGCGAGATGTACCTGATCACCCATCTGTCGCGGGCCGGCTGGCTGCGTTGGTCGGACAAGCTCGCACCCGCACCGCTGAAGCCCGGCAAGGGCCCGATCGCGCTGCGGGTGCATCTTGTCGGAGATGAACCGGGCCAGACCGTCGGTTTCGACCTGACCGAGGCAGGCACCCAGAAAAGGCTTGCGGTGTGGGTCGTCCGGGACCCGATGGATGTCCCGCAGATTGCCGCGCTGGGCCCCGACGCCCTGACACTGGGGCCCGAGGACCTCAAGGAGGTGCTCGCCGCGCACGGCGGACGGATCAAGACGGTGATCACCGACCAGAAGATCATCGCCGGCATCGGCAATGCCTACAGTGACGAGATCCTGCACGTGGCCAAGCTGTCACCCTTCGCGACCGCCAACAAGCTGTCGGAGGTGCAGCTGGTCGACCTGCACGATGCGATGTCCTCGGTGCTCACCGATGCGGTGGCGCGTTCGGTGGGGCAGCAGGCCGCGACGCTCAAGGGGGAGAAACGTTCCGGGTTGCGCGTGCACGCACGCACCGGGCTGCCCTGCCCCGTCTGCGGTGACACAGTCGCCGAAGTCTCCTTCGTGGACAAGTCCTTCCAGTACTGTCCCACCTGTCAGACCGGTGGTAAGAAGCTCGCCGACCGGAGAATGTCGCGCTTGCTCAAATAGCGGCGAGGAGGCCGGTGGTCAGGCGCAGGGACACAATGCTCTGGACCCGCAACGCGCACGCGGTGATCGCGGCGATGCACACGCTGGGTTGGCTGCTGACCGTCGTACCCGTGGTGGCGATCGTGGTGGCGCTCGCGTTCTTGCGGCCGTCGACAACACAAGGAACACACCATGTCTGACACGACGACCACCGTCGAATTCATCGCCCGGCTCGGGTCGGCGATGCTCAGCGCGGACTATCCGGTGACGATGGTTCGCCATACGCTGGAGCGGGTGTCCGCGCGGCAGGGCACGGACTGCCCGGTGCTCGTGTTGCCGAACTTCATCCAAGCGGGGGACCGGCAACACACGATCGTGGCCCGCGGGGCCGCATTGCGCTATGACCAGACCTTCCCGCTGGGTGAGCTCGTGGAACGGGCCCAGACCCAGCGGTTGGATCCGGCCGAGGGCCTGGCCGAGCTGGACCGGATCCACGCCATGCCACGACGATTCGGCGGTGGCGTCAGCGTCATCGGCTACGGATTGCAGAGTGCGGCGTACGCACTGATCTTGCAGCCGACCGTGCTCTCGCTGATCGCGGCGACCGGCTTCGGGCTGTTGGTCGGATTGCTGGAATTGCTCACTCGGCGCAATCCGGCACTGCGCCAACTGCTCCCGGTCCTCAGCGCATTCCTGGTGACCTACGTCGCCTTCAGCCTCGGGCGGCTCCTGCACATGGGTCACGACAGCCTGCGGGTGCTGATCGCACCGCTGACGCTGTTCCTACCGGGGGTCGCCATCACGCTGGCCGTCATCGAGTCGTCCACCAGTGAAATGGTCTCCGGTTCGGCACGTCTGATGGCGGGACTGATGCGGCTGGCCCAACTGGCGCTGGGCATCCTGCTGGCCGTGCAGTTGCTCGGTCTGACGTGGTCGGAGCTGGTCGATGTGCCGGTGAACACCCTGGGCAGCTGGGCGCCCTGGCTCGGGGTCGCGGTCTACGCCGTCGGGATCATCCTGCACCTCGGCCCGCCGCGCGGGTTCGCACCGTGGCTGACGCTCGTCCTGTTCACCGCCTACGGCGCCCAGCTGCTGACCAACGCTGTCTTCGGGGGCTATGTCAGCGGATTCGGCGGCGGACTGATCCTCATCTTGAGCGCGTTGGCCCTGAGTAGACTGTCCATGACACCGGTGGCGCAGGTGATGTTGGCACCCGGCTTCTGGCTGTTGGTGCCCAGCTCGATCGGGATGATCGGCCTCGCCCAACTCGCCTCGGGGCAGGGCAGCGCGGCAATCACGGTGATGCTCGTGTCGATGATGTCCATCGCGTTGGGTTTCACCACCGGATACGCGATGTGGAACGCGTTCGCGCGCCGCGGCGCGGACTCCGATACCGCGACAGAACTCTGAGAGTTTCCGGCCAGAAATCTAACTCGGTTATCCTGCTGCCATGACCCGCCAGAAGATACTCATCACCGGTGCGAGCTCCGGCCTCGGTGCCGGGATGGCCCGCGCCTTCGCGGCCATGGGCCGCGACCTGGCGCTGTGCGCGCGCCGCCTCGATCGGCTGGAAGAACTGCGTGCCGAGATCCTCGACAAGCACCCGTACGCCAAGGTCGCCATCGCCGCGCTCGACGTCGACGACCACGAGGCCATCCCGCAGGTGTTCGGGCAACTGTCCGACGAGCTGGGTGGTATCGACCGCGTGATCGTCAATGCCGGCATCGGCAAGGGCTACCAGATCGGTGGCGGGAAGCCGTGGCACAACTCTGCGACCCTGAAAACCAACCTGGTCTCCGGGCTGGTGCAGATCGAGTACGCGCTGCAGCTGTTCCAGAAGGCGGGCGGCGGGCACCTGGTGATCATCTCCTCGGTGCTGGGCAATACCGGTGTGCCGGGCACCAAGGCCGCCTACGCGGCGTCCAAGGCGGGTATGACCTCGCTCGGTGAATCCCTGCGTGCCGAGTACGACAAGGGCCCCATCCGGGTCACCGTGATCGAACCTGGCTATATCGAATCGGAGATGACGGCCCAGGCGGCGAACACCCTGTTGATGGTCGACAACGAGACCGGAGTGCGCGCCATGGTCGCGGCCATCGAGAAGGAGAAGGGCCGCGCGGTCGTGCCGAACTGGCCGTGGGCGCCGCTGACCCAGATCATGCGGCTGCTGCCGCCGAAGTACACCAAACGCTTTGCCTGATCTCGAAAAGATTGCGATCGGGATGATGTTTAGCCCGACTTAGTCAGTGGTAACTCTCTTTTCATGATGGTGAAACTGACGAAGATGACCCCGTTCCTCTTTGCCGGTGCTGCGGGTGCGGCAATCGCGTTCGCACCCGTCGCCGGTGCCACCCCGCCGCCACCGCCGCCGTGCTGGAACGCCGACGGCACGCCGTGTGCCGCAGTCGGCAATGCCGGTCCGGACGGTGCCAACGTGGCGATCCCCGGTGGTCCCGTCGGCGAGGCCGGTCCCGGTGGTGCCAGTGGCGCCATTCCGGGTGGTCCCGTCGGTGAGGCTGGTCCGGGTGGTGCCAGTGGTGTGATCCCGGGCGGTCCCGGCGGATCGGCCGGCCCGGACGGTGCAACCGGGGCGATCCCCGGCGGCCCCAGTGGCAGTGCAGGTCCCGGTGGCGCGAGCGGCTGCATCCCGAATGTGGGTTGCGCAACCATCCCCGCCCCGTAACACAGCATCTCGATAGGACGCGTACCCGCTGCTCGCCGAAAGGCGCAGCGGGTACGCGCTTTTCCGGTCGGCCCCGAGAGTGACGTAACGGCTGCCTCCGACGCATCGGGGGCAGCCATTACGTCACTCTCGGCGCCTCGGGCTCAGGCTGTTCGACCGCGCTCCGCGCGGCTCAGGCTGTTCGGCCGCGCTCCGCGCGGTAGTGCCGCACGAGTGCATCGGTCGACGAATCCGTCTGCCTCGCGGGAGCGGCATCATCGGTCAGCACCGGGAGAAGCGCCTTGGCCTGGGTCTTGCCCAGCTCGACACCCCACTGGTCGAACGAGTCGATACCCCAGATGACGCCCTCGGTGAACACCTGGTGCTCGTAGAGCGCGATGAGCTGACCGACCACCGAGGGGGTGAGCTTGGTCGCCAGGATCGAGGTGCTCGGCCGGTTGCCCGGCATCACCTTGTGCGGCACGACATCGGCGTCGGTGCCCTCGCCCGCGATCTCCTCGGCAGTCTTGCCGAAGGCCAACACCTGGGTCTGGGCGAAGAAGTTGCTCATCAGCAGGTCGTGCATGCTGCCGGTGCCGTCCGCGGTGGGCAGATCGTCGGTGGGCTGGGAAAAGCCGATGAAGTCGGCCGGGATCAACCTGGTGCCCTGGTGCAGCAACTGGTAGAACGCGTGCTGACCGTTGGTTCCCGGCTCGCCCCAATAGATTTCGCCGGTATCGGTGCTGACCGGTGTGCCGTCCGCGCGCACCGACTTCCCGTTGGATTCCATGGTCAGCTGCTGCAGATAGGCGGCGAACCGAGACAGGTCATTGGAATACGGCAGCACAGCGCGGGACTGCGCGCCGAAGAAGTTGTTGTACCAGACGCCGATCAGGCCCAGCAGAGCCGGCGCGTTCTGTGCCAGCGGCGCCGTTCGGAAGTGCTCGTCGACGAGGTGGAACCCGGAGAGGAACTCCGCGAAGCGTTCGCGGCCGATCGCCGCCATCACGCTCAGCCCGATCGCCGAGTCCACCGAGTAGCGACCGCCAACCCAATCCCAGAAGCCGAACATGTTGGCGGTGTCGATACCGAATTCGTCGACGAGCTTCTTGTTGGTGGAGACCGCCACGAAATGCTTGGAAACCGCATCCTCGCCGAGTGATTCGATCAGCCACCGCCGCGCCGCGGTCGCATTGGTCAATGTCTCCAGCGTGGAGAACGTCTTCGACGCGACGACGAAAAGCGTTGTGGCCGGATTCAAGCCGTCCAACTTCGCGATCAGGTCGGCCGGGTCGACATTGGACACGAAGCGCGCCGAAATGCCGGCATCGGCGTAGTGGCGCAACGCGTCGTAGACCATCACCGGTCCCAGATCCGAGCCGCCGATGCCGATGTTCACCACGCACGTGATCCGCTCGCCCGTGGCGCCGGTCCACTGTCCGGAACGCAACCGGTCGGTGAAATCGCCCATCGCGTCGAGCACCTGATGGACGTCGGCGACCACGTCCTGGCCGTCCACGATCAGCTCGGCGCCCCTGGGCAACCGCAGGGCCGTGTGCAGAACGGCGCGGTCCTCGGAGGTGTTGATGTGCGCACCGGAGTACATGGCGTCGCGGCGGTCCTGCAGCCCGGCCGCGGTGGCCAGCTCGACCAGGAGTTCCAACGTCTCGCGTGTCACCCGGTGCTTGCTGTAGTCGATGTAGAGATCGCCGACGGTCAGCGTGAGATCGGTGCCGCGGGCCGGATCTTCGTCGAAGAGCTCCCGAAGATTCTTCGACGACACCGCCTCGTGGTGGCGTTGCAGCGAATGCCATGCGGCCGTCTCGGTGATGTCAGCACTCATTCTTCCGACCTTAGTGCGGCGTCGGGATCGAGGGTGTACATGATGGATGTATGCGCATTGAAGAGTTGATTTCATCCGTGCCCACCGGTCTGTGGATCGGTGGTGACGAGCGGGGCTCGGCTTCATCCCAGAAGTTCGACGTGCTCAACCCCGCGACCGACGAGGTGATCACCTCGGTGGCCGATGCGACGCCCGAAGATGGGATCGCCGCGCTCGATGCCGCCACCGCCGTGCAGGCCGACTGGGCCGCCACCCCGGCGCGCGAACGCGGCGAGATCCTGCGCTCGGTGTTCGAAACCCTTACCGCGCGAAGCGAAGACCTCGCCATGCTGATGACCCTGGAGATGGGGAAGGTGCTGGCCGAGAGCCGCGGCGAGGTGAAGTACGGTTCGGAGTTCTTCCGTTGGTTCGCCGAGGAAGCCGTCCGCATCGACGGGCGCTACACCCACAGCCCGGCGGGCACCGGGCGCATCCTGGTGACCAAGATGCCGGTGGGCCCGTGTTACGCCATCACGCCGTGGAACTTCCCATTGGCGATGGGCACCCGCAAGATCGGCCCCGCACTCGCGGCCGGTTGCACCATGCTGGTCAAACCGGCGCAGGAGACCCCGCTGACGATGCTGCTGCTGGCCAAGCTGATCGACGAGGCCGGCCTGCCCAAGGGGGTGCTCTCGGTGCTGCCGACCACCAAGCCCGGTGATCTGACCGCAGCGCTGATCGACGACGGCCGGCTGCGCAAGCTGACCTTCACCGGCTCGACCGGGGTCGGCAAGGCACTGGTGAAACAGTCCAGCGACAAGCTGTTGCGCACCTCGATGGAACTCGGTGGCAACGCCCCGTTCGTGGTGTTCGACGATGCCGACGTCGATGCCGCCGTGGAGGGTGCGTTGCTGGCAAAGATGCGCAACGGCGGCGAGGCGTGCACCGCGGCCAACCGGTTCCACGTCGCCAATGCGGTGCGCGCGGAGTTCACCGAGAAGCTGGTCAAGCGGATGAGCGAATACTCGTTGGGCAACGGTCTTGAGGAGTCCTCGACATTGGGCCCGCTGATCTCGGCCAAACAACTCGGCATCGTCGCCGACCTGGTCTCCGACGCCGTGTCCCGCGGCGCCGAGGTGGCCGTCGGCGGAGTGGCCCCGGACGGTCCCGGACACTTCTACCCGGCCACCGTGCTGGCCGACGTCCCGGCCGACGCCCGCATCCTCAAGGAGGAGGTGTTCGGGCCCGTCGCGCCGATCACCGGCTTCGATACCGAGGAGGAAGGTATCGCCGCGGCCAACAACACCGAGTACGGGTTGGCGTCCTACATCTACACCCAGTCTCTCGATCGCGCGCTGCGCGTCGCGGAGTCCGTCGAGGCGGGCATGGTGGGCGTCAACCGCGGGGTCATCTCGGATGCCGCGGCGCCGTTCGGCGGGATCAAGGAGTCCGGGTTCGGCCGCGAGGGCGGCTCGGAGGGTATCGAGGAGTACCTGGAGACCAAGTACATCGCCTTCACGTCCTGACGATTTCGGCGCGGAAACGCTCGCTGACCGAGCGTTTCCGCGCCGAAATCGTGGGGTGACTAGTGGCCGAGGCGGCCGCGACCCAGGCGCAACAGCAGCATGGCCAGGTCCTTGCCCTCGGGGCCGAGCTCGCTGTAGCGCTCGATGACCTTCATCTCGCGGCTGTGCACCAGCCGGGTGCCGCCGGAGGCCATCCGCGCCTTGCCGATGAGGCGCGAAACCTCGGCGCGGCGCTTCACCGCAGCCAGGATTTCCGCGTCGAGGCGGTCGATCTCCAGGCGCAGTTCGTCGATATCGGCGGCGGGCTCGGGTAACACGATCCGAGTGTGCCACCCGGCGCAGATTCCGTGCAAAGGCGGGTCACCGGGATGTCACCTGTCGGCGGTAGATTCGAGACCGAAATGACATCTCTTTTTGACGCGCCGGCCCAGGGTTCTGATACCGAACAACTGCTCGACGGGCTCAACCCGCAGCAGCGCCAAGCTGTCCTGCACGAAGGATCCCCGCTGCTCATCGTGGCCGGCGCGGGATCGGGTAAGACGGCGGTGCTCACCCGGCGCATCGCCTACCTGCTGGCCGCCCGTGACGTCGGTGTCGGGCAGGTGCTCGCCATCACCTTCACCAACAAGGCCGCCGCCGAGATGCGCGAACGCGTCGTCGGGTTGATCGGCCCGCGGGCCCGCAACATGTGGGTGTCCACCTTCCACTCCACGTGCGTGCGCATCCTGCGTAACCAGGCCTCACTGCTGCCCGGGCTGAACTCGAACTTCTCGATCTACGACTCCGACGACTCGCGCCGGCTGCTCATGATGATCGCCAAGGACATGGGCCTGGACACCAAGCGCTACACCCCGCGGTTGCTGGCCAACGGCATCTCCAACCTCAAGAACGAGCTGATCGATCCCGACCAGGCGCTCGCCGACCTGACCGACAGCTCCGATGACATGTCCAAGACCATCGCCTCGGTGTTCGGCGAATACCAGCGCCGGCTGCGGGCTGCCAACGCCCTGGACTTCGATGATCTGATCGGCGAGACGGTGGCCGTGCTGCAGGCCTTCCCGCAGATCGCCCAGTACTACCGGCGCCGGTTCCGGCACATCCTCGTCGACGAGTACCAGGACACCAACCACGCGCAGTACGTGTTGGTGCGTGAGCTCGTCGGGGTCGAGACACACTCCGATGATCCGGCCGGGGTGCCTCCCTCGGAGCTGTGTGTGGTGGGTGATGCCGACCAGTCGATCTACGCGTTCCGTGGCGCCACCATCCGCAATATCGAGGACTTCGAGCGCGACTATCCCAACGCCAGAACGATTCTGCTGGAACAGAACTACCGATCGACGCAGACGATCCTGAACGCCGCCAATGCCGTGATCGCCCGCAACACCGGCCGCCGTGAGAAGCGACTGTGGACCGACTCCGGTGAGGGAGAGCTGATCGTCGGCTACGTCGCGGACAACGAGCACGACGAGGCCCGGTTCGTCGCGGGCGAGATCGATGCGCTGGCCGATCAGGAGAACATCTCCTACAACGACGTCGCGGTCTTCTACCGCACCAACAACTCCTCCCGCGCGCTGGAAGAAGTCTTCATCCGCTCAGGCATCCCGTACAAGGTGGTCGGCGGCGTTCGGTTCTACGAGCGCAAGGAAATTCGCGATATCGTCGCCTACCTGCGGGTGCTCGACAACCCGGGGGATTCGGTGAGCATGCGTCGTATCCTGAACACCCCGCGGCGGGGAATCGGGGACCGCGCGGAGGCGTGCGTCGCGGTGTACGCCGAGAACAGCGGTGGAAGCTTCAACGATGCGTTGCAGGCGGCCGCGGAGGGCCGGGTGCCGATGCTCAACACCCGCTCGGAGAAGGCGATCGCGTCCTTCGTGAAACTGCTCGACCAGCTGCGCGGCCAACTCGACGGCGAACTCGGCGACCTCGTCGAGGCGGTGCTGGAGCGCACCGGCTACCGACGTGAGCTCGAATCATCCAGTGACCCGCAGGATCTGGCCAGGCTGGACAACCTGAACGAGCTCGTCAGCGTCGCCCACGAATTCAGCATCGACCTGGCCAACCGGCAGGCGTTGGACGAAGAGGAAGACCACGACGAGGACATCCCCGACACCGGGGTGCTGGCGCAGTTCCTGGAACGGGTCTCGCTGGTGGCCGACGCCGACGAGATCCCCGAGCACGGTTCCGGCGTGGTCACCATGATGACGCTGCACACCGCCAAGGGTCTGGAGTTCCCGGTGGTCTTCGTGATCGGCTGGGAGGACGGCATGTTCCCGCACATGCGGGCACTCGGCGACCCCACCGAGCTCAGCGAGGAACGCCGGCTGGCCTACGTGGGTATCACCCGGGCCCGGCAGCGGTTGTATCTGAGCCGTGCCAAGGTGCGCTCGTCATGGGGCCAGCCGATGCTCAACCCCGAGTCCCGGTTCCTGCGCGAGATCCCCGAGGACCTGATCAACTGGCGTCGGGTGGAGGCGCCGTCTGCAGCGCTCAGCGCGCCGCGCGTCGGCCGCTTCGCCGAGAACGCCCGTCCCGCACCGGGGAAGGCGCGCAACCGCACGATCATCACGTTGGAACCCGGCGACCGCGTCAACCACGACAAGTACGGACTGGGCCGCGTCGAAGAGGTGTCGGGGATGGGCGAATCGGCGATGTCGCTGATCGACTTCGGCAGTGCCGGCCGGGTCAAGTTGATGCACAATCACGCGCCGGTGCAGAAGCTCTAACGACCCGGTCCTCGAGACCACCGGCGAGTCGCGGGCAACAGCGTCAGTACCACCGTCGCCAGCGGCAGCACCGGCATCGCGAACACCACCGGGTGCAGTTTGGCCCCGGCCAGGAACAGGCTGCCGAAGATGAGCAGCCCGATGGCCGCCCCGACGATGATCAGCAGTCGACCCATCCGGCGCTGCAGCAGCAGGGCGATCAACCCGGCGATACCGGCGCCCGCCGAGATCGCGGTCAGGAATCCGATCGCGATGCAGAACAGCAGATCGGTGTTCCACCAGCCGGCGATCAGGTCGGTGGCGATGACCGCGGTGGCCCACCCGCTGAGGATGCTCGCAATGGCGGCTGAGATCGCGGTGGCGGGCCCGGCGGCCGGTCGCCCGGGGACCGCCACCGGGATCGGTCGCGGAATGTAGGTGGTCTGTGTGGTGTCGGTCGCCGCCGGGACCAGCGATGTGCGGTCCTCACCGGGATCGGGGGTGAGCGCGGGGAAGGAACCCGTCGGGTGCCGACGGATGATGCGGGGTTGTTCGGCGGGTGGCACCGGAGGTTCTGCCGTCACCCCACCAAGGTAGTTACCCGACGTAATTGCCGGGGGAGAGCCCGCGCTGAGCCAGCCACGGCACCGGATCGATCCGGTTGGAACCGTTCATCAGCACCTCGAAGTGCAGGTGCGGACCGGTGGAGTTGCCGCGGTTGCCCATGGTGGCGATCTGGTCGCCGGCCATCACGCGCTGGCCCTTGCTGACCAGCCAGGTGTTGATGTGTCCGTACAGCGTCACGGTGCCGTCGGAATGGCGCAGCTTGACCAGCGCACCGTAACCGGCGGCCGGCCCGACGTCGACGACCACGCCATCGCTGGCGGCCAGGATCGGCGTACCGATCGGACCGGCGATGTCGATACCACCGTGCAGCACACCCCAGCGGTATCCGAAGCCGGACGTCCACACGCCCTTGGTGGGCATCACGAACATGGGCCGGGTCAGCCGGGCCTCGCGATCGGCGCGCTCCTGGGCGAAGGCGGCGGCCTTGCTGATCTCCTCGGCATGCACCGCCGACGAGGCCACCGGCTGCACGGCGATGATCTGCACGCCGTCGGCCGATCCGGTGATCGAGGCGCCCTCGATGAGGGTGCCGTCGGCGGCGAGCACGGTATCCGGCGCGGGAGTCACGTCGTTTGCCGTGGACAGCGAGTAAGCGCCCGAGGCGGTCGCTCCGGCGGCCATGGCGGCGATCATCAACCGGCTCTTGACCGCACCCACGGTCTGCTTACGGTGCGCCCCGCCGGTGCGGTGTGCCCGCATGTCGATGACATCGGTCAGCGCGGTGCCGTCACTGAGGTCGGTGTGGCTGTCGCGGTAGGCGTGCGACGAGGGCTCGCCGGCGGCCTGGAATTCGCTGGGGATGACCAGTCGCAGGGGGACCAGGTCGTCGGTGTCGTGCAGGTCATCGAGTTCGGGGGCGGCGATCACGCGCTGTTCCTTGTCGAACGCGGAGCTGTCCCGGAAGTCGAGTTCGCACAGATCGCCGAACTCGTTGAAAGGGATGATGTCGGTGACCGCTGCCGGGTTCTCTGGCCGCTCGGGGCTTTGCCGCCCCTTCGTCGCTGCTCCCCGGAGGGATCGAGACGAACTGTGCTCAGCCAACCTGAAAATTCCTTAGCGCCGTGACCTGACCGTTACCGAGACCAAGAGGCACGTTAACCAAATTCCAATGTTGGTGGCAACTTATGAGCTCATTCCCAGCGGCAATGTGACTTGTATCACCAATGGGCCTCGGTGAGATGTACCACATGAACGGTGGGCGGTGCGGGCGCCTGCCGGGCGGGTGGATACAGTGCCAGCGAGCCAGTCACGGCCATCGGTCTGTCCGGCCCACTACCTGTGAAGTCAGTTCGAAACGTCACCTAGACAGACACCCTTTTAGGAAACTCATGGATCTGTTCGAGTACCAGGCGAAGGAACTCTTCGCCAAGCACAACGTACCGACCACGCCGGGCCGGGTCACCGAGTCCGCCGAGGACGCCAAGGCGATCGCCGAGGAGATCGGCAAGCCGGTCATGGTCAAGGCTCAGGTGAAGGTCGGCGGCCGCGGTAAGGCCGGCGGCGTGAAGTACGCGGCCACCCCCGCCGACGCGCTGGAGCACGCCAACAACATCTTGGGCCTGGACATCAAGGGCCATGTCGTGAAGAAGCTGTTGGTCGCCGAGGCCAGCGACATCGCCGAGGAGTACTACATCTCCTTCCTGCTGGACCGCTCCAACCGCACCTACCTGGCCATGTGCTCGGTCGAGGGCGGCATGGAGATCGAAGAGGTCGCCGCGACCAAGCCCGACCGGCTGGCCAAGGTTCCCGTCGACGCCGTCAAGGGCGTCGATCTGGCCTTCGCTCGCGAGATCGCCGAGAAGGGCCACCTGCCCGCCGAGGTGCTCGATGCCGCCGCCGTCACCATCCAGAAGCTCTGGGAGGTGTTCGTCGGCGAGGACGCCACCCTGGTGGAGGTCAACCCGCTGGTGCGTACCCCCGACGATCAGATCCTGGCGCTGGACGGCAAGGTCACCCTCGACGCCAACGCCGACTTCCGCCAGCCCGGCCACGCCGAGTTCGAGGACAAGGACGCCACCGATCCCCTCGAGCTCAAGGCCAAGGAGAACGACCTCAACTACGTCAAGCTCGACGGTGAGGTCGGCATCATCGGCAACGGTGCGGGTCTGGTCATGTCGACCCTCGACGTCGTCGCCTACGCCGGTGAGAAGCACGGCGGCGTGAAGCCCGCCAACTTCCTCGACATCGGCGGCGGCGCCTCGGCCGAGGTGATGGCCAACGGTCTGGATGTGATCCTCGGCGACAGCCAGGTCAAGAGCGTGTTCGTCAACGTCTTCGGTGGCATCACCTCGTGTGACGCCGTCGCCAACGGCATCGTGAAGGCGCTGGAGATCCTCGGCGACGAGGCCAACAAGCCGCTGGTCGTGCGTCTCGACGGCAATAACGTCGACGAGGGTCGCCGCATCCTGGCCGAAGCCAATCATCCGCTGGTCGTACAGGCCGAAACCATGGACGCCGGCGCCGACAAGGCCGCCGAGCTGGCCAACAAGTAAGGGAGCCAACAAGAATGTCTATCTTCCTGAACAAGGACAGCAAGGTCATCGTCCAGGGCATCACCGGCGGTGAGGGCACCAAGCACACCAAGCTGATGCTCAAGGCCGGTACCCAGATCGTCGGCGGCGTCAACGCCCGCAAGGCCGGCACTAAAGTCCAGCACCAAGATAAAGATGGCAAGGACGTCGAAATCCCCGTCTTCGGTTCGGTCGCCGAGGCCATGAAGGAGACCGGCGCCGACGTGTCGATCGCCTTCGTGCCGCCGGCGTTCTCCAAGGACGCCATCATCGAGGCCATCGACGCCGAGATCCCGCTGCTGGTCGTCATCACCGAGGGAATCCCGGTGCAGGACAGCGCCTATGCGTGGGCCTACAACGTCGAGAAGGGCCAGAAGACCCGGATCATCGGTCCGAACTGCCCCGGCATCATCACCCCCGGTGAGTCGCTGGTCGGCATCACGCCGAACAACATCACCGGCAAGGGCCCGATCGGACTGGTCTCCAAGTCCGGCACCCTGACCTATCAGATGATGTACGAACTGCGCGATCTCGGCTTCTCGACCGCCATCGGCATCGGCGGCGACCCGGTCATCGGCACCACCCACATCGACGCCCTCGAGGCGTTCGAGAAGGATCCCGAGACCAAGCTGATCGTGATGATCGGTGAGATCGGTGGCGACGCCGAGGAGAAGGCCGCCGCCTACATCAAGGCCAACGTCACCAAGCCGGTCGTCGGCTACGTCGCGGGCTTCACCGCTCCCGAGGGCAAGACCATGGGCCACGCCGGCGCCATCGTCTCCGACGGTGCGGGTACCGCGGCCGGTAAGCAGGAGGCCCTCGAGGCCGCGGGTGTGGCCGTCGGCAAGACGCCGTCGGAGACCGCCGCCAAGGCACGCGAGCTGTTCAACAAGCTGTAACAGCCATACATGAGAAGGCCCCCGCGTGGATTCGCGGGGGCCTTTCTCGTGCACGTGCGCCGAGACTACGGTTCTTGGTGCGAAATGGCCGCCTTCCCAGGACAAACCGTAGTCTCGGCGACCCGACGTCACAGGTGCTCGGCCAGGAACCGCTCCACGGCGTGGTACATGTCGATGCTGTTGTCCGGGTTGACGAAGCCGTGCCCCTCGTCCTCCTTGACCATGTACTCCACCTCGACGCCGCGGGCACGCAAGGCCGCGACCATGTTGTCGGACTCGGCCTGTACGACGCGAGAGTCGTTGGCGCCCTGCACCACCAGCAGCGGGGTGCGGATCTGGTCCACCCGGGTGATCGGGGAGCGGGCCAGCATATCGGCCTCGGCCTGCGGATCCGACGGATCACCCACGTACAGATGCCAGTTGGTGGCCAGGAAGCGCCTGCCGACGTTGGGTAGGGTCTTCATGAAGTTGGCAAGGTTGGAGATGCCGACGTAGTCGATGGCGGCGGCGAACACGTCCGGAGTGAAGGTGACCCCGACCAGAGCCGCGTAGCCGCCGTAGGACCCACCGAAGATGGCGACCCGGTCGCGGTCGGCGTACCCCTGCTCGACGGCCCAGTCGACCGCGTCGATCAGGTCATTGTGCATCCGGCCGGCGAACTCGCCGATCGCGGCCTGGGTGAACGACTTTCCGTATCCGGTCGAACCGCGGAAGTTGATCTGCAGCACCGCGTACCCGCGATTGGCGAGCACCTGAACATCGGGCTGATAGGACCACACATCACGCGCCCACGGACCGCCGTGCACGAGCAGCACCATCGGCAGTCCGCTCGGCTCCACCCCGACCGGCAGGGTCAGGTACCCGTGCAGGTCGAGTCCGTCGCGGGACTTCAGGCCCACGGGCTGCATCGGTGCCAACCCGGCGGGGTCGAGGTTCGGGTACGGCCGGAACAGCAGCCGGCTCTCGTCGGTGCTGCGGTCATAGAAATAGGTGACGCCCGGCTCGCGGTCGTGCTGGAAGCTGACCACCCACCGTTGCCCGCTGTCATCGCAGGAGATGGTGGACAGGTCACCGTCGGAGAGGCCGGTCAGCCTGTCGAGCACCTCGCCGAAGTCGGGATCCAGCGCGTGAATCACCTGTCGCTCACCGTAATAGCGTGCGCCGATCAGCTCACCGGTCTGTTCACTGAGGATGAATGGGGACGGCAACATGAGCTGTGCCCCGAGATCGAACCGGGGGTGGCTGTCCACCTCGGTCTCGGTGCCGGTGGCGACGTCCAACCGCATCAGCCGCATCCTGTCGCCGCCGGCGTAGGAACCCAGCCAGATTCCGGTGCCGTCGGGCGTGGGCGCGATCGGGTGAATACCCAGCGGATAGTCGCGCCCGTCGTACAGCTTGATCGGCCGCAGGGTGTGCGTGTCCGGATCCCACCGGGAGATCTCGACGTCGCCGGCGACAGTGAGGGTGTTGGTGAACAGGTCTCCATTGGGGCCGGTGACCCACCCGATGGCATTACCGGGATTCTCGGCGATCATGGTGAGTTCGCCCGTGGCGATATCCAGTTCGTAGGCATCGACCAGCTCGGGATTGCGTGCGTTGTGCTGCACGACGGCCTTTCCCGGTCGGGTCTTGAGCAGTTCGTAGCTGACCCGGGTGTTCGGGAAGGGCGTGAGATCGACTGCGGCGCTGCCGGGGTCGTCGAGATCGACACGGTGCAGGTGCCAGTTCTCGTCCCCACCGCTGTCCTGCATGTACAACAGGTGCCGCGAGTCGTGGGTCCAGCTGTAGAGGTAGACACTGCGGACGTCGTCGGCGGTGACGCAGCGCGGCTCGAGGGCGCCGTCGAGATCCTGCACCCAGATGTTGAGGCGGTTGCGCCAGGGCGCCAGGTAGGCGATCCGGGTTCCGTCGGGGGAGATGGTGGCACCGGCACGTTCCGGCGGATTGAAGAACTGCTCCACCGAGATGCGCGGCGGGAGTGCGGTTTCGGTGCTGTGGTGGGCCACGGGTTCCTTTCTAGGTGCTGACCGGTGCGCCGATGCGTCCGTTGGTCGCATCGAGGACGGCGCGGTCGATCAGCGTCAATATGTCCTGGCTTTCGAAGGTGCGTCCGTCCACGACGACGGCGGTGCTGACGTCCTCGTCGACCACCCGCAATGCCGCGGTGGTGGCGGCCGCGCACAGCCGCACCGTCAGATCCTGGGCGGGCAGGTCGAGCCGTTTGGCGATCACCGGGATGAACCCGCGCTCCATCTCGTCGTGCACCATGAGATACGCGGTGCGCAAGGCGGGTTCGGTCGCCGACATGGCCGCGATGCGCATCGCCGCCGTCTCGTCGGCGAGATCCTGTTCGGAGAACGGGTGGGCGATCGCGTCGGCCCGCATGTGTTGTCCCAGCGACAGTTCGGCAGGCCAGCGGTCCAATACCCCGATGAAACGGTGCGCGGACTTGGCGAGCAACGGCTCGACGCACGCCTCCTTCGAGCGGAAGTACCGCCAGATGGTGCGGGTGGACAGGTTCGCCGCTGCGGCGATGTCGTCACCGCTGGTGCCCGAGACTCCCCGTTCCCAGAACAATGCCGCGGCGTGCCGGGAGACCCGCAGGCGCGCGACCGCTGCCTTGTCATCGATGGCGATTCACCTCCTCCGTGTCACTTAGTGACATCTCCACAGTGTCACTAAGTGACATCCGGGTCAAGCGGCCCCTCCGGCCCAGGTGGGCGATCCGGCATCGGTTAGCCTGACGAACTAACACCTGCCAGGAGGTCAGTGATGGTGGATCCGCGTACCCCGGTGATCGTCGGCGTGGGACAGTTCACCGAACGCATCGATGACGACGGCTACCGAGGGATGTCCTCGGTGGAGTTGGCCACCGAGGCGGCCCGGGCGGCGGTGGCCGACACCGGTGCGGACTCGGCGACCATCGCCGCCGCCATCGAGGTCTTCGTCGGGCTGCGCCAATTCGAGATCTGCACGCCGTTCTCCGAGGCGCCGCTGGGCTGTTCGGACAACTACCCGCGGTCGGTTGCCGCACGTATCGGCGCCGACCCTGCCCGCGCGGTGCTGGAACCGCTCGGCGGGCACGGATCGCAGAAGGTGACCACCGAGTTCGCCGGAGTCATCGCCGCCGGTGATGCCGAGGTCGTGCTGGTGCTGGGATCCGAAAACGGTTCGACACTGCGCCATTTCGCGGGCCGCGAGGACAAGCCGGACCACTCCGAGACGATTGGTGGCCAGCTGGAGGATCGTGGCTACGGATTCGACCAGTACATGAACGAGTACACCGCCACCCACGGTCTGACGGGTGCGCCCGTGCAGTACGGACTGCTGGACAACGCCCGCCGAGCGCGCATCGGTGCCACGGTGGCCGACTACCGCCGTCAGATGGCCGAGCTCTTCGCGCCGTTCTCGGAGGTCGCCGCCAAGAACCCGTTGGCGTCATCACCGGTGGAACGGACCGTGGACGAACTCGCCACCGTCACACCGGAAAACCGGATGATCTGTGACCCTTACCCGCGCCTGATGGTGGCCCGCGACCAGGTGAACCAGGGCGCCGCGGTGCTGTTGATGTCGGTGGCCGCCGCACGCCGGCTGTCGGTGCCCGAGGAGAAGTGGGTATACCTGCACGGTCATGCCGACCTCGTCGAACAATCCCTGCTCGACCGCGCCGACCTGAGCGCCAGTCTCTCGGCGGAAATGGCTGTGGCAGAGGCGCTTCGCGTGGCCGAGGTGGAGCTTTCCGAGGTATCCACCTTCGACCTCTACAGCTGCTTCCCCTTCCCGGTGTTCTCGGTGTGCGACTCGGCCGGACTGGCGCCCGACGACCCGCGCGGCCTCACCCTCACCGGAGGGCTGCCCTTCTTCGGCGGCCCGGGCAACAGCTACTCCCTGCACGGCATCGCCGAGACGGTGTGCAGCGCCCGGGAGCAGCCGGGCCGATTCGGCCTCGTCGGCGCCAACGGCGGTGTGATGAGCAAATATTCGGTCGGCGTGTACTCGACCGTGCCGGTCGACTGGCGTACCGACCGCAGCCGGGAACTGCAGTCCAGGATCGACGAACAGCCGATGGTTGCGGTCACCCGGCACCCCGAAGGTCGCGGCACGATCGAAACGTACTCGGTGCGTTACGACTGGCCGACGACCACCGGGGTCATCATCGGCAGGCTCGACGCCGACGGCAGCCGGTTCATGGCGCTGACCACCGACGAGGATCTGCTCGCCCTGATGGCCGACGGCGACCCGCTCGGTGCCGCGATCACGGTGACCGCGGGGGAGAAGGAGAACCACGCCACGCTGGCGTGAACCCGCCTGCTCAGACCAGCTGCGCGAGCTTCCCGGCCAGCCGCTCCACGTAGGCGCCGACCTCGGCCTCGGATTTGTCCGGCAGGCCGAACAACACCTCGGTGACGCCGAGATCGCGCCAGTGTGCCAGCTTTTCGGGATCGGGCTTGAAGTCCAGCGCGACGATCTGCGGGGCGCCGGCACGGTCGGCCGCGGCCCAGGTGTCCTGCAGCAACTTGACCGGCTCGTCGATGGTGAAATCGCGCGGGGTGGTGATCCAGCCGTCGGCGGATCGGGCGATCCACTTGAAGTTCTTCTCGGTGCCCGCCGCACCGACCAGTACCGGAATATGGGACTGCACCGGCTTGGGCCACGCCCAGGACGGGCCGAAGTTGACGAATTCGCCGTCGTACTCCGCCTCCTCCTGCGTCCACAGCGCGCGCATCGCCTCCAGGTACTCGCGCAGCATGGTGCGACGGCGACCCGGCGGGACCTTGTGATCGGCCAATTCGTCGGTATTCCAACCGAATCCGACACCGAGGCTGACCCGGCCGCCGGAGAGATGATCCAGCGTCGCGATCGACTTGGCCAGCGTGATCGGATCGTGTTCGACCGGCAGCGCGACCGCGGTGGACAGTCGCACCCGGCTGGTGACCGCCGCGGCGGTGCCCAGCGACACCCACGGATCCAGGGTGCGCATATAGCGGTCGTCGGGCAGCGATTCATCACCGGTGGTGGGGTGTGCGGCCTGGCGCTTGATCGGGATGTGCGTGTGCTCAGGCACGTAGAAGGTGGTGAAGCCGTGGTCATCGGCCAGCTTGGCCGCAGCTGCCGGGGCGATGCCGCGGTCACTGGTGAAGAGAACGAGCCCGTAGTCCATGGTCAGAATTAGAACGTGTTCTAGTCCGTTGGCGCAAGGCCGGGGTCCTGATGTTCCGCTCACCACGATCCTTAACGGTGACGCGAGACGGCGCGGAATGCTGCCATGGCAACCATGACGACCGAACGCATCGCCGATCACACCACGTTCGCCTACTGGGTGCCCAACGTCAGCGGTGGCCTGGTCACCAGTGATATCGAGCAGCGCACCGACTGGAACTACGAGTACAACAAGAAGTTGGCCCAGACCGCGGAGAACAACGGTTTCGAGTACGCGCTGTCCCAGGTCCGGTACGAGGCCAGCTACGGGGCGGAATACCAGCATGAGTCGACGAGCTTCAGCCTCGCGTTGTTGCTGGCCACCGAGCGCCTCAAGGTGATCGCGGCCGTCCACCCCGGGCTGTGGCAACCGGCGGTGCTGGCCAAACTCGGCGCCACCGCCGATCAGCTCTCCGGCGGCCGATTCGCGGTCAACGTCGTCTCCGGCTGGTTCAAGGACGAATTCACCCACCTGGGTGAGCCGTGGCTCGAACACGACGAGCGCTACCGGCGCAGCGCGGAATTCCTGCAGGTGCTGCGCAAGATATGGACCGAGGACGATGTCGATTTCCGCGGCGATTTCTACCGCATCCACGATTTCACCCTCAAGCCCAAGCCGCTGAACACCCCGGCGCGGCCCAACCCGGAACTGTTCCAGGGCGGCAACTCCACCGCGGCCCGGCGCAACGGCGGCTACTACGCGGACTGGTATTTCTCCAACGGCAAGGATTTCGACGGCATCACCGAGCAGGTCGTCGAGGTGCGCGACCACGCCCGCGACGCCGGTCGCGAGGTCAAGGTCGGCCTCAACGGTTTCATCATCGCGCGGGACACGGAGAAAGAAGCGAAGGAAACCCTGCGGGAGATCATCGCCAAGGCCAACAAGCCGGCCGTCGAGGGATTCCGCTCGGCGGTCCAGCAGGCCGGAAACTCCACCGGGGACAAGAAGGGCATGTGGGCCGATTCCTCCTTCGAGGACCTGGTCCAGTACAACGACGGATTCCGGACTCAGCTGATCGGCACCCCCGAACAGATCGCCGAACGCATCGCCGCCTACCGCAAACGCGGTGTCGACCTGATCCTCGGCGGTTTCCTCCACTTCCAGGAGGAAATCGAGTACTTCGGCGCCAAAGTGCTGCCGCTCGTCCGCGAAATCGAGGCCTCCGAGAGTGCGGTCGCCGACAGCCCGGTGCTCGTATCGGCCTGAGCCGGCTCCCAGCACGGTGCGCTAGCGTGGGTCGAAATCGCCCACACAGGAGAGTCATGACCTACCCACCCGGTAGCCCCGGATATCCGCCTGCACAGCAGGGCAACCAGTACATCGCGCCGACGCAGCAGTTCGGCAAGGTAGGGGAGCCCGAGCAGACCGGACCCAGCAAGCTGCCCGCGTACCTGAGCGCGGCGGTGGCGGCGTTCGGTCTGGGCACCTACGTCTTCAACTTCGGACCGCTGCTGACCATCAGCAATTCCGACTTCCCGCAGTTCGGCAGCGCCAGCGGCAGCACCCCGGGCCTCGGTCTCGCCGTCGCCGCCTCGGTGCTGGCCGCGCTGTTGGCCGGCATCGGGCTGCTGCCCAAGCAGAAGACGCGGGCGGGACTGGTGGCCGTCGTGGCCACGCTGTCCTTCCTGCTGGTGCTCTCCGAGGTCATCAACGCCCCGACCGGGCTGTCGATCGGCTGGGGGCTGTACCTGATCATCGCCACCACGCTGTTCCAGGCCGGTGCGGCGATCGCGGCACTGCTGTTCGACGCCGAGGTGCTCACCCCGCCGGCGCCCAAGCCGCGCTACGAGCAGCCCTATGGCCAGTACGGTCAGCCGCCCTACGGCTACGGACAACCCCAGGGACAACCCCAGGGTCAGCCGCAGCAGTACGGCCAGCCGCAGCAGCGTCCGGGCTATCCGACGCCGTACGGCTCCTACCCCGGCGGCCCGTCCACCGGTGGTTTCTCCGGGGCCGGCTCGGCCGGTTCCTACAGCGACGCCAACACCGATTCGCACGCCGCGGGTGGGCACTCCGGTCCGCCGACCCCGCCCACCGGCTTCCCGGCCTTCGGGCAACCGCAACAGCAGGGATCGTCGGCTCCCACCAGCGCGGTGCCGACCCAATCGCCGACACCCCCAGCGCAGTCCGACTCCACGCCGCAATCCGGGCCGCCGTCGTCGTAGTCTGGGCGTCGCGTGCCCGGACAGCGGGGATCAGGCATGCGTGATACCAGCGTGCGAGGAGCGACCCAGCTAGTGGAAAACCGATCGGTCGGCACTCGGCAGGCCCGTGACCTGCTGCGGGTCGCGTTCGGGCCGTCGGTTGCCGCGCTGGGCATCATCGCCGCGATCACACTGCTGCAGCTGTTGATCGCCAACAGCGATATGACCGGCGCGTTCGGCGCCATCGCCAGCATGTGGCTCGGCGTGCACCAGGTCCCGGTGTCGATCGGCGGCCGGGAGCTCGGCGTGATGCCGCTGCTGCCGGTGCTGCTGATGGTGTGGGCCACCGCGCGCACCACGGCGGCCGCCTCGGCGAGGTCGTCGTGGTTCGTCATCCGCTGGGTGGCTGCCTCGGCGCTCGGCGGACCGTTGCTGATCGCGGCGATCGCGCTGGCCGTGATCCACGACGCATCCTCGGTCATCACCCAGTTGCAGACCCCCGATGCGTCGCGTGCCTTCGCCGGGGTCTTGCTGGTGCACCTGTCCGGTGTGCTCATCGGCGTCGCGATGACCGGACGACTGGCCGGCCTGCCGTGGCTGCCGCGCTGGCTGCCCGAGGCGCTGCGCGCCGCGGCAACCGGTGTGCTCGCGCTGCTCGGACTGTGCGGTGTGGTCGCCGTCGGTTCGATCGTCGTGCACTGGGGAACCATGCATGACCTCTTCGGGATCACCGACTCGCTGTTTGGTCAGCTCAGCCTCGCCCTGCTGTCGATTCTGTACATCCCGAACGTGCTGGTGGGCACCGCGGCCGTGGCAGTGGGGTCCAGTGCCCACATCGGGCTGGCCACGTTCAGCTCGTTCACCGTGCTGGGCGGTGACATCCCGGCGGTACCGGTCCTGGCCGCGTTGCCGACTCCACCGCTCGGCCCGATCTGGGTGGCGCTGCTGATCGTCGCGGCAGTGGCGGCCGTCGCGTTGGGTCAGCAATGCGCCCGCCGGCCCGCACCCTGGCCGATCGCCTTGGCCAAGCTCGGCGTCGCCGCGGTGGCCGCGGCAGCAACCATGGCACTGCTCGGTTATGCCGGCGGCGGGAGGCTGGGCAACTTCGGTGACGTCGGGGTCGACCAGACCACGTTCGGTCCGGCCGTGTTCCTGTGGTTCGCCGTCATCGGCGGTCTCACCGTGGTCATGGCCGGGGGCCTGACGCGGCGGCCCAGGCCGGTGAAACCCGTTCCGGCTCCCGAACCCGAGCCCGCTGACGAGGACGCGATCACCGAGGTCATCGTCGACAGCGAATGGCGTTCCGAGCGCACCGACGATGTGATCGACGCCGAGGTGATCATCGACGCCGAGATCGATGACGATGTGCTGCTCGGTGAGCCCGACTATCTCGACGCCGAGATCGTCGAGGCGCCGGTCCACGGTGATGACGACCCGCTGCTCGATCCGGAGGAACACTTCATGGTCGACGGCGACATTCCCGACGTGGTCGCCGAAAAGCGACGCGAGCAGGACGACTAGGCTGCTGCGCGTGCCGCAGCCACCGTTCCGAGTGCCGCCCAGCGCACCGGCTCGGCTGGTGGTGCTGGCGTCGGGTACCGGTTCCCTGCTCGAGGCACTGATGGCGGCCGCGGTCGGCGACTACCCGGCGCGCGTGGTCGCGGTCGGGACCGACCGCACCTGCCGGGCACTGGAGATTGCCGGTGAGGCCGGGCTCCCGTCGTTCCGGCTGCGCCTCGCCGACCATGCCGACAGAAGCGCCTGGGATGCCGCGCTCACCGCGGCCGTCGCCGTGCACGAGCCCGATCTGGTGGTCAGCGCCGGGTTCATGAAGATCCTGGGACCGCAGTTCCTGCAGCGCTTCCACGGTCGGGTGGTCAACACCCATCCGGCATTGCTGCCCGCCTTTCCCGGCGCCCACGCCGTCGCCGACGCCCTGGAGCACGGGGTGCGGGTGAGCGGGTGCACCGTGCACCTGGTGGACTCCGGGGTGGACACCGGGCCGATCCTGGCGCAGCAGGCGGTACCGGTACGCGACGATGACACCGAAGAGACCTTGCACGAGCGCATCAAGACCGCCGAACGGGCGCTGTTGGTGGACGTGCTGGCCGCGCTGGCGACGCGCGGCCTGACCTGGAGCGGACGAAAGGCAATCCTGGGATGAGCGAACGTAAGCCGATTCGGCGGGCGTTGATCAGTGTGTACGACAAGACCGGTCTGGCCGATCTCGCCCGTGGGCTGCACGCCGCGGGGGTGAGCATCGTCTCGACGGGCTCGACCGCGAAAACCATTGCCGACGCCGGTGTTCCGGTGACCCCGGTCGAGGACGTCACCGGCTTCCCCGAGGTGCTCGACGGCCGGGTCAAGACGCTGCACCCCAAGGTGCACGCCGGTCTGCTCGCCGACCTGCGCAAGCCCGAGCACGAGAGCGCGCTGGCCGAGTTGGGGATCGCCCCGTTCGAGCTGGTGGTGGTGAACCTGTATCCGTTCAGCGAGACGGTGGCCTCCGGCGCGGTGCCCGACGAGTGCGTCGAGCAGATCGACATCGGCGGCCCGTCGATGGTGCGTGCCGCGGCCAAGAACCACCCGAGCGTGGCCGTCGTGGTCGACCCGCTCGGCTATGACGGGGTGCTGGCCGCGGTCCGCGACGGCGGCTTCACCCTGGCCGAACGGAAGAAGCTGGCCGCGTTGGCCTTCCAGCACACCGCCGAATACGACGTCGCGGTGGCGAGCTGGATGGTCTCGGTGCTGTCCCCCGAAGAAGGCACGGCGGATGCGTCCGCGCTCCCGCGCTGGGTCGGCTCGACCTCGCGGCGCACCGCGGTGCTGCGGTACGGCGAGAACCCGCATCAGCGCGCGGCCCTCTACCGGGACGACTCGGCCTGGCCGGGTCTGGCCCAGGCCGAGCAGCTGCACGGCAAGGAGATGTCCTACAACAACTACACCGATGCCGATGCGGCATGGCGCGCGGCATTCGACCACGAGCAGACCTGCGTGGCGATCATCAAGCACGCCAACCCGTGTGGCATCGCGGTGTCGACGACGTCGGTCGCCGACGCGCACGCCAAGGCACACGCCTGCGATCCGCTCTCGGCGTTCGGCGGGGTGATTGCCACCAACACCACCGTGAGCGTCCAGATGGCCGAGACGGTAGCCGATATCTTCACCGAGGTGATCGTCGCACCGGCCTACGAGCCCGGCGCGGTCGAGGTGCTGTCCAAGAAGAAGAACATCCGCATCCTGGTCGCGGGTGAACCCGAGGGCACCGCCACCGAATTGCGCCCGATCAGCGGCGGCCTGCTGGTCCAGCAGCGTGATGCCCTCGACGCCGAGGGCGACGATCCGAACAACTGGACGCTGGCCACCGGTGCGGCCGCCGATCCCCAGACGCTCGCCGATCTGGTCTTCGCCTGGCGGGCCGGCCGGGCGGTGAAGTCCAATGCCATCGTGATCGCCAAGGACGGCGCCACCGTCGGGGTCGGCATGGGTCAGGTCAACCGGGTGGACGCCGCCCGGCTGGCAGTCGAGCGGGCGGGGGAGCGCACCAAGGGCGCGGTGGCCTCCTCCGACGCGTTCTTCCCGTTCCCCGACGGGTTGCAGACGCTGATCGATGCCGGGGTGAAAGCGGTTGTGCACCCCGGTGGCTCGGTGCGCGACGACGAGGTGACCGCCGCCGCGACAGCCGCCGGGATCACGTTGTACCTGACCGGGGCCCGGCACTTCGCGCACTAGGCCCATTGCCGAGTGGCCACTTATGACACGGTTCCGCCGAGAATGCGTGCCATAAGTGGCCACTGGGGCCGCAGGTCAGGCCGCCTTGCTGGCCTCGGTGGTGACGTGTTCGACGAACGAGGCGATCTCGTCGATGGCGCGGCGGGCGTCGGGGTTGACGTCGAAGGTCAGCTGGAACATGTGCATGGCCTTGTCCCACACCTGAACCCAGACCGGCACCCCGGCGGCCTTCAGCTGATCGGCCAGCACGAAGGTGTCGTTGCGCAACATCTCGTTGGTGCCGATCTGCAACAGGAACGGGCCCAGGCCTTGGGCGTTGGCCTCGGCGGGCATGATCGGCACCGGGCGGGTGCCGTTCACCGTCGCGAAGACGTCGTAGATGAACTTGACCGTCATGAACGGGAAGAGCACATCCCGATGTTGTTTGAGGGCCTGGTACTTCAGATCCATATCGGCAGAGGTCAACGCCGACAACAGGATCTGCCCGGCCGGCACCGGGAGCCCGGCGTCGCGCACGGCCAGCGCGGTGTCGGCCGCGATGAGACCGCCCGCCGAGTCGCCGGCGAACACGATGCGGCTCGGTGCGAAGCCGAGATCCAAGGCGCGCCGGTAGGCATCCACGCCGTCCTCGACGGCCTCTTCGATCGCGGCCTGGGGTGCCAGGCGGTAACCGACGTTGAGCACCTTGGCTCCGGTGGCTGCCGACAATTTGGAGACGAACCGGCGATGCGAGTTCAGCCCGAGGGTGACCAGCGCCGAACCGTGGAAGTAGATGATCAGATCGGTGGACGTGCCGGCGGCGGGCGCGCTGACCCATTCGGCCGGGCAGTGCGGCAGCGCCTCGCGGGTGACCGTGGTGCCCGGCAGCGCGGAGATCGCCCGCAGCGGCCGGTCGATGACGTCGAGATGCACCCGTTGCAGGCCAGCCGGCCAGAGTCGGTTGACCAGCAGACCGATCAGGGTGGACAACCCGAGCACGGGACGAAGGGTGAGCGCGGTCAGCACACCCAGCACCCGCGACTGCCAAGACGCCGGCCCGAAGTGCGTCGTCATCGGCCGGTCGTGCCATTCGAGCAAGTTCACGGTACCGAGGGTACCGGGTAGTTCGCGGCAAGCGAAAACCGGCATTCGCCCGGTGACCATGCCTGCGGTCGACAGCAGTCGTAGCGTGGAGGTCGTGACATCACCTAACGACTTGCCCCGCACTCTCGGCGAACTGCGCGCCTCCGGCCACGTCGAGCGCGGGATCAAGGACGAGATCCGGGCCAACCTGTTGGCCCGGTTGGCCGACGGGGAAGAGGGCACCGCGATCTGGCCCGGTCTGTTCGGATTCGAGGACACGGTGTTGCCGCAGGTCGAACGTGCCCTGATCGCCGGTCACGATTTTGTCCTGCTCGGCGAACGCGGGCAGGGCAAGACCCGGTTGCTGCGCTCGCTGGTCGGCTTGCTCGACGAATGGACCCCGGTGATCGAGGGCTCCGAGCTGCACGAGCACCCGTACTCGCCGATCACGCCGGAGCAGATCCGGCGCGTCGCCACCTCCGGTGACGATCTGCCGGTCGCCTGGGTACACCGCAGCGAGCGCTACACCGAGAAGCTGGCCACCCCCGACACCAGCGTCGCCGACCTGGTCGGTGATATCGACCCGATCAAGGTGGCCGAGGGGCGCAGTCTCGGAGACCCGGAAACCATTGCCTACGGCCTGATCCCGCGTGCACACCGCGGCATCGTCGCCGTCAACGAACTGCCCGACCTGGCCGAACGTATCCAGGTGTCCATGCTCAACGTGATGGAGGAGCGCGACATCCAGGTGCGCGGGTACACCCTGCGGCTGCCGCTGGACGTCCTGGTGGTCGCCAGCGCCAACCCCGAGGACTACACCAACCGCGGCCGCATCATCACCCCGCTCAAGGACCGGTTCGGCGCCGAGATCCGTACCCACTACCCGCTGGAACTCGACGCCGAGGTCGCCGTCATCGCCCAAGAGGCACACCTGAGTGCCGAGGTCCCCGAGTACCTGCTCGCCGTCGTCGCCCGGTTCGCCAGGGCGCTGCGCGAGTCCACGGCCGTGGACCAGCGCTCGGGGGTGTCGGCTCGGTTCGCCATCGCCGCGGCCGAGACCGTTGCCGCCTCGGCGCGGCACCGCGCCGCGATCCTCGGCGAGCAGGATCCGGTGGCCCGCGTCGTCGACCTCGGCACCGTCATCGACGTGCTGCGCGGAAAGCTCGAATTCGAGTCCGGCGAGGAGGGCCGCGAGCAGGCGGTGATGGAGCACCTGCTGCGTCGCGCCACCGCCGACACCGCGGCCAGGGCGCTCGGCGGACTGGACGTCGGGCCGTTGGTCGCCGCGGTCGAAGAGGGCTCACCGGTGACCACCGGTGAGCGGGTGAGCGCCAAGGACGTGCTCGCTGCGCTGCCGGAGCTGGAGGTGATCGACCAGATCGCCGAACGCCTGGATGCCCGCACCGAGGGGCAGCGCGCCGCTGCGGTGGAGCTGGCGCTGGAAGGCCTGTATCTGGCCAAGCGGATCGACAAGACGTCCGACGCTGGTGAAACCGTCTATGGCTAAACATAATTCGCGGTATTCGCGCTACACCGGCGGGCCAGATCCGCTGGCCCCGCCGGTCGATCTGCGCGAGGCGCTGGACCAGATCGGTGAGGACGTGATGTCCGGCGCGTCGCCGCGACGGGCGCTGCAGGAACTGATGCGCCGCGGTACCGCCTCCATGCCGGGCGCGGACAAGCTGGCCGCCGAGGCCCACCGGCGGCGCCGGGAACTGCTGCAGCGCAACAACCTCGACGGCACCCTCGCCGAGGTCAAGAAGTTGCTCGACGAGGCCGTGCTGGCCGAGCGCAAGGAACTGGCCCGCGCCCTGGACGACGACGCCCGGTTCGGTGAGATGCAGATGGAGGCGCTGTCGCCGTCGCCGGCCAAGGCCGTCCAGGAACTCGCCGACTACGACTGGCGCTCGCCCGAGGCCCGGCAGAAGTACGACCAGATCAAGGATCTGCTCGGCCGCGAGATGCTCGACCAGCGGTTCGCCGGAATGAAGGACGCGCTGCAGAACGCCACCGACGACGACCGCGCCGCCATCAACAAGATGCTCGACGACCTCAACGACCTGCTGGAAAAGCACGCCAGGGGAGAGGACACGGACGAGGACTTCGAGAAGTTCATGGCCGAACACGGTCAGCACTTCCCGGAGAACCCGCGCAATGTCGACGAGCTGATGGATTCGTTGGCCAAGCGCTCCGCGGCCGCCCAACGGTTCCGCAACAGCCTGTCCGAATCCCAGCGCGCCGAGCTGGATGCCTTGGCCCAGCAGGCCTTCGGATCGCCGTCGCTGATGAATGCGCTGAGCCGGCTGGACGCCAACCTGCAGGCCGCCCGCCCCGGCGAGGATTGGAACGGTTCGCAGGAATTCCGAGGTGACGATCCGCTGGGCATGGGACAGGGTGCGCAGGCGCTCGCCGATATCGCCGAGCTGGAACAGCTGGCCGAACAGCTCTCGCAGGGCTATGCCGGAGCCACCATGGAGGATGTCGATCTGGACATGCTGGCCCGCCAGCTCGGTGACGAGGCCGCCGTCAACGCCCGCACACTGGCCGATCTGGAACGTGCGCTCACCGAACAGGGTTTCCTGGACCGCGGCTCCGACGGTCAGTTCCGACTGTCGCCCAAGGCGATGCGCCAGCTCGGGCAGACCGCGCTGCGCGATGTCGCCCAGCGGCTCTCGGGCAGGCACGGCGAGCGCGAGACGCGCCGCGCCGGTGCGGCCGGCGAGCTGACCGGGGCGAGCCGGCCGTGGGCGTTCGGGGACACCGAGCCGTGGAACGTCACCCGCACGATCACCAATGCCGTGCTCCGCACGGCGGCCACCAACGACGTGCTCCGCACGGCCGGGACCGGCACCATCGGCGGCCCGGTGCGGATCGGTGTCGAGGATGTCGAGATCTCGGAGACCGAGACCCGCACCCAGTCCGCGGTCGCGTTGCTGGTGGACACCAGCTTCTCGATGGTCATGGAGAACCGGTGGTTGCCGATGAAGCGCACCGCGCTGGCGCTCAACCACCTGGTGAGCACGCGGTTCCGCTCCGATGCGCTGGAGATCATCGCGTTCGGCCGGCACGCGCGCACCGTCAGCGCCGCCGAGCTGACGGCCTTGGAGGGGGTGCGGGACCAGGGCACGAACCTGCACCACGCGCTGGCCTTGGCGGCCCGGCACCTGCGTAGACACCCCAACGCCCAGCCGGTCGTGCTGGTGGTCACCGACGGGGAGCCGACCGCGCATCTTGAGGATTTCGGTGACGGCGCCGAGGCGTTCTTCTACTACCCGCCGCACCCGCGCACGATCGGACTGACGGTGAAGGGTTTCGACGATCTCGCTGCGCTGGGCGCGCAGTTGACCATCTTCCGGCTCGGCAGCGACCCGGGTTTGGCCCGGTTCATCGATCAGGTGGCCCGCCGGGTCGGCGGCCGTGTCGTGGTGCCCGATCTCGACGGGCTCGGCGCGGCGGTGGTCGGCGACTATCTGCGGGCACGGCGCCGTTGAGCGCTGTTCAGCAAAACAAGCATCGCGGAAGCGCGCTTTTCAGCAAATGACGCTCAGCTGTTCTTACGCTTCTTGCGCTTGACGCCGACGCTGCCCCACAGCGAGAACCCACGGATGGTCACGCACGGAGCGCCCGGCGTGCCCGGTTCGCCGACATGGTCGAACGAGCCCATCACGGCGTGCCCGCGGACCGCGACGTTGACCTCCGGCGGCACCAGGATCGTCTGACCGCCGAAGATGGAGATCGTGTGGATGTCCACATCGGGCGAGGTGAAGTCGGCGTAGCGCAGATCGATGACACCGCCGCCGAACAGTGCGAAGGACGTCAGACGCTTCGGGACGTTCCAGCGGCCACGGCGTTCGAAACCGCTCAGGATGGCCAAGAGCAGGGTCGATGGCGCGGGTCGGCGGGGTCCGCACTGTGCGGTGGTGGCGAAGTCCGGCAGATCGGACGAGAGTCGGGCGAGTTCGCCGTGTGTCTTGGCTGCGTATGCCTTGGCCAGCCGCTGCTCGTACTCGTCGACGGTGAGCCGGCCCTGGGCGGCGGCGTCGGTGAGAAGCTGGGCAGCCTGCGCCCGCTCGGCATCGCCGGCTCGGGTCGAGCCAGGTTCTGCGGCTGAGGTGCTCATCGCAGACGAGCCTACGACTCATACTCGCGAATGCAAGCGCGTGGGCAAAACTGTTACGGCAAACATCGCCGTTCGGACGCCCGGCTGGCAAACGGCAGCTACCTTCTCACGTCCAGGACGGCCGGCGTTTCTGCAGGAAAGCGAGCATGCCTTCATGCGCCTCCTCGGAGACGAACAGCCGTGCCGATTGCTCGGTGAGTTCCTCGGCACGTTCGTCGAAGCCGGCCAGCACCGACGCGGTGGTGAGTGCCTTGGACGCGGCAAGCCCCTGTGGCGAAGCCTTGGCGATGCTCGTGGTGAGATCGGCGACCGTCGCGGCGACGTCATCGGCGGCCGCGGTGATGAGCCCGATCCTGGCGGCCTCCGCCGGCCCGAACTTCTCGCCGGTGACGAAGTATCGGCCCGCGGCGCGGGCGGTCAGCTTCGGCAGCAGGGTCAGCGAGATGATCGACGGAGCCACCCCGATCCGCGCCTCGGTGAGGGCGAAGGAGCTCGCGGGCCCGGCCACCGCGATATCGCAGGCGCCGACCATACCCATGCCGCCGGCCCGCACGTTCCCGTCGACCGCGGCGATCACCGGGACCGGTAACTCCAGGATCGCGCGCAGCAGGCGGGTCATCTCGCGGGCCCGGTCGACCGCCACATCCCCCGGTTCTCGGCCGGCTGCCTCGGACAGGTCGGCGCCCGCGCAGAATGTCGGACCGGTGTGGCCCAGCACCACCGCGCGCACATCGGCGGCCGCCGCGTCGGCGAACCCCCGATGCAACTGTTCGACCAGCGCCGTGGACAGCGCGTTGTGGTTGTGCGGGGAGTTCAGCGTCAGGCGGGCGATCCGGCCCTCGACCGTGTAGTCGACCAGCATCGTCAGTACGACCGGGGCAGGCCCAGCGAGGTCTGCGCGACGAAGTTGAGGATCATCTCCCGGCTGACCGGCGCGATACGCGCCAGTCGGGAGGCGGTCAGCACCGAGGCGATGCCGTACTCCTTGGTCAGTCCATTTCCGCCGAGGGACTGCACGGCCTGATCGACCGCGCGCACCGATGCCTCACCGGCGGCGTACTTGGCCATGTTCGCCGACTCGGCGGCACCGAAATCGTCGCCGCTGTCATAGAGCGCCGCGGCCTTCTGCATCATCAGCTTCGCGAGTTCGATCTCGATGTGGTTCTGGGCCAATGGATGCGCGATGCCCTGGTGTGCACCGATCGGGGTCTTCCACACCTGGCGGGTCTTGACGTACTCGGTGGCCTTGTTGATCGCGAAACGACCCATCCCGACCGCACTGGCCGCGCCCATGATGCGCTCGGGGTTGAGACCGGCGAACAGCTGCGCGATGGCGGCATCCTCGGAGCCGACGAGCGCGTCGGCGGGCAGGCGCACCTCGTCGAGGAAGACCTGGAACTGGTATTCCGGGCTCAGGATCTCCATGTCGATCTTGGTCCAGGACAGGCCGGGGGTGTCGGTCGGCACCACGAACAGGGCGGGTTTCAGGTTGCCGGTCTTGTGGTCCTCGGTGCGGCCGACCACCAGGATGGCCTGGGCCTGGTCGACGCCGGAGATGTAGACCTTCTGACCCGAGAGGATCCAGTCGCTGCCGTCACGGCGCGCGGTGGTGGTGATCTTGTGACTGTTGGAACCGGCGTCGGGTTCGGTGATGGCGAAGGCCATGGTGATCGACCCGTCGGCGATACCGGTGACCCAGTGCTTCTTCTGTTCTTCGGTACCGAACTTGCTGATGATCGTGCCGTTGATGGCGGGGGAGACCACCATCATCAACAGCGGACAACCGCCCGCCGACATCTCCTCCATCACCATCGACAGCTCGTACATGCCGGCCCCGCCGCCGCCGTACTCTTCGGGAAGGTTCACCCCGATGAAGCCCAGTTTGCCTGCCTCGGACCACAGTTCGTCGGTGTGCCGGCCGGCCCGCGCCTTCTCCAGGTAGTAATCCTGGCCGTAGTTGGCGGCCATCGCGGCGACGGCCTTGCGCAGCGCCTGCTGCTCCTCGGTTTCGATGAAGCCGGTCATGACTGTTCTCCTTCTATTCGGGCCAGCACCGTGCCGACCTCGACCTGCTGGCCTGCCTGTACGTTCAATTCGGCGAGCACACCGTCGCTCGGTGCGGCAATCGTGTGCTCCATCTTCATGGCCTCTAGCCAGATCAACGGCTGCCCGGCGGTCACGGCGTCACCGGCCGCGGCGCCGACCCGGACCACCGAGCCGGGCATCGGCGCCAGCAGCGATCCGTGCGCCACCGCCGAGTCCGGATCGGGGAATCGCGGGACGCTGGTGAGCCGGACGGTACCGCGCGGCGAATCGACGAAAACCGCTGCGCCGTAACGCGCCACCGTGAAGGACTCTTCGACGCCGTTGACCGACAACACCACTCGCCCAGGGCTGGTGGACACCACCGTGACATCATCGCCGTCGGGCACCTCGACACCGTCGCGTCCGATCCGGTAGCGGACCAGGTGCTCCCGGTCGTCGGCATCGCGGAAGGCGCGGGTCTGATACCCGGAGAACAGGTTGCGCCATCCGCTCGGTGCGGGTCCGAATGCCGTTGCCGTGGCGCGGTTGTGCGCGGCGTCGGCGAGCGCGGCGGCCAGCGTCGACGGCGCGGTGATGTCCTGGGCCGCTGCCAATCGGTCAAGGCCGTGGGTGTCGAAGAACGCGGTGTCGGTGTCCCCGGCAAGGAATGCCGGGTGCCGCAACACGTTGACCAGAAGGTCACGGTTGGTACCGGGGCCGTGGACGACGGCGCGGGCCAACGCCTCGGCGAGCGCGGCGGCGGCCCGCTCTCGGGTATCGGCGAACGAGATCACCTTGGCCAGCATCGGGTCGTAGAACACCGAGATGACCGATCCGTCGACCACGCCGGAATCCAGCCGGACCCCGGTGCGGCCGAGGGTGCCGAATTCGGTGCGGGCGGCCGGGACGGCGAACCGGTGCAGCGTTCCGGCCTGTGGTTGCCAGTCCTTGGCCGGGTCCTCGGCGTAGAGCCGCGCCTCGATCGAGTGTCCACGGGTGGCCGGCGGGCGGGCATCGAGGCGGATGCCGTCGGCGACGTCGATCTGCAGTGCCACCAGGTCTACGCCGGTGGTCTCCTCGGTGACCGGGTGTTCCACCTGCAGGCGGGTGTTCATCTCCAGGAAGTAGAAGTCGCCGTTGGCCCCAGGATCGGAGCTGGCCATGAACTCGACGGTTCCCGCGCCGGTGTAGCCGATCGCCTCGGCGGCCAGGCGGGCGGCTTCGAAGAGCCTGTCGCGCATGCCCGGAGTCCGTTCCACCAGGGGCGACGGTGCCTCTTCGATGACCTTCTGATGCCTGCGCTGGATCGAGCACTCGCGTTCCCCGACCGCCCACACGGTGCCGTGCCGGTCGGCCATCACCTGTACCTCGATGTGGTGCCCGGCGGCCAGGTAGCGCTCGCAGAAGACGGTGGGATCCCCGAACGCCGACTGCGCCTCGCGCTGCGCCGCGGCGACCTCGGCGGGCAGGTCGGACAGCTCCCGGACCACCCGCATACCGCGACCGCCACCACCGGCGGACGCCTTGATCAGGACGGGCAACTGGTCGGCGGTGACGGTGGCCGGGTCCAGTTCGGCCAGCACCGGCACGCCGGCCGCGGCCATCAGCTTCTTGGCCTCGATCTTGGAGCCCATGGCCTGCACGGCGGCCACCGGCGGTCCGATCCAGGTCAGACCGGCGTCGGCCACCGCGGCCGCGAAATCGGGGTTCTCCGAGAGGAACCCGTAACCGGGATGTACCGCGTCGGCGCCGGCGGCACGCGCCGCCGCGATGAGCTGGGCGCTGTCCAGATAGCCGTTGCGGCCCTCGAGCCGGACCCGGAAGTCGGCCTCGGCGACGTGCGGGGCGTCGGCGTCGGGGTCGGTGTAGACCGCGACGGTGCCGATACCGAGACGACGGCAGGTGCTGAACACCCGGCGGGCGATCTCACCACGGTTGGCGACGAGAACTCTGCTGATCATCGAACTCCCTCCGCGATTTGGGCGCGCTGACGCTCGCTGAGCGAACGCGAGCGCGCCGAAATCGCAGTCACATCCTGAAGACGCCGAAGTTCGACGTCCCCTCGATCGGTCCGCTGGCGATGGCGGACAGGCACATTCCCAGCACGGTGCGGGTGTCGCGCGGGTCGATGACACCGTCGTCGTAGAGCCGGCCGGACAGGAACATCGGCAGCGACTCGGCCTCGATCTGTGCTTCGACCGCCGCGCGCAGTGCGGCGTCGGCGGCCTCGTCGACCTGCTGGCCGCGGGCTTCGGCGGCGGCCCGGCTGACGATCGACAGCACGCCGGCGAGCTGCGTGCCGCCCATCACCGCGGATTTGGAGCTGGGCCAGGCGAACAGGAAGCGGGGGTCGTAGGCGCGCCCGCACATGCCGTAGTGGCCTGCGCCGTAGGACGCCCCGATGAGCAGGGAGATGTGCGGCACCGTCGAATTGGAGACGGCGTTGATCATCATCGATCCGTGTTTGATCATCCCGCCCTCCTCGTACGCCCTGCCCACCATGTAGCCGGTGGTGTTGTGCAGGAACAGCAGCGGGGTGTCGGATCGGTTGGCCAACTGGATGAACTGGGTTGCCTTCTGGGATTCCTCGGAGAACAGCACCCCGCGGGCGTTGGCCAGGATGCCGACCGGGTAGCCGTAGAGCGTGGCCCACCCGGTGACCAGTGACGAACCGTACAGCGGCTTGAACTCGTCGAAGTCCGAACCGTCGACGATGCGGGCGATCACATCGCGCGGGTCGAAGGGGATGCGCAGGTCGGCGCCGACGATGCCGAGCAGTTCCTCGGCGTCGTACTCGGGTTCGCGCACCGGTAGTGGTGGCGGGCCCTGCTTGCGCCAGTTCAGCCGCGCGACGATGCGCCTGCCGATCCGGATGGCGTCCAGTTCGTCGTTGGCCAGATAATCGCCCAAACCCGATGTGCGCGCATGCATCTCGGCACCGCCGAGGGATTCGTCATCGGATTCCTCGCCGGTGGCCATCTTGACCAGCGGCGGGCCGGCCAGGAACACCTTGGAGCGATCCCGGATCATCACCACGTGATCGGACATGCCGGGGATGTAGGCGCCGCCGGCGGTGGAGTTGCCGAACACCAACGCGACGGTCGGGATGCCGGCCGCCGAAAGCCGGGTCAGGTCACGGAACATCTGCCCGCCCGGGATGAAGATCTCCTTCTGGGTGGGCAGGTCCGCGCCGCCGGACTCGACGAGCGAGATCACCGGCAGCCGGTTCTGGATCGCGATCTGATTGGCGCGCAGGATCTTCTTCAGCGTCCAGGGATTGCTGGTGCCGCCCTTGACCGTCGGATCGTTGGCGACGATCAGGCATTCGACGCCTTCGACGGCCCCGATACCCGTGACGACGCTGGCGCCGACGGTGAAATCGCTGCCCCAGGCGGCCAGCGGGCTCAGCTCAAGGAACGGGGAATCGGGGTCGACCAGCAGTTCGACGCGTTCCCGCGCGGTGAGCTTGCCGCGGGCATGGTGACGGTCGACGTACTTGGGGCCGCCGCCGGCAAGGCTGCGCTCGTGTTCGGCGGCCAGTTCGGTCAGCTTGGTCGCCATCGCGTCGGCGGCCTCGGTGTAGGCCGACGAGCGCGGGTCCAGGGTCGACTTCAGGCGGGTCATTGGAATCCCAGCGTCTTGGCGGCCAGCGAGGTCAGGATCTCGGTGGTGCCGCCGCCGATGCCGATGATGCGCATATCGCGGTATTGGCGTTCCACCTCGGATTCGGCCATATAACCCATCCCGCCGAACAATTGGACGGCCTGATTGGCCACCCACTCGCCGGCCTCCACGGCGGTGTTCTTGGCGAAGCACACCTCGGTGATCAGATTGGCCTCACCGGCCATCTCGCGCTCGACCAGCTGGTGCGTGTAGACCCGTGCCACGTCGATCCGGCGGGCCATGTCGGCCAGCGTGTTCTGCACGGCCTGCCGGGAGATCAGCGGCCGCCCGAACGTCTCGCGGTCCCGGCACCACTGCACCGTCAGGTCCAGACAGCGCTGCGCACTGGCGTAGGCCTGCGCGGCGAGGCCGACGCGCTCACTGACGAACGCGCCGGCGATCTGCAGGAACCCGCTGTTCTCGGCACCGACCAGATTCTCGGCGGGCACCCGCACATCGGTGTAGGACAGTTCGGCGGTGTCACTGGACCGCCAGCCCATCTTCTCCAGCTTGCGGCTGACCACGAAGCCCTCGGACGCTTTGTCGACCACCAGCAGCGACACCCCCGCCGCGCCCGGGCCGCCGGTACGCACCGCCGTCACCACATAGTCGGCGCGGACACCGGAGGTGATGTAGGTCTTGGCGCCGTTGACGATGAACGCTGCGCCGTCCCGGACCGCCTTCGTCGTCAGATGCCCGACATCGGAGCCGCCGCCGGGTTCGGTGATGGCCAGCGACCCGATGAGCTCACCGCGCAGGGTGGGGCGCACATAGGTGTCGATGAGGCGCTGGTCGCCCGAGGCGATCATGTGCGGCACCGAGATACCGCAGGTGAACAGAGAGGCGAACACGCCGCCGGGGACGCCGGCTTGATGCAGTTCCTCACAGATGATCACGGCGTCGGCGCTGTCACCACCCCCGCCGCCCACCGATTCCGGGTAAGGGGCGCCGAGCAGTCCCGCGGCACCTGCCGCCAGGTGCAGTTCGCGGGGCAGTTCGCCGGCGCGTTCCCATTCGTCGACATGCGGCAGGATCTCGCGCTCGGCGAACGCCCGCACCGTCTTTCGCAGGTCCTCGCGTTCGGGCGCATTCCAGATGCTCGTCCTCATCGCTGGGCGCTCCCTCGCTCGTGCCTCGCGCGCATCACAACAGCCTCTCCGGGATATCGACATATCGGGATCTCAGCCATTCGCCGAGACCCTTGGCCTGGGGATCGAACCGCGCCTGGTAGGCGACGCCTCTGCCGAGGATGTCCTCGATGACGAAGTTGACGGCGCGCAGATTGGGCAGCAGATGCCGGGTGACCGGCAGGGCGTAAGTCTCGGGTAGCAGCTCGCGTAACGCATCGACGGTCAGAAAGTGCGCCAGCCAGGCCCATGCCTCGTCGGTGCGCACCCAGACGCCGACATTCGCCGATCCGCCCTTGTCGCCGCTGCGCGCTCCGGCGATGCGGCCCAACGGTGTTCGCACCGTCGGCCCCTCGGCCGGCGGGTCCGGCAGGCCGGGTTGCTGCACCGGTGTCAGCTCGCGGGTCTCGGCCGCCGGCGCGATGTCGACGCGGGTGCCGTCGGCGTGCACCGCGATGTGGGGGACCGCACCTGCTTCGACATATCCGGGGGTGAACAATCCGTACACCTGACCGTCGCCCGGGGGAGCGGTCGCGGTGAAGCCCGGATAGCTGGCCAGCGCGAGTTCGACTCCGGCGGAGGAGAACTTGCGGCCGACCACGGCCGGGTCGGGATCGCGGACCACGCAGTGCAGCAAGGCGCTGGCGGTTTCCTCGGTGTCGGCATCGGCATGGTCGGTGCGCGCCAGCGTCCACTCCAGTTCGGCTGGGCGGGTTGTCAGCGCGCCTTCGAGCTGGCGGCGCACCAACGCGGCCTTGGCCTCGATGTCCAGGCCGGTGAGCACGAACGTCGTCGCGTTGCGGAACCCGCCGAGGCTGTTGAGTGACACCTTCAGCGTCGGCGGCGGGGCCTCGCCGCGCACACCGGAGACCCGCACCCGGTCGGGCCCGTCCTGCTGCAGCGTCACCGAATCCATGCGCAATGTGACGTCGGGGTTGGCGTACCGCGCGCCGGTGATCTCGTAGAGCAGTTGGGCGGTGACGGTGCCGGTGTCGACCAGTCCGCCCGTGCCGGGATGTTTGGTGATGATCGACGAGCCGTCGGCACCGATTTCGGCGATGGGGAAGCCCGGGTGGTCGAGATCGGGCGGGAAGAAGGCGTAGTTGCCGCCGGTGGCCTGGGTGCCGCATTCGATGATGTGGCCCGCGGCGACGGCGCCGGCCAGCGCGTCGTAGTCGGTGGGCGACCAGCCGAAGTGGGCGGCGGCCGGGCCGACGATGACGGAGGCATCGGTGACCCGGCCTGTGACGACGATGTCGGCGCCGGCGTTCAGGCACTCGACGATGCCCCAGGCCCCGAGGTACGCGTTGGCCGAGAGTGGAGACCCGAACCCGAGTTCGTCGGCACGTGCCACCAGATCGTCACCCTCGACGTGCGCGACGTCGACGGTGAGTCCGAGCCGGTCGGCGAGCTCACGGACGGCGGCGGCCAGGCCCGCCGGGTTGAGTCCGCCGGCGTTGGCGACGATCTTCACCCCGCGGTCCATCGCCAGCCCGAGGTTGTTCTCCAGCTGGCGGAGGAAGGTCTTGGCGTAACCCAGGTCGGCGTTGCGGGCACGGTCGCGGGCCAGGATGAGCATGGTGAGTTCGGCGAGGTAATCGCCGGTCAGGTAGTCGAGATCGCCGCCCGCGAGCATCTCGCCCATGGCCGACATCCGGTCCCCGTAGAAGCCCGAGCAGTTGCCGATCCGTACCGCTTGCGAGGCCACCCACACTCCCATCGAATTCCGACCAACCGGTCAGTAGGTTAACCGGTACCGACGGTATCGCGTCAAGGGGCCGGGGCGGATCCGTCGCCGCGGTCCAGTCTTGCCCAGCGGGGGCCGCGCGTTCGGCGGTTTGGAGGCATCCGGCGGTGCGGGCTATCCTGTGGTGCACATTGCCGTCGCTGTTTACTGCGCGGCGGAAACCCCGCAAGAGGAGATCTCGATCATGGCTGTGCCCAAGCGCCGGATGTCGCGCTCGAACACCCGTAGCCGCCGCGCGCAGTGGAAGGCCGAGGCTACCGGCCTGGTCACCGTGTCCGTCGCCGGTCAGCAGCGCAAGGTGCCGCGTCGCCTGCTCAAGGCCGCACGCCTGGGCCTGGTCGACCTCGACCGTAAGTAGGTCGGCGCGCCTCTCAGGTCGCTCTCAGATGGAGGGATGACACTGTGGCTGTGCGCATTCTTGTCGTTGACGATGACCGTGCTGTGCGTGAATCGCTGCGTCGGTCGCTGTCGTTCAATGGTTACGCCGTCGATCTCGCCCAGGACGGTGTCGAAGCCCTCGAGGCCATTTCCAGCGATCGACCCGACGCTGTAGTTCTCGATGTCATGATGCCGAGGCTCGACGGCCTCGAGGTATGCAGGCATCTGCGCAGCACCGGTGACGATCTGCCCATCCTCGTGCTGACCGCTCGCGACTCGGTATCCGAGCGGGTGGCCGGACTCGATGCCGGGGCCGACGACTACCTGCCCAAACCGTTCGCGCTCGAGGAGCTGCTGGCCCGGATGCGTGCGCTGCTGCGCCGCCGGGCCACCCCCGAGGAGACCGCCGACAACCGGGCGCTGACCTTCTCCGATCTGAGCCTGGACCCGGTGACCCGCGAGGTCACCCGCGGGGACCGGTCGATCAGCCTGACCCGCACCGAGTTCTCGCTGCTGGAGATGCTCATCGCCAATCCTCGGCGGGTGCTCACCCGCAGCCGGATCCTGGAAGAGGTCTGGGGCTTCGACTTCCCGACCTCGGGTAATGCCCTCGAGGTCTATGTCGGCTACCTGCGCCGCAAGACCGAGGCCGAGGGCGAGCCGCGGCTGATCCACACCGTGCGTGGTGTCGGATACGTGCTGCGCGAAACCCCGCCGTGAGGCTGCGGCTGCGCCGGCCGAAGAGCCGGGATTCCGGGCAGTCCCCGCAGCGGCGGTACAGCCGCAATGTCAGCACCGTCTCGTTGCGCTGGCGGGTGATGCTGCTGGCGATGTCGATGGTGGCCATGGTCGTCGTGCTGATGGCCGTCGCCGTGTACGCCGTGGTGTCGCGATCGGTCTACGACGATATCGACACCCAGTTGCACAGCCGTGCCCAGCTGCTCATCGAAAGCGGCTCGCTGGCAGCCGATCCGGGCAAGGCGATCGAAGGCACTGCCTACTCCGACGTGAACGCGATGCTGGTGAGCCCCGGCCGCTACATCTACACCGCCAACCAGCAGGGTCAGACGCTGCCGCTGGGTGCGCCCGAGAAGGCCGTCGTCCAAGGTGAGCTGCTCATGTCGCTGCGCACCACCAACAACCAGCGGGTTCTTGCGGTGCACCTGGCCGACGGGAACTCGTTGCTGATCTCCAAGAGCCTGGCGGCCACGATCGCCCTGCTGAATCGGCTGGGCACGGCGTTGGCGATCATCGGTGCCTCGGGCATGGCGGTCGCCGCCATCGCCGGCGGCATGGTGGCCCGCGCCGGGCTTCGCCCGGTGGCCCGGCTGACCAGGGCGGCCGAGCGGGTGGCGCGCACCGACGACCTTCGTCCGATCCCGGTGGTCGGCACCGACGAACTGGCCCGGTTGACCCATTCGTTCAACATGATGCTGCGGGCGCTGGCCGAATCCCGGGAGCGCCAGGCGCGATTGGTCACCGACGCGGGCCACGAGCTGCGCACGCCGTTGACCTCGCTGCGCACCAATGTCGAGCTGCTCATGGCGGCGATGGCGCCCGGGGCGCCGCGGCTACCCGACGGTGAGATGACCGAACTGCAAGCCGATGTGATCGCCCAGATCGAGGAGCTGTCCACCCTGGTGGGCGATCTCGTCGACCTGACCCGCGACGATGCCGGCGTGACGGTTCGGGAGAAGGTGGATCTGCCCGACGTGGTGGACCGCGCACTTGAGCGAGTCCGGCGGCGCCGCAACGATATCGAGTTCGACGTGCAATTGATCGACTGGCAGGTCGACGGCGATCCCGCGGGACTCTCGCGGGCCGTACTCAACGTTCTCGACAACGCCGCCAAATGGAGCCCGACCGACGGCCGGGTGGTGGTGCGGCTGTGGCAGCGCGACGCGGTGCATGCCGAACTGGCCATCACCGACTTCGGCCCGGGCATCCCGCCGCATGAGCGGGACCTCGTCTTCGAGCGGTTCTATCGGTCCACCTCGGCGCGCGCGATGCCGGGATCGGGGCTGGGGCTGGCCATCGTCAAACAGGTGGTTCTCAAGCACGGCGGCACGATCGGTGTCGAGGAGGCGGTCCCCGGAGGCGACCCGACGGGGACGACGGTCAGGATCGTGCTGCCGGGCCGACGGGTGCTGCCCGACGGTGACGACGCCGTCGGGGCGATGGCGCCGGCGGCGACACGCGGGGACTGATCGTGGACCCCGCCGCCGCCGCGACCCACAATTGACGGCGCGGGCGATCCGCGGGGGGAATTCTGTGCGAATTCATAGGGGACCACCGGGTACTTCTCTAAGTGGATTCTCAGCCCAGTTCGGCACTGTGAGCGTGCGTAACGCGTTGTACGAAGTAACTGATCCGCTGAGTAGAGAGAGCGACCAGACCTATGACGAACCACCCGAGGTACACCCCGCCTCCGTCCCAAGCGGGTAGCGGCCCGAGTGGATACGACTCCGGTTACGAGGGGCGGTCCAGCGGATACCCCGGCGGCTACACACAGCCCTATGACTGGCGTTACGCACGTCAACCCCATCCGCAGTCACAGCAACACGGCCAGCAGCCGCACGGCCAGCAGCCGCGCCCGCAGTACGACCCGTACCGGCCGGCCCAGGGCCCCGGTGCCGGTGGCCAGAAGCGCTCACGCACAGGCGGTCTGCTCGCCGGCGCGCTGGCGATCGCGGTGGTGTCGGCCGGTATCGGCGGCGGCGTCGCGGTGCTGGCCACTCCCGACCGGCCGGCCACCAGCTTTTCCAGCAGCAGCGGCGCCACCCCGGGCCAGCCCGCGGCCAGCGTCCCGGCCGGATCGGTCGAGCAGGTCGCGGCCAAGGTGGTCCCCAGCGTGGTCAAACTGGAGACGAATCTGGGCCGGGCCTCCGAGGAGGGATCGGGCATCATCCTGTCTAGCGACGGGCTGATCCTGACCAACAACCATGTGGTGGCCACCGGTGACGCACCGGGCGGACGGGCAGAGACCAAGGTGACCTTCGCCGACGGCCGCAGCGCGCCGTTCCGGGTGGTCGGCACCGACCCGAGCAGCGATATCGCCGTGGTCCGGGCCGAGGGTGTCTCGGACCTGACGCCGATCACGCTCGGCTCGTCCTCGGACCTGCGCGTCGGACAGGACGTGGTCGCGATCGGTTCGCCGCTCGGCCTGGAGGGCACCGTCACCGTCGGCATCGTCAGCGCGCTCAACCGCCCGGTTGCCGCCGGTGGTGACAGCAAGAACCAGAACACCGTGCTCGACGCCATCCAGACCGATGCCGCCATCAACCCGGGTAACTCCGGCGGTGCGTTGGTCAACATGAATGGCGAGCTGGTCGGCGTGAACTCGGCTATCGCCACGCTCGGTAGTTCCTCGGGCGGCTCGCAGAGCGGTTCGATCGGGCTGGGCTTCGCCATCCCGGTGGACCAGGCCAAGCGCATCGCCGATGAGCTGGTGCAGAGCGGTTCGGCCTCGCACGCCTCGCTGGGTGTGCAGGTGGGCAATGACGCATCCGTCGACGGCGCCAAGATCGTCGAGGTGACCCAGGGCGGCGCGGCGGCCGCGGCCGGGTTGCCCAGCGGTGTGGTGGTGACCAAGGTCGACGGCCGGGTGATCAACAGTGCCGATGCGCTGGTGGCCGCCGTGCGGTCCAAGGCCCCCGGCACCAAGGTGACCTTGACCTTCGATGGTCCCGGCGGATCCCAGACGATGGACGTGACCCTGGGTAAGGCCGACAAGTGACCAACGAGATCGACCTTGCTCCGGCAGTGGTGACCGAGTTGGCTGCCACCTTGTCTGCGTCGCTGTCGTCGGCCGGATATACGGTGACAGGCATGGAGAAACCAGGGGACATGGTCGGCCGCGCGCTCGTCGTCGTCGTCGACGATCGCACGGCACACGGGGACGAAGAAGACCACAGCGGACCGCTGGTCACCGAGCTGTTGGCGGAGAGCGGATTCCTCGTCGACGGTGTCGTGGTCGTCTCCGCCGACGAGGTGGAGATCCGCAACGCGCTCAACACCGCGGTGATCGGGGGTGTCGACCTGGTCATCTCGGTCGGCGGCACCGGGGTCAGTCCACGCGACGTGACCCCGGAGGCCACGGTGGACCTGCTGGACCGCGAGCTACTGGGCATCTCGGAGGCGCTGCGGGCATCGGGCCTGTCGGCGGGCATCGTCGATGCGGGGGTCTCGCGCGGGCTCGCCGGTATCTCGGGCAGCACGCTGGTGGTCAACATCGCCGGTTCGCGGGCCGCGGTTCGCGATGGCATGGCGACGCTCTCGCCACTAGCGGTTCAGGTCATCGGCCAGCTCTCGCGGTTGGACATCTGACGCTCGCGTGGATGGTCGCAGGGGGTAACCATGCAGGTGGGCGCATTCTTTTCGAGTCCGGAAGGTTACGGTCAGGTGAACAGAATTCCCGGCCAGAAAGTGATCTTGCTCACAGTGGGTGCTCCACTGTGAGCGGGCCGCAACGGGCCCGGAGGGATGTAGTTAACGCTGTCTTCGGAGAGGAACTTCCGAACACGACGCGCGATGAGCGTGACAGCGATCAGCGCGAGGACCACGCCGACCGTGATCGGTGGCTCCGCGACAACGTGCCGCCGCACCACGGCTGAGCAGTGCTTTCGCCTCGAACGGCTGGAATCGTCCTGATTCCAGCCGTTCTTGGTATTCACCCCCGGGTGCGCGGCAACATAGGCCACGCTATGTTGCCGCGTTCTTCCCGCCGCCCAAGATGTAGGTGATGCGCTGCCCCAGCAAACTTCTCGGCCCGTTCTCTCGTCGTACGATCGCTTGTACGTACGCGTTGCCGGGTGGATGCCGCACCGTTATGTTGCTCTGGTCAACGATGAGCAATCCGTAAGAACTAAATGTGAAGTTTCTAATTCCAGTCACATGAAGCTCTTGCGGGGTGTGAAGTTCCGGCTTAGGGCCGGGGTGGTACTTCAACAACACGGTGGACAAACCGTCGGCACAGCTTAGGGAGAACATGAAGACAATCAGTCGGGTGTTTCTCGCGATGATCGCGGCGATCGCGGCGATGTTCGTGAGCACTGGCACCTCGAACGCAGGCCTGGACAACGAGCTCAGCCTCGTCGACGGCAAGGATCGCACCCTCACGATCCAGCAGTGGGACACCTTCCTCAACGGCGTGTTCCCCCTCGACCGCAACCGCCTGACCCGTGAGTGGTTCCACTCCGGCAAGGCCAAGTACATCGTGTCCGGCCCGGGCGCCGAGGACTTCGAAGGTGTCCTGGAGCTGGGCTACCAGGTTGGCTTCCCGTGGTCGCTGGGCGTCGGTATCAACTTCAGCTACACCACCCCCAACGTCGCCCTGAGCGGTGACCCCGGCTTCGGCATCACCGGTATCGGTGGCGCACTCCCCGTGATCGGTGAGATCGCGACCCCGCCGCTGTTCCCCGGCGCCTCGATCAGCGCCGACCTCGGCAACGGCCCGGGTATCCAGGAAGTCGCGACCTTCTCCACCGAGGTCGCCGGCCCCGAGGGTGCCGTCGCGGTGTCCAACGCTCACGGAACCGTCACCGGTGCCGCCGGTGGTGTGCTGCTCCGTCCGTTTGCTCGACTGGTCTCGAGTCTGGGCGACAGCGTCACCACCTACGGTGAACCGTGGAACATGAACTGACGTTGTTTCTCTCGCGCTGATGATCGGCCCCCGGTGTATGCCGGGGGCCGATCTTCATTTCGACGACCAGCCGTTGTGGCCGTATGTGTTGCTTCGGCGTGCGACTTGTGAAAACGCCTTGGCGACTTGCTGTTTCGACGTCCTCGGCGCTGCTCGTCCTAGGCATTCCCGCGCTGTGTTGGGTGCTTGTTTGGCAAGCGCGACGGGGGTTTGCCTGCTATTCTCTTATTGCAATTAACGGCTCGGGCCACAGTCCGTGCGTGTCTCGGAAATGGAAGGTGTTTCACTGATGGCCGAAGCCATTGATCGCGTCAAGAAAGCCGGAATCGTCGGCATCGGTGCATTTGCCGCGTCCTGCGCGTTGCTGACCTTCGGGGCAGGCACCGCTATTGCCGATGAGGACACCGGGCCCGCCCCGGCCGAGGTTGGATCGCAGGGCGTCGTGTCCTCGCCGCAGTCGGCCGCCGTCGCAACCGCCAAGCGGTGCGAGACCAGCGCGGGCACCCTGAGCACCTCGTCGGTGTACGTACCCGACGGCAACACCCCCAAGCAGACCGTCGATGAGAAGGGCCCGACGGAGGTCGGATCCGACGCCTGGGTCGCGATCAACGTGAACCCCTCCAGCCCGTGGAACGCCTCGTTCTTCAACGGCGCCAACACCGGCCCGCAGTGCTCGCTGGTGCGTGCCCCCGGCGCCACCGGCCGCGGCCTGCAGTAGGTCGTCACCGCACTGACATAGAGAACCCCGCCTCGCCGGTTTCCGGCAAGGCGGGGTTCTCTGCATTCGCAGTACGACTCCAGACGCAAGAATGCCCGACCGGTATCCGGTCGGGCATTCTCCACGAGTGGGGCTTCGTCAGACGGTGGGCCTGGGTGTGTCGGGATCCAGGCGTTGTTCGGCCGTCGGTCCCGGGCGCTGGGCCAGCAGATCGCGGATCTCGGTCAGCAGTACCACCTCGGCCTCGACGGTCTCTTCCTTCTCCTTCCGGAACCTGCTGAACGGCAGCACGATCACGAAGTACACCACGGCGGCGATCAGGACGAAGTTGATGGTCGCCGACAACAGCACGTTCAGATCGATGGTCTGATTGCCGCCGATGGGGATGCGCAGGATGCCGTAATCGGAGTCGCCGCCGGCGCCGATCCGGTCGATCAGCGGTTGGATGATGCTGTCGGTGAACGCGGTGACCAATCCGGTGAACGCGGTACCGATGACGACCGCGGTCGAGAGGTCGATGATATTGCCGCGGAGCAGGAACTCCTTGAAACCCTTGAGCATGCGGGGACCCTTCCAGCAGTTCGTTGAGCCAGTTTCCGCAAATAGTATGGCAGTGCACGGTGCGGTGGTGGATCAGTGGAACGTCACGGTGAGGTGTCCGGTGAGCGCGGCACCGGCCACCGCCGTGGCGGCCTGGCGGGGCAACACCACCATGACGACGCGCTGTGTTCCCGGGGACGGTCCGTCGGCCTCGGCGGACACCATCGCGACCACGGCACGGGTGGCGATCAGCTCAGGTGGGGAGCCGGAGTCGGGTGCGGCCAGCACGTCGAGGATGTCACCGGGGCGGATCAGCTCGACCACGGCCGCGTCGGACAGCGGTATGGGCACGACCCGCGCGTCGGGACCGGCCGTGGCCTCGGTGAGGCGCGTGCCCAGCAGTCGGACGTCGGTGAGCACCTCACCGCGGCGCGCCGGTGCGGTCAGGTGCGCGCCGACGACATCACCGATATCGGTCTGCGCACCGTCGGGCACGGTGGCCGTCAGCCGGGACTCGACCGTCAGATCGCCGGCGGCCAGCGGGGAACCGGGTGCCAGATCGGCCGCGGCGATGACCACATCGATGCGCTCACCGGCTGGATCTGGGCGCAGGGCGAGCACCGCGGCCAAGACCACCAGCATCCCGGCCGCCGTGCGCCGTGCGGCGACGGTCCGCGTCCAGTCGGGCCGTAGCGCGGCGCGCATCCGCGTCAGGACCGTCGGATCGAGCGATTCCCCCATCCGGCCACGCTAAGACGGTGGGGCAGACGGCGGAAGAGCGCACCGGTGGGCCTGTGGATAACCCCTGCGGGATCAGCTGGAGGCGGCCGCCGGGGTAGACGAACTCGACGATGACGTGCTCGTGGACGACGTGCCCGACGGGGAGCTCGAGGACGAGCTCGAGGACGAACCGGAGTCCGACGAGCTGCTCGATGAGCTCTCGCTGCTGCTGCTCTTGGAGCTCGAGCTCGATGACTTGGACGAGTCGCGGCTGTCGGTGCGATAGAAGCCGCTGCCCTTGAAGACCACGCCGACCTTGCCGAACAGCTTGCGCAGCCGTCCGTTGCACTTCGGGCACGCGGTCAGCGCATCATCACTGAACGCCTGAACCACGTCGAACCGATTGTCACACTCGGTACACGCATAGGAATAGGTAGGCACGACAACCCTCCGAGACAGTAAAACTGATTGGCACTCTACCGGCCCAAGTGCCAAAACCGCTATGTGGCCCCGGTCATTCCCGATGACCCAACGGTATGAGTCCACCGCCGGGCGTCAGGGCGTGCGTCACGGGGACATCGTGCGATTCGGCGGGGATGGTGTCGAGCAGCTCGTCGTCACGCACGACCGCGACCAGTGCGGCCGTCGGGTCGGCAAGGTGTAGCGCCCGGTCATAGAAACCCGCGCCACGGCCCAGTCGGGTGCCGTCGCGGGCAACGGCGAGCGCGGGGACCACCACCAGGTCGGCCTGCGCGATCGTCTCGGGGGTGAGCCAGGGCGGTGCCGGTTCGCGGAGGCCGAACGGCGCAGGCACCAGCGCGTCGCGGTGGTACACGGCCCACTGCATCGGCTGCCCGGCACGGGCGATCGGCAGCAGGATGCGCAGGCCGGACAGACCGTCGAGCAGCGGTACCGCATCGACTGCGGCACCCGGTTCCGAACCCACCGGGATATAGGCGGCGATGATCTCGACATCCGCGGTCAACTGCGCCATGTGCGTTTGCAGTGACCGTGTTTCGCGCTCACGGACCGCGGCGGGCAGTGCGCGGCGTGCCGCCGAGATCTGTCGTCGCAAGTCCGGTTTCGTCAGGATTGCCACCTTTGCGCCGACACCCTTCGCCTGAACCCCCGATGGGGATTAATGTGTCAACGATGACACAGGCAGAGGTACCGATTCCGCGGACGGCCGTCGTCCCGGCGGCTGGTCTGGGGACGCGTTTTCTTCCCGCCACGAAGACCGTCCCCAAGGAACTGTTGCCGGTGGTGGACACCCCGGGTATCGAGTTGGTGGCCGCCGAGGCCGCCGAGGCCGGCGGTGAGCGACTGATCATCGTGACCTCCGAAGGCAAAGACGGTGTCGTCGCGCACTTCGTCGAGGACCTCATCCTGGAGGGCACGCTGGAGGCCCGCGGCAAGCACGTGATGTTGGAGAAGGTGCGCCGCGCACCGGCACTGATCAAGGTCGAGGCCGTCGTGCAGGCCGAGCCGTTGGGCCTCGGCCACGCCGTCGGTTGTGTCGAGGAGAAGTTGCTGCCCGACGAGGACGCCATCGCGGTGCTGCTGCCCGATGACCTGGTGCTGCCGACCGGTGTGCTGGAAACCATGTCGAAGGTCCGCGCCAAGCGCGGCGGCTCGGTGCTGTGCGCCATCGAGGTGCCCGGCGACGAGATCAGCGCGTACGGCGTCTTCGACGTCGAGGTGGTGCCCGATGCGGCCAATCCGAACGTGCTCAAGGTCAAGGGGATGGTCGAGAAGCCCAAGGCCGAGGACGCACCCTCGCCCTATGCCGCGGCGGGCCGCTACGTGTTGGACCGCGCCATCTTCGACGCGCTGCGGCGCGTCGACCGCGGCGTCGGCGGAGAGATACAGCTCACCGATGCCATCCAGTTGTTGATCGACGAGGGGCATCCGGTGCACGTGGTGGTGCACCGCGGCTCCCGACACGACTTGGGAAATCCCGGCGGGTACCTCAAGGCTGCGGTTGACTTTGCGCTAGAACGCGACGACTACGGACCGGAGCTGCGGCGCTGGTTGGTCGAGCGATTGGGCCTGGCCGAGAACTGACGACGCACGGCGGGTCTTCGAAGAGGAGAAAGGCATGCAGTGCGTTCGGTTGAGGAGCAGCAGGCTCGAGTAGCGGCCGCTGCGGTGGCTCCGCGGCCGGTGCGCGTCGCCATCGCCGAATCCCAGGGGCTGATGTGTGCCGAGGAGGTCGTCACCGAACGACCCCTTCCGGGGTTCGACCAGGCCGCCATCGACGGCTACGCCGTGCGCAGTGTCGATGTGCTGTCGGTCGGCGGTACCGATGACGACGGGCTGAACCGTGAGGTCAGTCTTCCGGTGGTCGGTGAGATCGAGGCGGGTGCGCGGACCCCGAGTCGGCTGCAGCCGCGCCAGGCTGCGCGGGTGCAGACCGGTGCGCCGATGCCGACGCTGGCCGATGCGGTGTTGCCGTTGCGCTGGACCGACGGCGGGCAGTCCCGGGTGCGGGTGCTGCGCGGTGTCCGCTCCGGGGCGTATGTGCGGCGCACCGGTGACGACGTGCAGCCCGGCGATGTCGCGGTGCGGGCGGGCACCATCATCGGTCCGGCCCAGGTGGGTCTGCTGGCCGCCGTCGGACGTGACAAGGTGATGGTCCATCCGCGGCCCCGGATGACGGTGCTGTCGGTCGGCGGCGAGCTGGTCGACGTATCGCGCACGCCGGGCAACGGCCAGGTCTACGACGTGAACTCCTATGCGCTGGCCGCGGCCGGCCGCGATGCCGGCGCCGAGGTGAACCGGGTCGGTATCGTCGACACCGATCCGGCGGCCCTGCGTGAGGTGGTCGAGGGGCAGATCAGCCGATCCGAGGTGGTCGTGATCGCCGGCGCGGTCGGGGGAGCGGCGGCCGAGTCGGTGCGGGCGGTGCTCGCTGAGCTGGGCGAGATGGAGGTCGCGCGCATCGCGATGCATCCCGGTTCGGTCCAGGGTTTCGGGCAGCTGGGTCGCGACGGGGTGCCGGTGTTCCTGCTGCCGGCCAATCCGGTGAGCGCGCTGGTGGTCTTCGAGGTGATGGTGCGCCCGCTGATCCGGATGTCGCTGGGTAAGCGGCAGCCGCTGCGGCGGGTGATCCAGGCGCGGACGTTGGCGCCGATCTCTTCTGTCGCGGGTCGCAAGGGTTATCTGCGCGGACAGCTGATGCGCGATCAGGACACCGGCGAGTATCTGGTGCAGGCCCTCGGCGGCGCGCCCGGCGCGTCGTCGCATCTGCTGGCCACCCTCGCCGAGGCGAACTGTCTGGTGATCGTGCCCAGTGAGGCCGAGCAGATTCGTACCGGCGAGGTCGTCGACGTCGCCTTCCTGGCGCAACGCGGGTAAATGTGAACCGCTGGCGTACCAGCCCCGCTCACCCTGGCTGGCCGGTGCCGGTGGGTCCACTGCGTGTGCCTGCCGGGGTGGTGACATTGCGGCCCGTGCGATTGCGTGACGGCGCCCAGTGGAGCCGATTGCGGTTGGCCGAGCGCGCCCATCTCGAGCCGTGGGAGCCCAGCTCGGAGGTGAGTTGGGAAGCGCGCCATACCATTTCGTCGTGGCCCGCGGTGTGTTCGGGTCTGCGTGGTGAGGCTCGGCGGGGTCGGATGCTGCCATTCGTCATCGAGTTGGACGGTCAGTTCGCCGGTCAGCTCACGATCGGAAACGTCACGCACGGCGCGTTGCGCTCGGCATGGATCGGTTACTGGGTGACAAAACAGTCCAATGGCGCGGGTGTGGCCACCGCGGCGCTGGCGCTCGGCCTGGACCATGCGTTCGGGCCGGTCATGTTGCACCGGGTGGAAGCCACCGTGCGGCCGGAGAACGCGGCCAGCCGGGCGGTGCTGGCGAAGGCGGGATTCCGCGAGGAGGGGCTGCTCAAGCGGTACCTCGATGTGGACGGTGCGTGGCGCGATCACCTGCTGGTGGCGCTGACCATCGAAGAGGTCCAGGGTTCGGTGGCCGCGACCCTGGTGCGCGCCGGCCGGGCCAGCTGGACCTGACTTACCCGTGAAGTGTGCGGATCCGGGTCGTGGAGGTCCCGTTATGCCGGAAATTCGCGACTCGGAGACAGAAATTGTTACTGATGTGACTTAAGTGACTAATGGTGCTTGTATCTGGTGAATTACAGGTGTGTAATTGACCTCGGCGCGCCGCACATGGATGCGCAGGTCACCGACCTAGCCTGATGGGGAAAGGAGCAGGCGACATGCCAAGCATCCCCCAATCTCTGTTGTGGATCTCCCTCGTCGTTCTCTGGCTTTTCGTGCTGGTGCCGATGTTGGTGAGCAAGCGCGACAATGTCCGGCGCACCAGTGACGTCGCCCTGGCGACGCGGGTGCTCAATTCGGGGCGCAATGCGCGCCTGCGCCGGCCACGGGCCAGCGCCGGGCACCACAGCGACCCGGACTGGAAACCCGCCGCCACCGACGAGTTCGACGCCGATCTGGAGGCCGAGCTCGACGAGCAGACCGGACAGCGCAAGCGTGCCGTCGTGCTCGCCGCGGCGGCCGAGGAGCCCGCCGAATCGCCGTATCTGGATGTCGACATCGTCGACGAGGACTCCGGTGCGCTGCCCATGGGCACCCTGCGTGTCGAGGATCCCGAGGCGCCGGTGACCGAGGAACTGACCCTCGACTTCGACGGCGCCGAGGCGAAGGCCGAACCGACCGTCGAGCGCGCCACCGAGGACGTTGCCGAGGAGTCGGCGTCCGAGGATTCCGAGGCCGACGACTACGAGTACGTCGAGGACACCGCGGGTCTTGAGGTCGAGGACGACGATGTCGCCGGCGATCCGGAGCTGGCCGAATCGATGGCCAGCGCCCGCCGCAACCGCTACGAATCCAAGACGGCGCAGGCCGTCAGCGCCCGCAAGTACACCTTCCGTAAGCGGATGCTGCTGGGCATGTCGGTGACGCTGATGATGTCCACGGTGCTGGCCCTGGTGGCCTCACCCAGCCTGTGGTGGCTGGCGGGCATGGCCGGTGCGGTCACCGTGCTGTACCTGGCATACCTGCGGCGTCAGACGCGTATCGAGGAGCAGCTGCGCCGCCGCCGCGCCCAGCGGATGATGCGGTCGCGCCTGGGTGTCGAGAACACCGAGGACGGCGAGTTCGACGTCGTGCCCGCACGGCTGCGCCGCCCCGGGGCGGCCGTGCTGGACATCGATGACGAGGACCCGATCTTCGAGCACCTGGACTACGCATCGTTCGCGCGGCATTACGATCTGCCGCGCGCGGCCGGTCAGTAGCAGCCGGTTTCGGTTGCCGAGGGTCTTCCTGGTAGCCTCCTAACCGGTCAAGGGGCTATAGCGCAGTTGGTAGCGCGTCTCGTTCGCATCGAGAAGGTCAGGGGTTCGATTCCCCTTAGCTCCACTCCAGATGGCGTTGTTCGGTGAGCGCATCGCTCGCCGGTTCTTTCCCGATCGACGCCGGCCGGTCAGAGACTCTTCTGCATCGCCGCCGCAGCCGGAATGTGCGCCGCGATGGCGGGCAGATCGGCGTAGGTGGCGATACCGGGCGTCGCCGCACACACCGCCGGAATCGCATTGATCAACGGACCCGCGGTGATCCGCAGGCCGATGCTGCGCATCCGCTGCGGGGTGAGATCGGCAAGATCGGCATCGGTGGGCATCAGATCGACCCGAACGTGCACGTTCGGGTCGCCGACCACCTCGATGCGGTATCCGTGCTCGACGGTCCACGGCGGGTCGAGTGCTTCGGTGGCGACCCAGCGCTGCGTGACCGTGAGAACCTCTCGACCGTCGACCACGCCGAACCACCGAACGTCCATCGCGCCGACGTGGCCCTTGGGCAGGGACACCCCGTCGGCGATCACATCCTCGGTCGTGTGGGCGAAATCGACTGTGCAGTCGATGCTGTCGAGCTCGACGTTCGTGAGGCGCGCGAGGACGTCGACCGCCTCGGCGAACACGGCGGTGCCGCGGCGCACATCCTCGACGTGGCCCGGATCGTCCTTGGGTCGACCCCAGCCCACCGCTTGGAAGTTGGCATCACCGATGAACTAGGCGACGTTGACCGACTCGGTCATCGACACCCGCCGCACGTCGGTCGACACCCCGCTGGAGATGGCGGCCACCAGCTGCGCGAAACCGGGATTCATGCCACTGCCGAACAGCGTCGCTCCGCCGGCCCGGCCCGCGGCATCGATATCGGCGCGCTCGTCGTCGGTGAGATTGCGGCCGGTGAGGAACTCCGCGCTGGTGACGATGTTGACACCGGCGCGCAGGATCCGCTGTACCTCCGCGGGATTGAAGTGCAGCGGGTTGTAGACGACGCAGTCCGGCCGCGTAGCGAGCAGCGCGTCGACGTCATCGGTGGCCCGGACGCCGATGTCGTCGCCGAGGCCGCACAACTGCCCCACATCCACCCCGACCTTCTCCGGGGAGTGGGCGTAGGCGCCCACCAACTGCAGATCGGGTCGGGCGAGCACCGCGCGCACCGCTTCGGCTGCGACGTTGCCGGTTGTCCATTGCACGACGCGCAGAACGGTTTTGGCGTGTGGCATCGTCCTAGGCCCTCCTGAAGGTCGAGTGCCGCTAGAGCTTGAAGCGGCCGGCGAAGCCACGCAGCGGGAGGTCGGCACTGGTGATGATGCCGGGTTTGGCCGCGACCACCGACCTGATGGAGTGCAAGGCCGGCATGCCCGTGACCGTCATGCCGATGGAGGCGAAGTTGTCCGGGTTCGACAGGTCGACGCCGGGCTTGGGGAAGATCATGTGCTTGTTGTAGATGTTCGGGTCGCCCTTGATCTGAGTGATGTAGCAGCCCTTGATATCCCAGCTGGGGTCGGTGTGCGGGGTCATCTGCCATTCCAGGTGGGTCTCGACCCGCGGCACGCCGTCGACCGTGCCGACGTACTTGATGTAGTTGCCACCGAGGGAGCCCTTGGGTAGCTGGTACCAGCCCAGGTCGACATCCTTGGTGCACGCGCCCAGCTCGTATTCGAACTTCACCTCGTCGAGCTCGAGTCCGAAACAGTCGGCCATCATGTACACCGAGTCGGCGAACACCTCGGTGTACTTGCGCAGCTTGTCCGGGATCGAGGGATCGTCGACGGGTTGCCCATAGCCGACCTCGATCCAGGTGTCCTTCGAGTGATGGCATGACACGTCGACGGATTCGATGGTGGTGACGTTCTCGATCTCGGCGACATCGGCCGAGCACATCACGCCGAGAATCTGGTTCACCCCAGGATTCATTCCGGTGCCGTAGAACGTCGCGCCACCCCTCTCGCAGGCCTCCTGGAGCAGCTGGGTGACGGGCTTACCGGAGTGGTGCGGGTGATTGGTGTCGCGGTGGAACCCGGTGATCCAGTCGGCGGTGGTGACGATGTTGATCCCGGCCTCAAGGACTTTGACGTACAGATCCTCGTCGGGGAACACGCCGTGGAAGGTCAGCACGTCGGGCTTGGCGGCGATGATCTCCTCGACGGTGCCGGTGGCGATCACGCCGTTGGGGGCAATCCCGGCCAGTTCGCCGGCATCTTTGCCGATCTTGTCCGGCGAATAGCAATGCACACCGATGAGTTCGAGATCCGGCTGATCCGCGATCCGTTTGATCATCTCGGAGCCGACGTTGCCGGTCGCGACCTGGAAAACCTTGATTGCCATCGAAAACCTTTCTGGGTCAGTTCGTTCGGTCAGTGGGTGGCTCGGGCAGCCAGGTCGGCGGCACTGCCGCCCTTGCCATCCGGGTAGAACTTCAGCGCCCAGTTGCGGATCGCGGTGAATCCTTCGAGTTCTGAACTGGCCAGCGCGGGCGGATCGGAATAACGCTGATGGGACCAGATGTGAATGTCCTGGCGGAACTGCCGGATGACTTCGGCGCCGAACTCCTCGGCCTTGACGCGGGCGCGCTCCGGGTTGCGCACCTGCGCTTTCGGTCGTCCGATGTAGACCATGAAGCGGATGTCGGAGGTGCGCTCGTCGACCGGGGTGATGGCCGAGATGGTGCGGTTGTCGATCATTCCCCAACTCTTGGTCACCGCGATGCCAAGACCGCCGTTGATCGCCTCGACGCCGCTGTTGATGTCCTCGATCCGCTGCCCGTCATCACCCTCGAACGTGATGGTGAAATCGACGTAGGACACCGGGTCGTCGAAGTCGTGTCGGGTGAAGATGGGATTGATGGGCGTGCCGTGCACGTACTTGAAATGGGCGAAATCCACGCCGTTTTCCAACACGTACTGCGGATGCATCTCGCGCCCCGGCTCGAATAGTCGCTGCTGCGGGTAGTAGTCGGCTTCGCTGCTGCCGTCGCCGAAACTGGCGAACACGTCGGGGGCGTCGAAGAACGGTTCGCGGTCGTCGATGTCGTGCCAGATGTAGATCGATGCGTTGCGCTCGGTCACCGGGTAGGTCTTGATGCGACGCCCGCGGTTCGGTCGGTTCTCGTACGGGATGCAGACGTTGCGGCCCTGCTGATTCCACTGCCACCCGTGGAAGGGACATTGCAGCACTTCGCCGTGGACGGTGCCGCCGTATCCGAGGTGCGCGCCCAGATGTTCGCAGTAGGCGTCCATCACGGTGACCTGACCCGACTCGGAGCGCCAGGCGATCAACTCTTGATCGAAGTACTTCATGGCGTGGACATCTCCGACGCCGACCTCATCGGACCAGGCGACCTGGAACCAGCCGGTGGGCTTCATGGAAAGGGGCGGCTTGGCCATGCGGGAAGCATAGAATAATCAATGAAAGTTGCATAGTGCCCTTTATGATTTCCGGCGATGGGCGATATCCTCGGGTGATGACCGATACGGCCGAGACCTCGATGCCGGCGCGACGCCCGAATCGGCGTGGCCAGGCGACCCGGGAAAACATGCTGGAGGCCGCGTTGAATGCGCTGGCCTCGGGTGACCCCGCATCGGTATCGGCCAACCGGATAGCCAAGGACATCGGCGCGACGTGGGGCGCCGTGCAGTACCAATTCGGCGACGCCGACGGCTTCTGGGCGGCCGTGCTGCATCGCACGGCACAACGCCGAGCCGATGTGTTCGCATCGTTCGGCGCGGAGCCCGTGTTGAGCAACCGCGTCGCCAACATCATCGACACCCTTTTCGACGGTCTGGACTCGCCGGATTCGCGGGCCATCGAGAACCTGCGCGCGGCGTTGCCGCGCGACCATGCCGAGCTGGAGCGGCTGTATCCGAGAACCGCGGCCGAGCTGTACTCCTGGGGTCAGTCGTGGTTGGAGATCTGCCGCAACGCATTTGAAGATCTCGGTGCCGACCCGGAACGCGTGCGCGAGGTCGCCACGCTGATCCCGGGAGCGATGCGCGGTCTGGTCTCGGAGCGCCAGCTCGGTTCCTACTCCGACCTGGATCTTGCGCGGCGCGGGCTGACCAACGCCCTGGTGGCGTACCTGGAAGCTGAAGGCTGAGGGGCCCTAACCCATTCCCAGGATCGCGTGCAGCGATGCGTCCGGGTCCATCGCCGAGATGACGCTGTATGCGGCGGCCAGCAGCCCGGCCACCACATTGAGCGAGGTCACGGTCAGCAGCGCCGTGTACATCCGCGCGGCGCGCCGGTCGCGGCCGCGTGCGGCGGTACGCCGGCGCCACGACGCCACCGCACCCGCCGAGGACAGCGCCGCCAGCGCCGCGGTACCCACCGCCAGCACCCAGTGATACCGACTCACCTGCTCCAGCAATTCGGTCATTGCGGGACTGTCGGCCAGTGTGTCGGCGGGCAGCGTGCCCGGCGGTATCCACGGCAACAGTGCGACCAGCGGGACGGCAGTGGCCTGGATATTGATGGCCAGTAGCCAGCCGGCCAGGATGGCCAGCGTGCCTGCGACGTTGGCCGCGAACCCGTGTGACGCGGTGCCTCGGCCCGACCCGCCCAGGTACCGCGTCCAACATGCGCCGGCCAGGATCGCGAAGGACATCACCAGCGCGATGCTGATCCCGATCTTGATGGCGTGCCACTGGAGCCAATAGTCGCAAAGCCGAGCCAGTTCCGGTGGGAGGGCGGGCGCGGATGAACTGAGGAACCGTGTCAGCGCCGAGGTCACCGCGTCGGGCATCCCGTCGGCGTCCGCATACTCGGGAAACGACCGGTGCAACAGCGCGGCGGGTCCTCGGACGAATGCGGCCACCAGGAGCACGCCAGTCCCTGCGCTCAGCGCAACGGTCCACCGGGAACGCAACGCCGATCGATCGGAGAGTGTGAGCACGCGGGCAACTCTGCTGTGCGGCCGACGGATCCACCAGGGGGAAATCCCCCGTAAAGGCTGCGGGAACCAGCGCTCAGTCGCGCTGCTCCCGGCGCAGCCGCTTCTGTTGATACATCCGCTCATCGGCGAGCTTGAGCAGATCGGTCGTCCCTGTCGCGATACCGGCGCTGAAAGACACCGGCTCTCCGGTCACCGACCATCGACTCCGGATGCGATCGATCACCCGCTGGGCCTCATCCTCATCGGCGCCGACGAGGATGGCCAGGAATTCATCGCCACCAATCCGAAAACCGATGTCGCCGAAACGGATCGATGTGCGCAGGGTATCGGCGAATCGCACCAGCACCTCGTCACCGGCGTGGTGCCCGTGGGCATCGTTGTAGCGCTTGAAACCGTCGAGGTCGATCAGCAATACCGCTGAATCAGCGCTGTGGGCGTCCAATCGCGGTGCCAGCGTGGTCCGGTCGAGCAAGCCGGTCAAGGCGTCGGTCTGGGCGATCACGCGCAGCTGCCTGCTCTGCTGGTCGAGGCGCGCGATCAGCCACGCCGGCACTTCGGCGATGAGCACCCACATCACGGCCGCGGCGGCGACCCTCGGTATCGCGGCGGGGAGGGTGTGTTCGCCACCGACGATGAAGGCGAGCACACCGAAGGGCAACAGGAGCAACGACCGCCGAGGCGGATTTGTCAGCCCCGCATAGGCGAAGGTGATGGTGATGGTGCCGGGAAGATCACGCGTGGCGGCCGGGGCGAGCAGGCCGGCCACCGTCGTCGTGACCAGCGCCGCGATCGGCCAGCCGAGTAGCAGCGCACGGCGACGTCCGCAGCCGAGTAGGTGGCCGATGACGAGGGCCGCGACGGCGATGACAGCCGCCGCGCCCAGCATGACGTAGAGCCGGTGCAAACCCGAGGAGCCCGTCCCCTGCGACGTCGCGGCCCCGGCATAGAGCGCGAGCATGGCCAGATAGGCCGCCGCTCCCCACTGATGCCAGCGTCCGGCGGTCGGCAGCAGGTCCACCCGCGACGGCATGTCGACAGGATAGGCCGATACCGTCGACCGGCTCGGGTCTTACCGCGACTCAGCCGAACCGCACTCCGGTCAACCGCTCAGAGAGATCCCATAACCGGTCCGCAGCGGCCCTGTCGCGCAAGGGTTCCCACAGCTTCTGCGCACCGGGCGGCCCGCCGGCGTTCCCCGGCCACCGGGGACCGTAGAACTCGCCGGGATCGGAGGCAGTCGCCGCCATCAGCGCCGGGAGCTGCGCGGTCTGCACAGTGCCGACGAGTAGCCCGTGTGCCGAGAGCCAGCGGATGAGCCGAACCTGGGTGGTGTCCTCGGTCCTGCCCATCTCCGGGCGGGCGGCCAGCAGGCTGGTCGGGGCGACGCCGGGATGAGAGATGGTGCTGCTGAGCCCCCAGCCGGCCGCGGTGCTGCGCGTGGCCAGCTCCACACCGAACAGCCCGCAGGCGATCTTGGACTGCCGGTACGCGGACATCGCATCGTAGGTCAGCTCCCAGTTGGGGTCGGTCCAGTTGATCTTGCCGCCGCGTGCGGCGACGCTGGTTTGCGAGGTGACGCGCGCCCGGCCAGCCTTCAGCAATGGCAGCAGTGCGCCGGTGAGGGCGAAGTGGCCGAGGTGGTTGGTGCCGAACTGCAATTCGAATCCGTCGAGGGTGCGCTCGCGCCGCGGTGGCGTCATCACCCCGGCATTGTTGATCAGTAGATGGATCGGAGCACCCTCGCCGCACAGCCTTTCGCCGAGTGCGCGCACCGAGGCCAGCGAGGCGAGGTCGACGGATTCCAGCCGCAATCGCGCCGCCGGGTGCCGGGATCGAATGGCGGCCGCGGCCGCCTCACCCTTCACGGGATTGCGGACGGGCATGACCACCTCCGCTCCGGCGCCGGCCAGTCGGGTGGCGATGCCCTGTCCGATACCGTCGCTGGCGCCGGTCACGACGGCACGGCGTCCGGTCAGGTCGGGGAGTGGCAGTTCGTATGGTTGACGGGTCATGCAGACGACACTGCCTGCGATGGTGGGAGGTAACCACGGACGGTCAATCCGTGGATGAGCAGGCCGGGCCGCACCACAATGGCGGACATGATCGATCGACGGGGACTGGCAGACTTTCTCACCAGGCGGCGCGATGCGCTGCAGCCCGAGGATGTCGGGCTACCCCGCGGCCCGCGCCGGCGCACCACCGGCCTGCGTCGGGAAGAGGTGGCCGCGCTGTGCCACATGTCCACCGATTACTACTCGAGGCTGGAACAAGAACGTGGACCCCAGCCGTCGGAGCAGATGATCGCATCTATCGCGCAGGGCCTGCATCTGACCCGCGATGAACGCGACCACCTGTACCGGTTGGCCGGCCACCGGCCGCCGGTGCGCGGGTCGGTAACCGACCATGTCGGACCGGGAATGTTGCGGATCTTCGACAGGCTGGCCGACACCCCCGCCGAGATCGTCACCGAGCTGGGGGAGACGCTGCGCCAGACGCCGATGGGCATTGCGCTGGTGGGTGATCTGACCCGGCATACCGGTGCCGCGCGCAGCAGCGGGTACCGGTGGTTCACCGATCCGGCCGCACGCGATCTGTATCCACCCGAGGATCACGAGTTCTATTCGCGCATGTACGTTTCCGGCCTGCGGGGACTGCTCGGGATTCGCGGGCCACAGTCGCGGGCCGCCGAGCTGGCGGCACTTCTCACCAACCAGAGTGCCGAGTTCCGGGCCCATTGGGATCGCCACGAGATCGGCGTCAAACCCCGCGAGCTCAAGCGCTATGTGCATCCCGAGGTCGGCGAGCTCGAACTGAACTGTCAGATCCTGCTGGACCCGGAGGAGTCGCACACCCTGTTGGTCTACACCGCTGCGCCCGGCAGTCCGAGTTACGAGAAACTGCAACTGCTGTGGTTGTTGGCGACCGGTTGATTCGTCGCGGCGAACAGGCCGCCGCCGCGGAACATCAGATGGGCATCCGGAAGCCGAAGTACTCGTGGTCTTCGTTGTAGCCGCCCTGCCCCTTGCCGATATGGTCGAAACTGTCGACGAACTCGATGGATTCGATCCACTTCACCTGCTTGAACCCGAGCTCGACCTCGTTGCGTAAACGCAGCGGTGCGCCATGGGTCTCGGTGAGCGGGGCGTCGTTCATCTCATAGGCCAGCAGGGCCATCGGATGGCGCATGTGGCTGATCCGGTGGCAGTCGTAATAGCGTCCGCCGCCCGGCTCGGAACCGTCGGCCATCGAGTAGAACACCACCCAGCGCGCCGACGGCAGCGGCCGGACGATATCGAGGATGTCCGCCATCCGCACTCCGCCCCACTTGGCCACGCCAGACCAGCCCTGGATGCAGTAGTGCTGGGTGATCTGATCGTGTTTGGGCATCGCGAGTAGATCTGCATAACTGAGTTCGGTCGGGTTCTCGACCTGCCCGCCCACCCGCAGGGTGTAACCGGACCAGTTTCCGGCCGCCAACTCCCGATAGGTCGATGACGCCGGCAGGGTTCCGTTGGGCCAGAAATACGGGGAGATGTCCCTTTCGGAGTACTCGGCCTTGGGGTGCACCCACTCCATGAGGCCCTTGATCCATCCGACCGCGAATCGGCCCACTCGCTGTACGAGGCGCGGGTACCGCAGGGTCACCGGCGACGCCAGCAGCCACAGTGCGATGATCACCCCCATCGCGATGAGATAGATGACCAACGCCCAGTAGGATTCGGTATCGGTTCCGAAGACGATGTGGTTGAGATTGCCGAGCAGGCCTGTCGTGAAGACCATGATCGTATGGATGGCGATGAAGAAGACCATCCACGCCAGGATCAGGAAGTGCACCGAGCGGGCAACCTGGCGGTTGGCCGGCCCGGCGCCGAATCCGAATCGTGCGGCGATCGCCGGAGCTTGCAGTATGCCGGTGACGAATGCCAATGGTGCGAAGACGAAGACCGTCAGGAAGTAGGCGGTCAACTGCAGTGCGTTGTAGGCGACGAAGCCGTCATTGACCGGAAAGTCCAGGGAAAGATACTGCACCATCGTCGAGGCCGCGTTGGGGATGACATCCCAGGACTGCGGCACTATGCGACGCCACTGGCCGGTGGCGAACAACAGGACATAGAAGACGACCCCGTTGAGCAGCCACAGGGTGTCGAAGGTGAAGTGCCACCAGCGGGCAAGACCGATGGTGTGCCGGACTCCCGGTATGCCAAGCCATTTCGGCAAAGAGACCGAGTCGTCCTTGGCGGTCCACACCCGTGCCGGCTCGGCCGGATCGAGTCGATCGGCCGGTATCGGACCGCGCAGCCGCAGCCACGCGGTTCCGGGTGTGCTGCCCGAGTTCAGGTACAGCCGAGGATGATCGGCCAGGATCTGCAGGCCGGCCCGGATGATGAACATCATGAACACGATGTTGAACAGGTGACTCCAGCGCAGCCAGGCCGGTAGTCCGGGTTCGATACCGCCGCGAGGCGCCGATGTTCCCGGATAGCGCAGGATGAACTCCTGCATCCATTCGTGCTGCCGTAGGTGCTGGGCGATGGCGACGCCGACAATCAGTGCGGCGATCGTCAGCGGCACGAGCCACGCCGTGCTGACCCAGCGACGCCCGATCCGGATGGCGGGGACCGCCGCCGGCTCGTCGGCAATCCCGCCGGCCCACTCGCCCTGGCGGATACGTTCATTGTTCGACTTGTGATCGGTCACCACGGGGCAGACCCTAGACGACCTCATCGACGGCGGGACCGGATCGCTCTACAGTCAGTCGATGAGCGCTTGGCTGGTCGAGCATGTTCCCGCCGGTGCACTGCTGGTCATCATGGTGGTGGTGATCGCCGGTGGGGCCGTGCTGCTGCAGATGCTGGTACGCCGTCGGTTACCGGGATTGCAGGGCGACGACCACAATGACGTCGTCCGATTCACCTACGGGGTCATCGGTTTCGTCTACGCCTTCTTCATCGGGTTCGTCGTCTCGTCCATGTGGGGGCATATCAACACCGCGGACGCCAACGTCAGGGCAGAGGGTGCGGAGGCGGTGCAACTTGCCAGGGACACCACGACTTTCGATGACGAGGACGCCCAGCGGCTGCGCGGTGTCCTGCTCGACTACGGGCAGGCGGCGCTGCGGGAGTGGCCCGGCGGGAACGCGACCACCACGCCGGCGGCCGACCGGGCACTGGAGGCGGTGTACCGGGCGTACGGTGAGCTCCAACCGGCCACCGATGCCCAGCGCAGCCGGCTGACCACATCGCTGAGCAACCTGGACAAGATGAGCCAGGCCCGCACGGTGCGGCTGCTGCAGGCGCGCGATGACGACGGGGCGCCGTGGCCGCTGTGGGGAGTCATCTTCTTGACCAGCACGCTGGTGTTGGGCACCGCGATCATCTACGGCGTCGAGCGGTCCTCGATGCACTACCCGATGGTGGCGATCGTCGGTGTGCTGGTGGCGACCAACCTGTTCTTGGTGGTGCAGCTGTCCCATCCGTTCATCGGGGACGCGGCGACCTCGGCCGACCCGCTGGGCGAGTTCGTCAGCGCGCTGCAACAGCCGCGTGGCTAGGCCGCCGGACCGTCGCGGTAGGACCGGATGCCGGCTCAGCTGGCGGCAGGCTCCCGCAGCGCCCACAGGTCGTTGGACAACAGCCGGCGCAATCTGTCGATGACGGCGGCGACCTCATCATCAGTGCCGACGAACCCGGCGTAGAAGCCCATGCCGAACATCAGCACCAGCAACATCTCGATGAGTGAATTGCCGTCGGTTTCATCGGTCAACTCACCGTTTGCGATCGCGTCGCTGACGGCATCGGCCAAAAAGGTGCGAATTCCGTCGCGGGGGGCGTATTCGTCGTTCTTCAGCTCGGGGTGGCGATGGGCCTCCAGCATCGAGGTGACAAGGAAAGCTGCGGCGGAGTCGGTCTCGCGGTGCGCGGCCAGCATGCCGCTCATCAACGCGGTCAGTTTGTCCAGCAGGGTGCTCTGGCCGGCCGCTGCGGCGATCCCGGCCTCGATAAGTCCGGTGTGGGTCGTGTCCAGCACGTTTTGGTACAGATCGCGCTTGTTGGAGAAGTAGTGATTGATTGCTGGGCGGGTCAGGTCGGCGCGCTCGGCAATCTCCTGGAAAGTCGACGCATCGTAGCCAAGCTCGCTGAAAACTTGACGAGCCGCGAAGATGATTCGCTCGCGGGTTTCCGCTCCGTTAGCTGCTCTTGGGCGCCCCCGAGTGCGGCGCAGCGCTTGTGTCATACGCGGAGTTTGCCACAAATTACTGACTGGTGCGTAGAAAACGTTTTCAAGCGGTATCTCCCCACGTTCATAGCAAACCTGATCTTGACCGTTGTTGCCGACCCCGATGACCGCGCCGTAGCCTCGTGAGGTGTCCGGAGTGACCGCTGACCGTGCCGACGAACTGGCTGCGCTTGAGTTCTTCGCCGGGTGCGCGGCCGACTCGCTGCGTCCCTTGGCGGCTCAGCTGCAGCCGCTGGTCGCCGACCCGGGACAGGTCCTCATGCGGCAGGGTGAGACGGCGCTGACCTTCCTGCTGATCGCCACCGGACAGGCCGAGGTGACCCATGTCGGTGACGGCGGTGAGACGGTCACCGTCACCATCGATCCCGGCGTCGTCATCGGTGAGATCGCCTTGCTGCGGCACACCCGGCGCAGCGCGACCGTGGTGGCCGCCACGTCGTTGACGGGATGGGTGGGTGGCCCCGAAGCCTTTGCCGCCCTTGTCGAACTGCCGGGCGTGATGCCCCGCTTGGTGCGCACCGCCCGCCAGCGGCTGGCGGCCTATCTGACGCCGATCGAGATCGCGTTGCGTGACCACCTCGTCCTGCATCTGCGTCCGGTGCTCCCCGGTGACAACGTGCGCACGATCGACGGACCCATCGAATTCTCCGCCGAGACGCTGTATCGGCGGTTCCAGAGCACCCGGGTACCGACGCCCTCGCTGATGGCCTATCTGTTCGAGGTCGACTACGTCGATCACTTCGTCTGGGTGATGACGGCGGGCCCGGACGGTCCGGTGGTCGCCGACGCCCGGTTCGTCCGCGAAGGCCACGGCGTGAGCACCGCCGAGGTGGCGTTCATCGTCGCCGACATCTACCAGGGCCACGGTATCGGCACATTCCTCATGGACGCGTTGGCCGTCGCCGCGCATGTCGGGGGCGTCACCCGCTTCTCGGCGCGGGTGCTGACCGACAACTACGCGATGCGCGCCATCCTGGATCGCGCCGGCGCCCACTGGGTGCGCGATGATCTGAACGTGGTGGTCACCGAGATCGACGTCCCGCCGGCCGAGGCGCTGTCGTTGCGTCCAGAAATCTACGATGAGATCGCCGGCCTGGCCCGGCGGGTGATGGGATCGGTGGGCTGATGTCGCACCCAGCGCGAAGTGCCGGCCGGCCGTCGCTGAACAAGGACACCACGCTGTGCATCTCGCTCGCCGCGCGGCCCAGCAACATCGGCACGCGGTTCCACAACTATCTGTACGAGGAACTGGGCCTGGATTTCCTCTACAAGGCATTCACCACCACCGATATCGCCGCCGCCATCGGCGGGGTGCGGGCGCTGGGCATCCGTGGCTGCTCGGTCTCGATGCCGTTCAAAACCGATGTGATGGCGCTGGTCGACGATATCGAGCCGTCGGCGCGGGTCATCGAGTCGGTCAACACCATCGTCAACGATGACGGTCACCTCACCGCATCCAACACCGATTACCTTGCGGTACAACAACTCATCGCCCAGCATCAGCTCAATCCCGACGACGCGGTGGTGCTGCGCGGCAGCGGTGGGATGGCCAACGCGGTGGCCGCCGCCTTCGTCGGAGCCGGGTTCACCCGCGGGGTGGTCGTCGCCAGGAACCCCGGCACCGGTCGCGCACTGGCCGACCGGATCGGTTGGGAGCACGCCACTTCCCCGGACGGTCTGCGGGCACCGATCCTGGTCAATGTCACCCCGATCGGGATGGCAGGCGGTCCCGAGGAGTCGGCCAGAGCATTCGACGAAGACGCGATCGGCGCCGCGACGACCGTGTTCGATGTCGTGGCGATGCCCTCGGAGACACCGTTGATCACCGCAGCCCGCGCCGCGGGCATCCCGGTGATCACCGGTGCAGAGGTCATCGCGTTGCAGGCGGCCGAACAGTTCGAGCGCTACACCGGGGTGCGGCCGAGCCCGGCGCAGATCGCGGCGGCCTCGGCGATGTCGCGGGCGTGATCAGCTGGGCGTGATGGTCGTCTGCTCGTCGATGGCGGCGGTGGCGTCCATCAGCGGGCCCATCTGCTCCTCGGTGCCCTCGGCGTTGATCTGCAGGACGAACAGCCCGTCGTCGGCCGGGATGACCGTCGTCTTCTGCGCGACCAGCAGGGTCTTGCCGTCCTTGACGTAGGTTCCGCCGACCTGCACGGCGTCGAAACCACCGAGCTTGCCGGGTTGCCCGTCATTGCCGCCGTTGTACTCGGGGAGATTCTTCAGCTCGTTGGGCGCGTATTCCAGGATCTTGGCGCCCTCGACATCACCGGTCAGCTTGGACAGGATCGCCGTGATCGTCGGCGGTGGCGGCGGCATGCTCGGATCGGTGTAGACGAGCTGTCCCCACGCCCATTCCGGGGTGGCCGGACCGGCGTCGACCCAGCCTTGCGGCGTCGGCAGGTTCACCGACGGCGACCCGGGGGTGCCGCGTTTGACCTGCGCTTCGGTGATGCCGTTCTGCTGGATGTACTGCGCGATGGTCAGATTCTCGCCGGCGTCGGCAGGCGCATCGCTGTCGTTCTCCGGCGCGGCGGCGGCCGAGGTGGACGTGGAGGTCTCCTCGGCGCTGGAGCTCGTATCGGTCTTGGTGTCGGATCCGCAGCCGGCCAGGGCGAGGCTGAGCACCGCAACCGCGACGGCCGCGCCCCGGGCTGTGGTCTGCTTGTTCATCGGTTCTCCTGTCCGTCGAATCTCGGATCGGACGTTACAGGGCGGGACGGAAACCGACGGCATGTCGGGAAACGCGTTTCGCGATCCACACCCGGGCGTCGGTGTGGTAACACAGGCGGTGTGCGTGGCTACGCGATGGGCCTTGGCGCGGTGCTGGTGATCAGCGCCTGCGCCGCCCCCGCGCCCGCCCCGCCGACCGAACAGGCAGACGGTTCGGGTGCGCCGACCGCCGAGGTGGTGAATCCCGCTGCGGTGCAGCGTGTTCAGGCCGATCTTCCACCGGGGTACGAGGTCACCCCGCTCGACGGCAATGCCGCGCCGGCCGGCTTCTGGGGCATCACGGCGGGTTGGGCCGCCGAACCCGAACGATGCGCGGTGTTGGCCGACCCGGGCGCGGGTGCGCCGATACACGGCTGGTCGGCCTCCGGGCCCGGGGGCATCATCCACGCCGTGGTGGCCGGCCCCGGACCCGTCGCCGCCATCCCGTCCGGCTGCGAGATCTGGACGTTGCGGGGCGGTCGCACCACCGCGACGGTCACCGCGATCGCCGCCCCGGACATCCCCGGCACACCCACCGCGGCCATGGCCACCGTGGCCACCACCGTGGTGGAGGGTGGCACCGAAACCCGTTCCCACGCCGATACCGCGATCGCCTACCCGAGTCCCGGCTACGTCGTCACCATCACCGTCGTCACCGATCCCGGCTCGGCGCTGCCGGAGCTCGGGCCGGACGTCGCGGGTCGGCTGTTGATCTCGGCGACCCACGAGATCACCGGGAGTGCGCAGGCGGCCGGGTAGATTGGCGGCGATGCTGACGTCACGGGCGCTGGCCCTGGTTACCTGTGCTGCCGCCTTGACGGCGTGCTCCTCCGCCGACTCGCCGAAAGCCGATATCGCCGGCGTCTTCGCCGTGAAATCGGTCTTCGACTCGGGCTTTCAGGTCACCACCACGGGCCCGACCGGTATCGACCCGAAGATGCTGGCACCGCAGAACGTGCCCGCCGGGGTCACGATCGAACCGGCGGCCTGCGCGAAATTCGCTTCGGGCCTGGCCATTCCCGAAGGCGCGCAGGGCAATATGGCCGCCACCACCGCAGAGGGCAAGGGCAACCGGTTCATCGCCATCGCGGTGCAGACCTCCGAGCCGGTGCCCCCCAACGACCCGGGCCCCGACTGCCAGAAGGTCGCGTTCGGCGGACCGGGGGTGCGCGGCCTGGTGGAGGTGGTGGAGTCCCCGCAGATCGAGGGTGCCCGCGTGCTCGGCACTCATCGCGTCGTGCAGACCACCGTCGACGGCAAGCCGCGCAGCGGCGAACTGTTCAATTACGTCGCGAACTTCGACAGCTTCATGGTCATCGTGACCGCCAATCCGCTGGTGGTGCCGAACACCCCGGTGGCCCCGGTGGACACCGAGAAGGCCCGCGAGATGCTCACCGCCGCGGTCGAGGACGTCCGGGCCGGGCGGACTTAGCGAACGTCGCGCACCCGGAACTGGATGCTGATCCGCGGCCCGGTCGGCCGGGCCGTCTTGGGCACCGCGTGCTCCCAGGTTCGCTGCGCCGAGCCGCCCATCACCAGCAGGTCGCCGTGGGCCTGGGGCAACCGCAGGCTCCGTCCGCCGCCGCGCGGGCGCATCGCGAACACCCGGCGCGCACCGAGGCTGACGATGGCCACCATGGTGTCCTCGGTGCTACTGCGTCCGACGGTGTCGCCGTGCCAGGCCACGCTGTCGGTGCCGTCGCGATACAGGCATAGGCCCGCGCTGGTGAACGGTTCGCCGAGTTCGCCCGCGTAGATGTCGTTGAGCCGGACCCGCAGCCGGGCGATGGCCGGATGTGGGGCGGGGGCGGCGGTCAGATCGTGAAAGCTGACCAGACGCGGCACGTCGAGCACCCGCTCGTACATCTGCCGACGCTCGGCACGCCACGGGATGGCGGTCAGCAGCTCGTCGAACAGCGTCTTGTCATCGTCCAACCAACCGTTGAGCCAGCCCGCACGCACGTCGATCCAGGCGCCCGCACCCAGGCTCCGACGCTCCGAATGGTCGAAGAGCGACCCCTGAACGGCCAGTGACACGAACCAAGGCTATCGCACAGACGTTCGATATCACAGGTTGGCCGCGCCGGGCCCCTGATCGGCCAGCACGTCGTCGGGGTTGGCCAGCCGGCACGCCTTCAGGCTCAGGCATCCGCACCCGATGCACCCGGCGAGATTGTCGCGCAAACGCTGCAGATGCAGGATCCGTGCGTCGATGTCCTCGCGCCACCCGGCCGACAACCGCGCCCAGTCCTTACTGGTGGGCACCCGGTCCTCGGGCAGGGTGGCCAGCGCGTCGCGGATGCGGGCCAGCGGAATGCCCAGACGCTGCGACATCCGGATGAAGGCCACCCGGCGCAGGGTCTCGCGCCGATAGCGGCGCTGATTGCCCGATGTGCGCCGCGACACGATGAGACCCTCGCGCTCGTAGAAGTGCAGCGCAGACACGGCCACCCCGCTGCGGCGGGCCATCTCACCGGGTGTGAGCTCAAGTGTCTCCATACACCTCAACCATAGTTGAGTTAACGTTCTGAACGTGGAAGCGATACCGCTGGGATCCAATTCGGAGGTCGGCAGGCTGCGGACGGTGATCCTGCACCGTCCCGGCGCGGAGTTGCAGCGGCTCACCCCGCGCAACAACGACACCCTGTTGTTCGACGGGCTGCCCTGGGTCGCCAAGGCCCAAGAGGAACACGACGCGTTCGCGGCGTTGCTGGCCTCGCGCGGGGTCGAGGTGCTGCTACTGGGTGATCTCCTGGCCCAGGCGCTGGCCTCCGGTGCCGCCCGGATGCACGGCATCTCCGCCGCCGTCGACCCCCGTCGACTGGGAATCCCATTGGCCCAAGAGCTTTCGGCGTACCTGCGAACGCTCGAACCGGACGCGTTGGCGCACGTGCTGATGGCAGGCATGACCTTCGACGAACTACCGTTCGCCTCCACCGAGTTCTCGCTGGTGCGCCGCATGCACCACGGTGGCGACTTCGTCATCGACCCGCTGCCCAACCTGCTGTTCACCCGCGACTCGTCGTTCTGGATCGGACCGCGGGTGGCCATCACCTCGCTGGCCCTGCCCGCGCGGGTCCGCGAGACCTCGCTGACCGACTTGATCTATGCCCACCATCCGCGGTTCCTCGGCGTGCGGCGGGCCTACGAATCGCGGTCGGCCCCGGTCGAGGGCGGTGACGTGCTGCTGCTGGCCCCCGGGGTGGTCGCCGTCGGCGTCGGGGAGCGCACCACCCCGGCCGGTGCCGAGGCCCTGGCCCGCAGCCTGTTCGACGATGATCTAGCGCATACGGTGCTGGCCGTGCCGATCGCGCAGGAACGGGCCCAGATGCATCTGGACACCGTCTGCACCATGGTCGACGCCGATGCCGTGGTCATGTACCCGAACATCGTGGACTCGTTGTCGGCGTTCACCATTCACAAGGTCGACGGTGGGGGAGTGAAGATCGACCGGGCGGCGCCGTTCGTCGAGGCCGCCGCCGACGCCATGGGCATCGGCAAGCTGCGCGTCATCGACACCGGGCTGGACCCGGTGACCGCCGAACGTGAGCAGTGGGACGACGGCAACAACACCCTGGCCGTGGCGCCCGGTGTCGTGGTCGCCTACGAACGCAACACCGAGACCAACACCCGGCTCGCCGACTCCGGTATCGAGGTGCTGCCGATCGCGGCATCGGAGCTGGGCACCGGTCGCGGCGGTCCGCGCTGCATGTCGTGCCCGGCGGCGCGTGACCCGCTGTAGGGCGAGGTTTGCCGGGCCAGCGCACGGGGCAGCATGAAGGGCATGCCTACGTTGCTGTGGTTCCGGCGCGACCTGCGGTTGCACGATCTGCCCGCCCTGCTGGACGCTGCCGACAAGGACGGCGAGGTGCTGGCCTGTTACGTGCTCGATCCGCGGCTGCACGCCAGTTCGGGCCCGCGACGGCTGCAGTACCTCTACGACGCGTTGCGCGATGTCCACGATCAGCTCGACGGCAGGCTGCTGGTCACCGAGGGCCGGGCCCAGGAGCGAATCCCCGCGCTGGCCAAGGCGATCGAGGCCTCGGCGGTGCACGTCTCCGGTGATTTCTCGCCGTACGGGAAGCGCCGCGATGCCGCGGTGCGCGAGGCCCTCGGCGATATCCCGCTGGAGGAGAGCGGCTCGCCGTATCTGGTCTCCCCGGGGCGGGTCACCAAGGATGACGGGACTCCCTACAAGGTCTTCACCCCGTACTTTCGGGCCTGGCGCGAGCATGGCTGGCGGGCACCGGCCAAGACCGGGCCCAAGAGTGCGACGTGGATCGACCCGAGCGACGTCGGCCGTGCCGCCAAGGCCGCCGATATCCCCGACGGGGTGGCGCAGCTGGATCTGCCGGCGGGGGAGACCGCCGCGCGCAAGGCGTGGAAATCGTTCGTCAAGAACAAGATTGCCGACTACGGCGATGACCGCAACCGCCCCGATATCGAGGGCATCAGCCGCATGTCGGCGCATCTGAAGTTCGGCGCCATCCATCCGCGCACCATGGCCGCCGACCTGACGTCGGGGGAGGGCCCGCAGGCCTATCTGCGGGAACTGGCGTTCCGCGACTTCTATGCCACGGTGCTGGATTCGTGGCCGCGTAGCGTCTGGTGGAACTGGAACAAGGCCTTCGACGCGATCGCGGTGGACGAGGACGCGGACGCCAAGCGGCGGTTCGAGACCTGGAAGGCCGGTAAGACCGGTTTCGGAATCGTCGATGCCGGGATGCGCCAGCTCGCCGAGAGTGGGTTCATGCACAACCGGGTCCGGATGATCACCGCGTCATTCCTGGTGAAGGATCTGCACCTGCCGTGGCAGTGGGGCGCGCGCTGGTTCCTGGAGCAGCTGGTCGACGGGGACATGGCCAGCAATCAGCACGGCTGGCAGTGGGCCGCCGGCTGCGGCACCGACGCCGCCCCGTACTTCCGGGTGTTCAACCCCGACACCCAGGGCAAGAAGTTCGACCCCGACGGGGCGTATGTGCGGCGCTGGGTGCCCGAGTACGGCAGCGCCGACTACCCCGAGCCGATGGTCGACCACAGCGCCGAGCGCAAGGAGGCGCTGCGCCGCTACGAAGCAATCCGCTAGCTCCCGTTTCCGGCGAACGTGCGTGTCTGCACCCCAACACGCCGGGTTCGCAGGAGAGAAGGCGCACGCTCGCGGGAATGTGGACGGTCGCGTGCTCGACTGTTTCCAATTAAACCTTGGTGGAAAGGACCGCAGTCTCAGGCGGTGAAAAGCCGTCCGGCCAGCTGGTTCCCTTGTTGTAGGTCACTTCCTCAAAGCTTGTTTCATCAAGCATCGAGAACCGAAAATCTGCGTCATGCAACTGGGCTCGATCGAAATGAGCGCTTCTCAGGGATGCCCCCCCAAAATCCGCGTGCCGAAGATTCACACTTGGCAACCATGCGTAGTCCAACTTCGCGTAGGAAAAATCCATTCGATCGGGCAGCGTTGCGCCGATGAAGTCGGCACCATTAAGTTTCGCGCCGCTAAGAGACATCACGTTATTAAATGTGATTCCCAAGAATTCAACCGCGCGGAGGTCTGCGTACTCGAGCAGGTTGCAGGAGTCGAACTCGCCAACGCACTCTGGCGCTCCATCCTCGCAGAAGACTGACACGATCAGAGCGCGAATCGGTCCATCCGAGCCGGCCTCGGGTCTGTGTACCCCCTGCTCCTCCGAGTAGGTAGGGTTCGGAGTTGCCACATAAGCCCCGAGCACGCCGAGGCACACTCTCGCTTCGGCCGCTTGTCCCAGATCGCGCCAATCCTGAACGAGCGCCATCATTGAGTAAACGCCGGAGCGTCGTACTGTCGGCCGATCGTCGGCTAGTTGTTGCGTGGCTTCCGCGAATCTCCGTCGTAGCTCCCTGATGTCGTCCCTACGCCTTTGGTCGAACCATCGATCCTGATCCTGGTCGCGCTGCTCCTCGTACCGCTTCTGGTCTCGATCCCGCTGTTCCTCATAGCGTGTTTGATCTTGTTTGCGTTGTTCGCGCAACTCCTCCAACTGCGTCCGGCTGTTGTGGAGGGCGATCGCTGCCGCCGAAATGGCGGCCAGCGCTGCCAAAGTCGTCGCGTAGGGTTGGCCTGCTCCGCGCCAGAACCCGTCCCACGGAATCGTGGAAGCCAACACTGCTAGGACCGCAAGCACTGTTACTCCGGCGCCAACTGACCACATCGCGGCCTTGAGGAGCGGGTCGAACCGCTCAGGTTTGTTCGTTTTTCCCGGCTCGATCTCGCCCATTCTGCAAATGTACTAACCCACTCCTAAACCATCGTCAGACGACGCGGAGACCGTGTCGATTACTGGACGTCGAGGAAAGAGGGACGAGTGTTTCGTGTTCACGATGCAATGGGCGAGCCGATCACGGCCACCTTCGATGTTGGGGTTGACGGCAGGAGCCTGTCACTTGTGATGCACAGTGCTGGGGGTGGCGCGAGCAGGCGGCTCAGACGAGCTCTGACGTGCCCGACGTTGCCCGGTCGCGTTGTCACGCGCGAACAATTGTTGGATTCGCAGGGGCGACTTCAGCGCGACGCCAAGGGCAAGAAAGTGCTCGGACAGGAAGTGCTCATCGTGGGTGACGATGGATCTTCCATCATTCGAGCCGAACCGGTTCTGTCCCGTGACATGTTCGATCGTGTCGGTGTGGAGCTATCGGGACGGAAAAATCGCAAGGAGCCGACCGCTCGCTCTTCTGGCCTGCTCCTTCGGATCCTGTATTGCGCGTGTGTGGCCGCTCAGTGTGTCGACTCAAGGGCAGGGCAGGGCAGGACGCAAGCCGCGATACCGTTGTGCATCTGCGCAATACAAGGAGCAGTGCTGACAAACGCACGATTTCGTTGTAGTTGGCCGACAAAGAACTCGAACGCAGGATTCTCCAGAACCTTGGTCCACTCGAACGCCGCCAAAGGGTGTGGTTCGCCGGTAATGACCACACCACAGAGTTGGGTGAGACTAACGAGCTACTTGCTGACCTCACCGACCAACTTGGAACAGGTGCCTTCAAACGCGGCACACCTTAGCGTGAAAGACTCGACAAGCGCATCGCCGCGTTGACGGAACGTCAACCCGAATTGAATTCTGTACCTGCGAAACCCGCGGGATGGCGATCCGAACCAACGGGCGAACTCTGCTCCGAGTGGTGGGACGAACAAGACACCGAGGCGCGTAACGTCTGGCTGCGCCCGATGGGCTTTCGCGTCGTATGGACATCGCACACTGAGGGGAGTCGCACGGTAGTTGACACGTTCGAGCTTGATGGCGAACTGACGATGGACCTCGACGCCGACCACCCGTTCGGGCCCATCGCCGACATTGTGGGGGCGCTGTCCGACCATGCCAGGAGGAAGAATTAGGAGCTTTTGCTCGTGATGAGGATTCGTAGCGAAAGTCTTACCGCCGGTATGGGTTAGGTTCGGGCGACGATTGTATTACGTTCGAAACATACTCGAACGAAAGGACCTGAACATGACCACACCCGCTCCCTCCACGCTCACGACCCGCGAGGTCGCTGAGACGGTCGGCACTGGCCCGAAGACGCTTAGCGTGTTCCTGCGTGCGTCCAAGGACTACGAGGTTGTCGGCTCAGGATCGCGCTACGCGTTCACCGCCAAGGACATCACCCCGATGAAGAAGCGGTTTGCCAAGTGGCTCGCTGAGCGCGAGGCCGCGAAGACGGCGACAGTGAGTGAGGCACAAATCGTCTAATGTGCTCCCAGCCAGCCCTCCGACCCGTCGTCGGTCGTGGGGCTTTCTGGATCATTAGCTATGCCGCCCGCCGTGAGCTCTTTCATGGCCGGGGGAGGCTCGAGCTGGTCCTGAGGCTTGAAAATTTCCACCACTGCGTGACGCATTTCGCTGACGCCTTCAATGACACCAACCACGTCGTCCACACCCGCGTGGAACAAAGCAATTGCAGCCAGAGCGGCTGCCGTCGCCTTGCCAATTCTCTTCGCGAAAGACGGCTTCGCCTGCATCGCGACGAGGCTTGTACCGGCCAGCTTCTTACTCGCCTCGACAACTGGGCTGGAACCAAGAAGATTAACGTTATCGAGCAGCCACTCGAGATGATCGACTTGCGCGTGTAGCTCCGCCTTCAGTTTCTCCTCGAAATCCGCTTGATCCAAAATGTCGCGCCATTCGGTGATTGATTCGTACAGCCGAGCAATTGAATCATCCGTTAGGGATGGCGCTGCCAAGGCACGGTACTTTATGGTTGAAGCGATACCGGTCAACTGATCCACGATCAGCCGAGTGGCCATCTTGTTTGAGGGGTTCGTCCAGGCGTCGGGGTACACGATCGCGGTGTAGTAGTGCGACATCAACCCTAGATACTGGCTGCGGTCGTCGTCGCCTTCAGGGAGCGCAAAGATCAGGTCGTATACCTGGCGCCATACTGCGATGATCTCGCAGTGGCGAAGCGAAAAGTCATCGGTTCCTACATCTGCACCGAGAACGTGCACCCAGGACGCGTGGACATCGGACCCTGTGCCCATGACCTTTCGCAGGATGTCCCGCAGAACAATGGCCGGATTGTCTGACGGCACTTTCACCCCCTGTGTCCAATTTCGTAGCGTACCGAACCGCTCCGACGCAGCTCTACAGCATGCAACGTAGAGCGGAGCGCTAGTGCGAATATGTGCAGCATGGAACGAATGGCCCTTGGGTCTGCTGCACAATCAGGTGACAGTTTCACCTACTCGTGCAGCGGCCCTTACCGACAACCCCGATGAGTGGTCCGACGATGTCCACGCCTGAACCTTACGGTGAAAAGATAGTGTCCACCGCATGAAAGACGAAGCGAACGCCACGGTCGCAGAATGGGTCGAACCAGTTAAGTTTGTATCAGGCTTGGCCGCTCAATATGCGCTCGCCACTGCTACCTGGACGCCACAGTACCGTGAGCCCGGCCAATCGATCTCGGACGTTGATGAGCAATTTGGATCGACGTCAGACGTGGAGGACCCGTTACTGACGGCACACCGATTTGCCAAGTTCTATCTCATTTCCGCCGGCGACTGTCTTAACTCGCTGTCGAAGTTGTTGGACGGGGGTTACCCGAGCTTGGTGGGCTCATCTGCGATAGCACGAGCCGCCGCAGAACATGCTTCCCGCTCTATTTATATGTCTGACGCAAATGTCGATCACTCCGTCAGGATGCTCCGAGTTGCCGCTCTGGTTGCGGCGTCACTTCGTGAATACAAGTCATCCAACGACGCTGGTGCGACTATTTTAATTAAGAGATGGGAAAGCTGGAAGGCGCGGACCTCGAAGGAGTTCAAGAATGTGCCGAAACAAACGCTTGGAACTGCAACGCGCCTCCTCGAACGATATTTCAGTGACGGCGCTATTGGCTACGAAGAACTGAGTAGGCCGACCCACGGCAACGCAACCTGGTTGGCAATTACAGTGGTCTCTGAGCAGAAGGGAACTGCAGGCGCCCGGATATTCTTAATGAGAAACGCAATGTTCTCGACCCGTTGCGTTGTATCCGCAATAAATAGCCTTGCCAATCTTTGGGGGCTGGATTTGGATTCGGTCGCACAGGCTGCCGGCGGCGACCTAGTTGTTGATCCACCACTTACTTGGAGCAGGGTAGAAGGTGCCGTTCGCGAACTGACCGAGGTTGTGGCGTCCTTAGATGAGCGACACTTTGTCGATTCAACACCGGTGCCGCAACCGAGGCGATAGTCCTAGCTTGAGACGGACCGAAGGGGCGTAAAGCGCCGTATTCGCGTATGCAATCGGCACCATCGCTGGGGCGGTCCCGTCGAGGCTGACGCAATCCTTCAGACCACCTTGCGACGCGAGCCGCTCACCGCCAGCTGGGCAACCAGATCTGCATATGCCAGGTCGTCTGCGAAATCGGCAGCCCGGTCAGGATCGGGTACAGCCAGGCGAAGTTCGTGATCACCAGCGCCACGTAGAAACTCACCGCGATCACGCCCAGCGTTCGTCGTTCGGGGTTCTGCCGCGGCTGATACAAGATGTCGCCCAGGATCAGCGCTATCAGCATCACGAAGAACGGCGCCATCGCGGTGGCGTAGAAGAAGTACATCTGCCGGTCGATGGCCAGGAACCACGGCAGGAATCCCGCGCAGTAGCCGACCAGCACCGCCGCGTACCGCCAGTCCATCCGCACGAACGTCCGCCAACAGGCCCACAGCAGCACCGGCACCGCGATGAACCACATCGTCGGGGTGCCGACCAGCATCACGGCCTTCACACAGGACTCGGCGCCACAGCCGGGCACGTTCTGCTGATCGATGGCGTAGAGCACCGGGCGCAGCGACATCGGCCACGTCCACGGCTTGGACTCCCACGGGTGGTGATTACCCGCGGCGTTGGTCAGCCCGGAATGGAAGCGGTACACCGAGGCCGTGTAGTACCAGAGCGAGCGAATGGCATCGGGCAGGAAGCCGCCCTCGCCGATGGTGCGGCCCACCTCGTGGCGGTACACCCCGGTCTCCGAGGCGAACCAGCGCGCGTACGAGGCCAGATACACCGCGAACGGGATGAGCACCAACGCGTACAACGACGGCCCGACGTCGCGGCGCACCGCACCGAGCCACGGCCGCTGCACCCGGTAGGCCCGGCGCGCGGCGATGTCGAAGGCCAGCGTCAGCACCCCGAAGAAGGCGACGAAATACAGGCCCGACCATTTCGTCGCGCATGCCAGACCCAGCAGCACACCGGCGCCGAACCGCCACCACCGCACGCCCAGGCGCGGCCCCCACGGGGTGTCGGTGATGCGACCCTCCAACAGGGCGATGTGCATCCGCTCCCGGACCTGGTCCCGGTCGACGATCACCGCCCCGAACGCCGCGACCACGAACACCACCAGATACACGTCCAGCAGCGCGGTGCGGGAGGAGACGAAGCTGACCCCGTCGGCGATGATCAGCAGCCCGGCGATCCCGCCGACCAGCGTGGACCGGCTGATCCGTCGGACGATCCGAGCGACCAGGATGACGATGATGACGCCGCACACCGCGCCGCTGAACCGCCAGCCCAGCCCGGTGTAACCGAAAAGCCACTCACCGATGCCCATCAGCATCTTCGACATCGGCGGGTGGACCACCAGGCCGTAACCGGGATTGTCCTCGATGCCGTTGTTGTGCAGCATCTGCCAGGCCTGCGGCGCGTAATGCTTCTCGTCGAAGATCGGGGTGCCGGCGTCGGTCGGCGAGCCCAGGTTCAGGAAGCGGGTCAGCGCGGCCAGCGCCCCGATGATCGCGGTCATCACCCAGCCCTGCAGCCGGTCGACGGGCCCGAAGTCGGGAACCGGGACGAGTGGTCCCGGACTGATCATGGGTGCGGCGCGCTCCGGTTGCACGGTGTCAGGAGCGGTCATCACCGACGATCGTAGGCTTTGCAGTTGTGGAACCCCCGCTCGCTACGCCCCCACCCGCCGAAAAGTCCGAAGGCCGATTGCTGCTGGGTGCCACTCCGCTGGGTCAGCCCGGCGATGCGTCGGCGCGGTTGGTCCGCGCCATGGCCACCGCGGATGTCATCGCCGCCGAGGACACCCGCCGGGCGCGCACGCTGGCGTCGGCGCTGGAGGTGACACCGGCCGGACGGCTGCTCAGTCTGTTCGACCAGAACGAGGCGTCGCGGGTGCCGATGCTGGTCGACGAGATCGCCGCCGGGGCCACCGTGCTGTTGATCAGCGATGCGGGGATGCCGCTGATCAACGATCCCGGCTACCGGCTGGTGACCGCGTGCGTGCAGGCCGGGCTGACGGTGAGCTGTCTGCCGGGTCCCTCGGCGGTGACGACGGCGCTGGCGGTGTCCGGGCTGCCCGCCGACCGGTTCTGTTTCGAGGGGTTCTCGCCACGCAAGCAGGTCGCCCGGCGTAACTGGCTGACCGGTCTGGCCGCCGAGGCGCGCACCTGTGTCTTCTTCGAGTCGCCGCGACGGCTGGCCGACACGTTGACCGACGCCGTCGACACCCTGGGCGGTGACCGGCGCGCCGTGGTGTGCCGGGAGTTGACCAAGACCCATGAGGAGATCCGGCGCGGAACGCTGGCCGAGTTGGCCGACTGGGCCGCCGACGGGGTGCTCGGCGAGATCACGGTGGTGCTGGCCGGGGCGACACCGACGGCCGATCTGGACACCCTGGTGGCCCAGGTGGCCGAACTGGTCGACGACGGTATGCGCGTCAAGGACGCATGTGCGCAGGTCATTGCCGCCAATCCGGGCGCACCGTCCAAGCGTGAGCTCTACGATGCGGTGTTGAAGTCGCGCGACTGAGCCTGCGGGGGTGTGTTCGGTATGAGTACGACGATGTTCGTGGTGTTGCTTGTCCTCGGGATCCTGGTCGCGGTGGGCGCGCTGATCGCCATCCCGCTGCTGTGGTGGCTACCGCGGCGCAGCGAGGCCGCCGCCGCGCAGTTCGGCGCCGAACTGGCCGGCGAGACCATGGTCCGCGGACCGGAGAAGGGGTCCTACCGCGGGGCCACCGCGCCGGGTTATCCGACCGTGAAGAACGCCGGGTTCGTCGCGCTGACGGCGCGCCGGTTGGTGTTTCGCACGCTGACTCAGAAGACCATCGAGGTCCCGGTCGCCGAGATCACCGGAGTCCGGGAGGCGACGGCGTTCAAGGGTTCGGTGGCGGGCGGGCAGACGCATTTGATCGTCGACACCGCCGCCGGGGAGATCGCGTTCTACGTCTTCTCCGGCAACGCGGCCTGGGTGACGGCGCTGACCGGGCTGCGGGCGTCGTCGTGAACTTCGCGATCTTGACCCAGCGCGATGATGGAGGCCGCTTTGTGCAGACACTCCTGCCATTCGGCGGCCGGGTCTGAATCGGCGGTGATACCGCCGCCGACGCCGAGTACCGCGTTGCCCACGGCGTCGAATTCGACGGTGCGGATGGCCACGTTCAGCTCGGTGCCCGCCGACGGTGAGGCAAGACCGACTGTGCCGCAATAGATTCCGCGGCGATGCTGTTCCCAGCCGCCGAGAAGCTCGCGGGCCCGGCCCTTCGGTGTGCCGGTCACCGACGCGGGCGGGAACGTCGCGTCCAGCACCATCGACATCGGCGTCGCAACCGGGATGCGCGCGGCGACGGTCGACACCAGGTGCCATACCCCGGGTGCGGGCCGGATCCGCAGCAGCTCCGGCACGGACACCGACCCGGTGACGGCGAGCCTGCCGAGGTCGTTGCGCACCAGGTCGACGATCATGATGTTCTCGGCGACGTCCTTGGCCGAGGCGCGCAGCAGCGCCGGCGACTCATGCAGCGGCAGTGTGCCTTTGATGGGGCTCGACGAGGTCGCCTCGCCGCTGCGGCGCAGGAACAGCTCCGGTGACAACGAGGCCACCGCACCCCAGCTGCCCGCGATATAGGCGGCGCGCGCCGGTGCGGTGCGCGTGACGGCGTCGACGAAGAAGTCCAGTGGATCCCCGGTGAGCTTGCCGCGGAACTGGGTGCACACGCAGGCCTGGTAGACCTCGCCGGCACCGATCGCGTCCAGGCAGGCGGTCACACCGGCGAGGTGCCGGTCACGGTCGGGTGCGGTCCAGGTCAGCCGGTACGGTCGGGCAGGCACGCTCGATATCCCGGACAGCCAATCGGGAAGTGCTGTGTCGGTGAGGCTCTCATGCCACCATTGCCCGTCCGCGTCCTGCCGCAACACCGAGTCCGACCAGCCGCCCGCGGCCTGCGGGATGCGCGGTTGCCCCGGTCCGTCCGGGTAGGACAGGTAACCGAACCAGCCGCCGCCGACCGACGTCGAAGTGCCCGGGTAGGCCTCGAACAACTCCGGGAGCGGTTCGGCCGCCAGCGAGGGGGCGATCACCGCACGGGAGCCGAACCAGTCACCGATCAGCGCGGCCGGCGCCGCCTTTCCGTGGCGCGCCGCCGCATCGGCGATCCACCGCAACACCTCGGGGGCGTTGCCGAGGTCGCCGAGCCGGTCGATGCGCACCGGTTCAGCTTTCCAGAAGCTAGCGGCCGATGGCTCTCGGGATGGCCGCGGTGGTGAGCTTCTCCGGGTTGCGCATGGCGTAGAAGTGCGAGATCTTGCCCGCGGTGAACTCCACGGTGATGACGCCCTCGAAACTCTCACCCAGGTAGAGGTTGAGTGCGGGAGCATTGTTGTACGTGGTGTATTCGACCCGGCCCTGCTCGCCGGACATCCGGAACAGGCCGATGATCAGCCGCGCCACCCTGTCCGCACCGTGCACCGGGCGGCGGGCCGCGCTGACCTTGCCCGCACTGTCGGCGGTCCACACCACATCGGGGGCCAGCATCTCGACCAACCCGGCGATATCGCCGGTGGCCGCGGTGAGCAGGAACTGAGCGGTCAGCGCCTCGCTGACCGAACTGTCGACCGGCTCGTAGCGTTTGCGCCGGGCGTGCACGTGTTCCCGGGCCCGGTGTGCCAACTGGCGGACCGCGGCCGTGGATTTGCCGACCGCAGCGGCGATCTCGTCGTGGCCGAATCCGAACACCTCACGCAGCACGAACACGGCACGCTCGTCCGGTGACAGCGTCTCCAGGACCACCATCATCGCCATCGACACCGATTCGGCCAGCACGACATCCGCGCTGGCATCGGTGTCCTGCACCCGCAGGGGCTCGGGCAGCCACGGTCCCACGTACTCCTCGCGCCTGCGGGCCTGCGCACGCAGCGCGTTGAGTGACTGCCGGGTCACCAGCTGGGCGAGATAGGACTTGGTGTCGCGGACGGTGTCCAGCTCCACCTCGGCCCAGCGCAGATAACTCTCCTGCAGGACATCATCGGATTCGGTTGCCGATCCCAGTATTTCGTAGGCAATGGTGAACAGCAGCGGACGTAGCGCTGTGAAGCGCTCGGCGTGCTCACCGGTGCTCACGCCGGTGCCGATTCCGGTGCGAGCGCCTTGGCGCGCTTGCTGCTCTTGAGCCAGAAGTAGGCACCGGGCTTGCGGGCCTCCTTGCGCAGGAACGCCAGCGTGCCCTTGCACACCTGTTCCTTGACCAACGCCGCGGCTCGGCCACCGAGGTACAGCCGGATCGGGGTGTCGTCGGTACGCGCCAACTGGATGGTGCCCCCGGTGCGACCCAGGCTGATGCACTGGCCGGTGAAGGCCTGACTGATCGGGGCGGGATCGGTTCCGGCGATCCGGGCCAACACGGTGTTGGCGGCCTGGGCGCCCAACGGCAGTGCTGCCTGGCAGCTCATCCGCAGCGGCACACCGGACGGGGCGGCCGCATCCCCGGCCGCGACGATGCGGTCATCGTCGATGCTGGTCAGCGTCTCGTCGGTGAGCAACCTGCCCAACGCATCGGTGCGCAGTCCACTCGCGGCGGCCAGTGCGGGCACCCCGAATCCGGCGGTCCACACGGTGGCGGCAGCGGGCAGTGTGCGTCCGTCGGACAGCATCACGTCCGCTGCGCCGACGGCATCGACGGTCGCCCCTTCGATGACCGTCACACCGAGCTTGTGCAGTTGTCTGGCCACCGACCGGCGACCCGGATGGCTCAGTGAGGGCCCGAGGACCGCCCCGGCGACCAGTGTGACGGCGCGGCGGGCTTCGGCGAACTCCGCCGCGGCCTCGATACCGGTCAACCCGCCGCCGACGACGACGATCGGGGCGTCGGCCGGCAGATCCCGCAGGCGCACCGCCAGGCGTTGCGCATCCTCCAAATCGCCGAGCCGGTAGGCGAATTCGGGTGCGGCGCCCCCGTTGCTTCCCACGGCATAGATCAGCTGGTCATAGTCCAGCGTGGCACCGGAGGCGAGCTGGACGCGGCGGGCCGCGGTGTCGATCCGGTGGGCCGTGTCGACCACCAGTCGCACCCGTGCCCCGAGCAGTTCGGCGTAATCGGCGACGGCGTCGTCATTGCCGATGGCAAGCTGGTGCAGCCGGATCCGCTCCACGAACTGCGGGTGAGAGTTGACCAGAGTGATGTCCACGTCATCGCGCTGGAGCAGATGGTTGGCGGCCAGTGCGCCGGCGTAACCGCCGCCGATGATGACGATGCGAGCCACGGTCTCGGTCATGATGTCTCCTTGTGTGGGCCAGTGATGCCCTCAAGACACCGGTGCGCCCGGCAATGTGACATTACGTGACGTAGGTCATGCTCTCGGCGTTCGCCGGATCGGCTGCGGGGAAGGCGCTCGCATGACCCACCCTCGATCTGGTTGGGCAGATAGTTCATACACTGCACAATTTTGCGATCTTTTCGTGCAATACGATGACGTCGAATTGACCATAGTGCTTCTATGGGACCGACTTCGACGAGTGGAGCGCGCATGACAACGAATCCCGACCGGGTCGTCGACGATGTCGATATGCGGATTCTGCGGGCACTGGTCCACGAACCGCGGGCCACCACGGTCGCCTTGGCGGAGGCCACCGGACTGGCCAGGAACACTGTGCACTCGCGGCTGGCGAGACTCGATACCGACGGTGTGCTGCAATCGTTCGAGCGGCGGATCGATCCGGCGGCACTGGGCTACCCGTTGACGGCCTTCATCATGGTCACGGTCACCCAGCGCCGGCTGCGCGCCATCGGCGACGCATTGGCCGGCATCCCCGAAGTGCTTGAGGTGCATGGCCTCAGTGGCGTCACCGACCTGCTGGTGCAGATCGTCGCGCGCGACGCCGACGACCTGTATCGGCTGGCCGGGCAGATCCTCGACATCGACGGCGTCGAGAAGACCACCACCGGGTTGGTCATGCGGCGGCTGGTGGATTATCGGATCGGCCCACTACTCGACCGGCCGCGCGGCTAGACCAGGCCCAGCGCCAGCATCGCGTCGGCCACCCTGATGAAACCGGCGATATTGGCGCCGGCCGCGTAATTGCCGGGCTGACCGTACTCGTCGGCAGTGCTGAGGCAGGTGTGGTGAATGCGGCCCATGATCTCGGCCAATCGCGCCTCGGTCTCCTCGAACGTCCAGGAATCCCGGGAGGCGTTCTGCTGCATCTCCAGCGCGCTGGTCGCCACCCCGCCGGCGTTGGCGGCCTTACCCGGCGCGAACGTCACACCCGCCTCGCTGAAGTACTTGACGGCGTCGGGCGTGCACGGCATGTTGGCGCCCTCGGCGACGATGCGGCACCCCGATTCGATGAGCGCGCCGGCGTCGGAGCCGGTCAACTCGTTCTGGGTGGCGCACGGCAGGGCGATATCGCAGGGCACCTCCCACACACTCTGCTTCGCGACGAAGCGCGCGCCGTTGCCGCGGGCATCGGCGTACTCGTCGATCCTGCCGCGGCGCACCTCTTTGATCTCCTTGACCAGATCGAGGTCGATGCCCTTGTCGTCGACGATGTAGCCGCCGGAGTCCGAACAGGCCACCACGATTCCGCCGAGGGCCTGCACCTTCTCGATGGCGTAGACGGCCACATTGCCCGACCCCGACACCACGACCCGCTTGCCGTCGAACGAGTCGCCGGCGGCCCGCAGGATCTCGTCGACGAAGAACACCGTCCCGTATCCGGTGGCCTCGGTGCGGACCTGGGAGCCGCCCCACGTCAGACCCTTGCCGGTGAACACGCCGGCCTCCCACCGGTTGGTGATCCGCTTGTATTGGCCGAACAGATAACCGATCTCGCGGGTGCCGACGCCGATATCTCCGGCGGGCACATCGGTGTATTCACCGATATGGCGGTAGAGCTCGGTCATGAACGATTGGCAGAACCGCATGACCTCCTGGGGTGAGCGACCCTTCGGGTCGAAATCGGATCCACCCTTGCCGCCGCCGATCGGCAGACCGGTCAACGAGTTCTTGAAGATCTGTTCGAAGCCGAGGAATTTCACGATGCCCAGGTACACCGACGGGTGGAAGCGCAATCCACCCTTGTAGGGACCGAGGGCGGAGTTGAACTCGACCCGGAACCCCCGATTGATCTGCACGGCACCGGAATCGTCGACCCAGGGCACCCGGAAGATGATCTGGCGCTCCGGTTCGCAGAGCCGATGGATCACCGCGTTGTCGGCGTACTCCGGATGCTTGGCGACCACCGGTCCGAGGCTGGTGAGCACCTCGTAGACGGCCTGATGGAATTCGGTCTCGCCCGGATTGCGCTGGGCCACTTCGTCGTAGATGTCATGGAGCTTCTCGTGCAGGCTGGTCATCACACATCCGTCTGATAGCGGGGGAACACGCCTTCGGGTTTGGGCAATGTGACACCCGGCGTGAGCCGGGTGCCGATCGCACCGAAATCGCGTGCCTCGGCCGGCTGGCCGAGCAGGTCGAGCAGTTTGGCGGTCGCGGTCGGCATCACCGGCTGGGTCAGCAGGGTGGCGATGCGCACGGTCTCCAGCGTCGTATAGAGCACCGTGCCGAAACGCTGTTGTGCCTCCGGTGTTTCGGTTTTGCGCAGCACCCACGGTTCCTGTGCCGAGAAGTAGCGATTGGCCGCGCCCAGGACCGACCAGACGGCGTCGAGCGCAAGATGCATGGCCTGCTGGTCGTAGCACTCGCGCACCCGATCCAGCAGGGCATCCGCGGCGGCCAGCAGCTCGTTGTCCTCGGGCGTGAAAGCACCCGGTACGGGGACCACCCCGTCGAGGTTCTTGTTCACCATCGACAACGATCGCTGCGCCAGGTTGCCCAATTCGTTGGCCAGATCGGCGTTGATCCGCCCGATGATTGCCTCTTCGCTATAGCTGCCGTCCTGTCCGAAGGGCACCTCGCGCAGGAAGAAGTAGCGCACCGCGTCCACCCCGAACTCGTCGACGAGCACCAGAGGATCGACCACATTGCCCAGCGACTTGCTCATCTTCTCGCCCTTGACGTTGATGAACCCGTGGGCGAATATCCGCTTCGGCAGCGCCAGTCCGGCCGACATCAGGAAAGCGGGCCAGTAGACGGTGTGGAACCGGATGATGTCCTTGCCGATCATGTGCAGATCGGCGGGCCAATACTTCTCGAACGCCTCGGACGTGGTGTCCGGGAAGCCGACACCGGTGAGGTAGTTGGTCAGCGCGTCCACCCAGACGTACATGACGTGATCGGGGTGATCGGGCACCGGGACGCCCCAGTCGAAGGTGGTGCGCGAGATCGACAGGTCGCGCAGTCCGCCGGAAACGAAGCTGACGATCTCGTTGCGGCGCACGTCGGGCCCGATGAACTCGGGGTGTTCGGCGTAGAGCGCCAGCAGTCGGTCGGTGTAGGCGGACAGCCGGAAAAAGTAGGTTTGCTCCTCGGTCCAGGTGACCTCGGTGCCGGTCTCGATGGCCGTGCGCGTCCCGTTCTCGCCCACCTGGGTCTCGTCCTCGGCGAAGAAGCGTTCGTCGCGCACCGAGTACCAGCCCTGGTAACTGCCGAGGTAGATATCGCCTGCCTCATTCATCCGGCGCCAGATCTCCCGGGAGGCCTCGTAATGATCGGCGTCGGAGGTCCGGATGAACCGGTCGTAGGAGGCGCCGAGGCGTTCCTGCATGCGCTCGAAGACATCGGAGTTGCGCGTGGCCAGCTCGGCGGCGGTGATGCCGAGCTTGGCCGCCGTCTCGGCCATCTTCAGGCCGTGCACATCGGTGCCGGTGAGGTAGCGCACGTCATACCCGTCGAGACGCTTGAACCGGGCGATGGCGTCGGTGGCGATGTACTCGTAGGCGTGCCCGATGTGCGGGTCGCCGTTGGGGTAGGCGATGGCAGTGGTGATGTAGAAAGGGGCGCCTGGGGTGCGCGTCCCCGCGCCGGGGAGAGACGTAGTCATTTGGCTCTCACCTTAAGGTGTCTGTGGTGAGCGCCAAGAGAGAGAAGCCGCCCGCCCCGGAGCCGCTGACCCCGCTGATCGACGCGCACACCCATCTCGATGCCTGCGGTGCGCAGACCGCCGAGGACGTGACCGCCATCCTTGACCGTGCCGGTGCGGTCGGTGTCCAGGCCGTCGTCACCATCGCCGACGACCTCGACGCGGCCCGCTGGGCGGCCGCGGCCGCCGACTGGGATCCGCGGGTCTATGCCGCCGTGGCGTTGCACCCGACCCGGGCGCACACCCTCGACGAGGCCGCCAGGGCGGAGTTGGCGGCGTTGGCCGCGCACCCGCGGGTGGTGGCGGTGGGAGAGACCGGTATCGACATGTACTGGCCGGGCCGCCTCGACGGCTGCGCCGCGCCGGATCAGCAGCGCGAGGCCTTCGCCTGGCATATCGACCTGGCCAAGCGCACCGGTAAGCCCCTGATGATCCATAACCGCGACGGTGACGCCGAGGTGCTGGACGTGCTGGCGGCCGAGGGCGCCCCCGAGACGGTCATCTTCCACTGTTTCTCCTCCGACGCAGCGATGGCCCGCACCTGTGCCGACAACGGCTGGCTGATGAGCCTGTCGGGGACGGTGAGCTTCCGCAATGCCCACGCCCTGCGGGAGGCCGCCACGGTCATCCCCGACGAGCTGCTCCTGGTGGAGACCGACGCCCCGTTCCTGACCCCGCACCCGTATCGGGGGGCGCCCAACGAGTCCTACTGCCTGCCGTACACGGTGCGTGCGCTGGCGGACATCCTGGACCGGCCGGCCACCGAGGTGGCCCGCACGACCTTCGAGAATGCGGTTCGGACCTACGGCTTCGGTACCCTCACGAGTTGGCGCGGTTGACGTAACTTCGTTACCGTCCTGTTATCGAACGCGGCGGGCCGGTTGGGCTGACGCAGATGCCGCGCTCAACTAGTCGGGAAACACAGCATTGAATGTCTTGAACAAACTGCATGAAACGCGCTCGCCGGCGCTGCATCTTCTGGTCGGTGCGCTGCTGCTCACCCTGGTGTTTGCCGGAGGTGTGGCGGTGGCCTCCCACAAGACCGTGACCCTGAGTGTGGACGGTGCGCCGATCACCGTGGCCACCATGAAGAACCGGGTCATCGACGTCGTGGAGGAGAACGGTTTCACCGTCGGTGACCGCGACGATCTGTTCCCGGTGGCCGACGCTCGGGTGCACGATGCCGACACCATCGTGCTGCGGCGCAGTCGGCCCCTGCAGATCTCGATGGACGGGCAGGGCAGCACCGAGGTCTGGACCACCGCGGCGACCGTTCAGGAGGCGCTGGCCCAGCTGTCGATGACCGATACCGCGCCCGCAGCGGCCTCGCGCGGCAGCCGTGTTCCGTTGGCGGGCATGTCTTTGCCGGTGGTGAGTGCCAAGACGGTCCAGATCAACGATGGCGGCAACATCAGGACCGTGCGGCTGGCCGCGCCCACCGTCGCGGGCCTGCTGGAGGCCGCGGGCGCGCCGCTGCAGCAGCGCGACACCGTGGTGCCGGCGGCGATGTCACCGGTGGTCGACGGCATGCAGATCGCGGTGACCAGGATGCGGATCGAGAAGGTCACCGAGCAGATCCCGCTGCCGCCGGCCAGCGAACGGATCGAGGATCCGACGCTGAATCAGAGCCGCCAGATCGTCGAGGATCCGGGTACCCCGGGCCTGCAGGATGTCACCTTTGCTGTCGCGCGCGTCAACGGTCAGGAGACCGGCAGGCTGCCAGTAGCCAATGTCGTCGTCAATCCCGCGCGCGAAGCGGTGCTGAGAGTCGGGACGAAACCGGGTACCGAGGTGCCGCCGGTGTCCAACGGTCACGTCTGGGATGCCCTCGCCGGATGCGAATCCGGAGGTAATTGGGCCATCAACACGGGTAACGGATTTTACGGTGGCGTCCAATTTGATCAAAACACCTGGGAGCGACAGGGTGGTTTGCGCTATGCTCAGCGCGCGGATCTGGCAACTCGAGAAGAGCAGATCGCGATAGCTGAAGTAACGAGGGCGCGCCAGGGTTGGGGTGCCTGGCCGACATGTAGCGCGAGATTGGGGTCAAGATGACCATCCGGCTCCTCGGGCGTACCGAGATCAGGCATCTGGCACGGGAGATCGACTTCCGTCCCAGGAAGGCATTCGGGCAGAACTTCGTGCACGATGCCAACACCGTACGCCGAATCGTGTCCGCATCCGGGATTCACCGGCAGGACTGTGTCGTCGAGGTCGGTCCGGGCCTCGGTTCGCTGACGCTCGGTCTGTTGGACCGCGGTGCCCGCGTGACCGCGGTCGAGATCGATCCGGTACTGGCCCGCCAGCTGCCCAAGACGATCGCCAACCACTCGCACAGCGAGATCGGCCGGCTGACCGTGCTCAACCGCGACATCCTCACGCTGAAGTCGAGTGATCTCGAAGAGCAGCCGACCGCGCTGGTCGCCAACCTGCCCTACAACATCGCGGTCCCCGCGCTGCTGCATCTGATGGCCGAGTTCCCGTCCATCAAGACCGTCATGGTGATGGTGCAGGCCGAGGTCGCCGAGCGGCTCGCCGCCGAGCCCGGTGGCAAGGACTACGGCGTGCCGAGCGCGAAGGTCCGTTTCTACGGCGAGGTGCGCCGCTACGGGATGGTCTCGCCGACGGTGTTCTGGCCGATCCCGCGGGTGTACTCCGGTCTGGTGCGTATCGACCGCTACGAGAATTCGCCGTGGCCCACCGACGCCGCCTTCCGTGAGCAGGTGTTCGAGCTGATCGACATCGGTTTCGCGCAGCGCCGCAAGACCTCCCGCAACGCCTTCGCCGAGTGGGCTGGTTCCGGAAACGAGTCCGCCGAGCGCCTGCTGGCGGCCAGCATCGATCCGGCCCGTCGTGGCGAGACGCTGAGCATCGCGGACTTCGTCCGGCTGCTGCAGCGTTCGGGCGAGTTCACCCCGGCCCCGGCCCCGGCGCCTGCCGAATCGCGGCTCGACGCGCCGTCCGCGGCTAACTTGCTGAGCTGACAACTCGCCTCCTCGACGGCCCGCAAAGTGCCGTTGACGACTGCACCCCCGGTCTCGCTGTGATCCTTGACACATTGCGTCGGCAAACGTTAGTGTCTGCGTCAGCGGCGGGATCGACGAGGGGTATCTCACCACGTGAGCGGCCGGTGTCGATTTCACCGGCGCAGCGGTAGGTTCGTGCGGTGTCTGCTTCTTCAGGGGATGCCGCCACCGAGTGGACGGGCACCGAGTCGCTGGGTTCGGTCACCGTTCGGGTTCCCGGCAAGGTCAACCTGTACCTGGCCGTCGGCGATGCGCGTGCCGACGGCTACCACGAGCTGACCACCGTTTTCCATGCCGTCTCTCTCTTCGACGAGGTGACGGTCCGCGACGCCGACGTCCTGGAACTGACGATGTTCGGCGAGGGGGCCGAGGCGTTGCCGGTCGATGACCGCAACCTGGCCTGGCGCGCCGCCGAACTGATGGCTGAACACGTCGGCCGCGCCCCTGACGTGTCCATCTCGATCACCAAGACGATTCCGGTGGCCGGCGGGATGGCCGGCGGCAGCGGGAATGCCGCGGCTGTCCTGGTCGCCATGAACGCGCTCTGGGATCTGGGTGTGCCGCGCCGTGATCTGCACGCGATGGCCGCGCAGTTGGGCAGTGATGTGCCGTTCGCCCTACACGGCGGCACCGCCCTGGGCACCGGCCGCGGCGAGGAACTCGCCACGGTCCTGGCCCGCAGCACCTTCCACTGGGTTTTCGCGTTCGCCCATGACGGCCTGTCCACACCCGCGGTGTTCGCCGAGATCGACCGGCTGCGCGCCGATACGCAGTGGAGCGGTCCGCCCCGGCTCACCGATGCCGAACCGTTGCTCGCTGCCCTGGCGACCGGCGATCCGCAGGCCCTTGCTCCGCTGCTCGGCAACGACCTGCAACCGGCGGCGCTGAACCTGCGCTCCGATCTGCGCCGCACCCTGCGGGCGGGCCAGGAGGCCGGCGCCCTGGCCGGTATCGTCTCGGGATCCGGTCCGACCTGCGCATTCCTGTGCGCCTCCGCGGCACACGCGGTCGATGTCGGTACCGCATTGTCGGGGGCCGGTGTGTGCCGGACCGTCCGCGTGGCCAGCGGGCCGGTGCACGGAGCCCGGGTGGTCTCCGAACCCGTCCGATGAGACCGATCCGCGGGAGATCAAACCCGCGCGCGGTGTGACACATGCCTCAATCGGCTCATCCGTTTGGCAGTTACTTAAGGGTTCTTTAAGATGGGTGCGGTGGAAACTGGCCTGTTCGCAAAAGGCCGGTGACCACCGGAATGAGACACAACTGCGTCCCAATTGTGTGTGCGCGCCTCTCCTGAAGAGTGCACCTGCAGGCGGAATATAGGGAAACGCGCGAGGAACCTGGAGCCGACGACGACGTCGCTTCGGCCCCAGACACCCCAGGAGGTTGCCGTGAGCCGCTTTACCGACAAGATGTACCGCAGCGCCAAGGAAAGCACGCGGGGCATGGTTACCGGCGAACCCTACGAGCCGGTCCGGCACACCTGGGCCGAGGTGCACGAGCGCGCCCGCCGGGTGGCCGGTGGCCTGGCCGCCGCCGGCATCGGCCACGGCGACTCCGTCGGCGTGCTGGCCGGTTTCCCGGTGGAGATCGCCCCGACCGCGCAGGGCGTGTGGATGCGCGGTGGCAGCCTCACCATGCTGCACCAGCCGACCCCGCGCACCGACCTCGCCGTCTGGGCCGAGGACACCATGACCGTCATCGGCATGATCGAGCTCAAGGCCGTCATCGTCTCCGAACCCTTCATCGCCGCCATCCCGGTACTCGAGGACAAGGGCATCAAGGTCCTCAAGGTGGCCGATCTGTTGGCCGCCGAGCCGATCGACCCCGTCGAGACCGGTGAGGACGATCTGGCCCTGATGCAGCTGACCTCCGGGTCGACGGGCTCGCCGAAGGCTGTGCAGATCACCCACCGCAACATCCACTCCAACGCCGAGGCTATGTTCATCGGCGCCGAGTACGACGTCGACACCGATGTCATGGTCAGCTGGCTGCCCTGCTTCCACGACATGGGCATGGTCGGCTTCCTGACCATCCCGATGTACTTCGGTGCCGAGCTGGTCAAGGTCACCCCGATGGACTTCCTGCGCGACACCCTGCTGTGGGCGCGCCTCATCGACAAATACAAGGGCACCATGACGGCCGCCCCGAACTTCGCCTACGCGCTGTTCGCCAAGCGCCTGCGCCGCCAGGCCAAGCCGGGCGAGTTCGACCTGTCCACGTTGCGCTTCGCGCTCTCGGGCGCCGAGCCCGTCGAGCCCGCCGACGTCGAGGACCTGATCGACGCGGGCAAGCCGTTCGGCCTGAAGGCCTCGGCGATCCTGCCCGCCTACGGTATGGCCGAGACTTGCCTCGCCGTGTCCTTCTCGCCGTGCAACGCCGGCCTGGTCGTCGACGAGGTCGACGCGGACCTGCTGGCCGCGCTGCGCCGCGCGGTGCCGTCGAGCAAGGGCAACACCCGCCGACTGGCCTCGCTGGGCCCGCTGCTGCGCGACCTGGACGCCCGTGTCGTCGACGAGGACGGTGCCGTGCTGCCGACCCGCGGCGTGGGTGTCATCCAGCTGCGCGGTGAATCGGTCACCCCGGGCTACATCACGATGGCCGGCTTCCTGCCGACCCAGGACGAGAACGGCTGGTATGACACCGGCGACCTCGGGTACATCACCGAAGAGGGCAACGTCGTGGTGTGCGGTCGCGTCAAGGACGTCATCATCATGGCCGGGCGCAACATCTATCCGACCGATATCGAGCGGGCCGCGGGCCGCGTCGAGGGTGTGCGCCCCGGCTGCGCCGTCGCGGTGCGCCTCGACGCCGGTCATTCACGCGAAACCTTCGCCGTCGCAGTGGAATCCAACGCCTACCAGGATCCCGCAGCGGTGCGTCGCATCGAGCACCAGGTCGCCCACGAGGTGGTGACCGAGGTCGACGTGCGCCCGCGCAATGTCGTCGTGCTCGGACCGGGCACCATCCCGAAGACGCCGTCGGGCAAGCTGCGCCGGGCCAACTCGGTCGCCCTGGTCACCGGCTAGATCCGCTCCGCACGCAGAGTTCTCGCACGCTCGGCAGGCTCGGGCCGTCCGTATCCTGGTGTGATGCAGCGGTCCACCCACGTCCTGCTCGGCTGGTTCGGTGTGCTCGGTGCCGCCATCGCGGTGGCCGCCATCCTGTCCCTGGACGCGATCATCGGCGGGCAGTCGCACCGGCCCGGCCGCACGCTGCGCATGGCGACCATCTCGGAGTACATCTACACCAGTGGTGACTGGGCCTTCCTGACCGGCGTGCTGGCGCTCGCGCTCGGTTCGATTCTGCTGCTCGTCGGACTGATCCACGCCGGGTTGGTCGCTGCACTGTCACCCGGCTCGATCTTGATGTCGCTGTGGGTGATCGGTCTTGTCGGGATCGCCGCGTTTCCCAAGCACAACTGGGAGATCGGGCCCAGCACAAGCGGTTCCATCCATCGGATGGCCACCCTGCTGGCCTTCGTCTCGCTACCCGCGGCGGTGCTGGCCATCACCCGCCGGCGACGCAGTGCCCGGCACGCGACCTGGCTGGCCTACGGATCGATCGGGTGGCTGACCGTGTTGTTCGGGGCGATCGCGGTGAGCATTGTCACCGATCTGCGGTGGTACCGCATCATCCCGCTGGGCATCGTCGAGCGGGGGATCGTCGCCTTCGAGGTCGCGGCCATCATCGCGTTGGGAGTCTGGTTGATCCGCGGGCAGTTTCGCGACGAGCGTGCGCTGACTCCGGGCTGAAAATGGCGTGTCGGGCAGCAGACACGCACGCTCGCCGGGAACACACCTACCAGGCGTGCACGATGTTCTGTGCGGGCTCCAGGCCCTGCTCGAGTAGCAGCTCGGTCGCGTCGGCGGCCTGCTCGCAGATGATCGGAACCTCGGGCCGCTCGACGGAGCTGAACGGCTCCAGCACATAGGCGGCCGGGTCCTTGCGCCCGGGTGGGCGGCCGACGCCGATACGCACGCGCTGAAAGTTCTTGGTACCCAACGCCGCCGCCACCGACTTCAACCCATTGTGGCCGCCCTCGCCACCGCCGAGCTTGAGCCTGATGCGGCCGAAGTCGATATCGAGTTCGTCGTGCAGGATCACCACATCGGCGGGGGCGATCGAATAGAACGCGGCCAGCGGGCCGACCTGGCGACCCGACTCGTTCATGTAGACGCGTGGTTTGGCAAGCACAACAGGCCGGTGGCCGAGGCGACCCGTGGTCACCTCGGCACCGGACTTCTTGTGCACCTTGAACCCTGACCCGATGCGTGCGGCCAGGATGTCGGCCACCATGAAACCGAGATTGTGTCTGGTCTTGGCGTAGTTGGGCCCGGGATTTCCCAGGCCGACCACCAGCAGCGGCTCGGCCATGACGGCAGCAGCGCCGGTTACTCGGCGGCTTCGGCTTCGGCAGCCGCGGCCTCGTCGCCGGCGGCTTCGGCGGCAGGCTCGCCCTCGGCGGACTCGCCCACGCCCTCGGCCTCGAGGTCCGCCTCGGTCGGGGCGGCGACGACGTTGACCACCAGGGTCTCCGGGTCGACGATCAGGCTGACGCCCTCGGGCAGCTCCACATCGGCTGCGGTGATCTGGGTGCCGATCTCGACACCCTCCACCGAAACCACCAGCTGCTCGGGGATGGACAGCACGTCGGCCTCGACGGCGATGGTGTTGGCTTCCTGGGTCACCAGGCTGCCGGGCGCGGCGTCACCCTCGACGACGATGTTCACGTCGACCTCGACCTTTTCGCCGCGCTTCACGACGAGCAGGTCGACGTGCTGGATGTTGCGGCGCACCGGGTGGATGTCGAGAGCCTTGGTCAGCGCGAGCTGCTCGGTGCCGTCGATGTCCAGGGTCAGGATGGCGTTGGTGCCCGAGTGGCGCATCACGGCGGCGAAGTCACGCGCGTTGAGCTCCAGATGCTGCGGGTCGGTGCCGTGGCCGTAGAGCACGGTGGGGATCTTGCCGTCGCGACGCGCCTGGCGCGAGGCGCCCTTGCCGGTGCGGGTGCGCACGGTGGCGGTCAGCTTGTTGGGGACCGAGTTCTTGGCAGCCATGTTGTCTCTCCTGTAGCCGGTTCACACACGGCCAGGGTCCAACGAAATGGTTTCCCGTCGATAACGGTGTTTTGGTAACCACCCTCGCCGTGACGTCGCCAAGGGTAGCCCACGGATGCCTCAGATCCTAAATTCGGTATCCGTGAGCTGCGTGGACAACGCCCACAACGCCGACGCCGTAGCGGTGTTGCGGGCCAGCGGGCTGCGCGGGCTCGGGCCGGTGGCACCGCGCATGCCGAAGCGCGGACCGATGAAGCTGTCGCCGGGAATGTCGGCGGCCGCCGCGTACAGCGTCTGGCGGGCCCCGAAGTCGGCGTCGGTGGCCAGTTTGTTGGCCGCTTTGAAGATCTTGTCGCCGGTCGCGTTGCCGGTCTTGCCCTGCAGGTTGGTCGCCGAGTAGCCGGGGTGGGCCGCCACCGCGCGTACCGGGGAGCCCGCAGCGCTCAGCAGCCGCTGCAGCTCGGTGGTGAACAGCAGATTGGCCAGCTTGGACTGGCCGTAGGCCAGCCACGCCGAATAGGGTCGAGCCCGCCAGTTCAGATCCTTGAGGCTGATGACGCCGAGCAGGTGCATCACCGAGGACACCGTCACCACCCGGTCGGTGATCTTGGACAGCAGCAGGTTGGTCAGTGCGAAATGGCCGAGGTGGTTGGTGCCGATCTGGCTCTCGAAACCGTCTTCGGTCCTGGCGTAGGGCACGGCCATGATTCCGGCGTTGTTGATCAATACGTCGACGGCCTCGGTGCCGTCCGCGAACTCACGCACCGAGGCCAGGCTCTGCAGGTCGAGGGGACGAACGTCGACGTCGCCGGTCATCTGGGCGGCGGCCTCGGCGCCCTTGTCGGTGTTGCGCACCGCCAGGGTGACGGCCGCGCCGGCACGGGCCAACTCGCGCGCGGTCACCAGTCCCAGGCCGCTGTTGGCGCCGGTGACGATGACGCGACGACCGGCGAAGGAGGGCAGATCGGCGGCGGTCCATGAGCTCATGGCAGCCAGAGTAGCTACTTGGCCGTGACGTCGAACCCGGAGATGATCTTCTCGATGTCCGGACCGTGCTGCTCGGCGTCATCGGCGAAACTGGTGATGGTCAGTTGCACCAGGTACTTCTGGGCCTCCGGCTCCAGCTTGCCCGGTGCGGGCTTGTCAGGCATGGTCCCGGTGGCGAACACGATGCGGTTGTAGCTCTGCATCAGCTGTCCGCTCAGCTCGTAGGTGCCCTCGATCATCGAGGACGGGAAGCCCTTGAAGTCATCGCGGGAACCGTTGAGCTTCTTGAAGTTAGGTGACACCTCGGCATCGACGTCGGCATGCTTGAGTGCCTCGGCCGTGTCGAAATCGCCGTTGAGCGTGAAGACCATGAGCATCGCGGTGGGATAGGTCTCGCCGTCGGCGATCACCCGGGTGCCCGCCGCGAGGTTGGTGTTGGTGTAGTCCTGCCACCCTTCGGGGCGCGGCACCGTCACGGCAAGGTCGGTCAGCTTTTCCGGGGCGACCGGCTTGCCCTCCACGCCGACGCTCTCCAGATACGCCGACAGTGGGACCGTCTCGTCGGAGGTGGGCTGTGACGTCGGGCGGGTGGGGGTGGTGGCCAACAGCGACTGGTAGTCGGGCGTGGCGTCACCGCATCCGGCCAGCACCAGGCACGCCAACAGACCCGCGGCGAACTTCCTCACAACAGTTCGCGGATGTTCTCGATCGGGCGGGCCAGCCGGGTGCCCTTGTCGGTGACCACGAACGGACGCTCGATCAGGATGGGGTGCTCGACAAGCGCGTCGAGCAGTTCGTCGTCGCCCGCCTGCGCCAGATTCAGTTCCTTGTAGAGGGATTCGCGTTTGCGCACCGCATCGCGCACCTCGATACCGGCATCGGCGATCATCGCGGCCAACTCCGCCCGGGTGGGCGGTGTCTTCAGGTACAGCACGATCTCCGGTTCGATCCCGTTCTCACGCAACAGATCCAGTGTTTTGCGTGAGGTCGAGCACTTCGGATTGTGGAAGATGCGGGCCGTCATAACTGAATCACTCCTCGCACAAACGCTCGACGCTAGGCCGACCCGTCGAACAGGCCGGTCACCGAACCGTTGTCGAAGACCGCACGGATCGTGTTCGCCAGCAACGGCGCGATGGACAGCACCGTCAGCGCCGGGAAACGCTTCTCCTCGCCGATCGGCAGCGTGTTGGTGACGATGACCTCGCGAGCACCGCAGTCGGCGAGCCGCTGGGCGGCCGGGTCGGACAGCACGCCGTGCGTCGCGGCGATGATCACATCCTTGGCGCCGTCCTGACGCAGCAGGTTGACCGCGCCCGCGATGGTGCCGCCGGTGTCGATCATGTCGTCGGTCAGGATGCAGGTCTTGCCCTTGACATCGCCGACGACACGGTTGGACTTGACCTGGTTGGGGACCAGCGGATCGCGGGTCTTGTGGATGAAGGCCAGCGGGACGCCGCCGAGCGAGTCGGCCCACTTCTCGGCGACGCGGACGCGGCCGGAGTCAGGAGAGACGACGACCTTGTCGTCATCGGCGTAGTTCTCGGCGATATAGCCGGTGAGCAGCTTCTGGGCGCGCATGTGGTCCACCGGGCCGTCGAAGAAGCCCTGGATCTGATCGGTGTGCAGATCGACGGTGACGATGCGGTCGGCACCGGCGGTCTTGAGCAGATCGGCGACCAAGCGGGCCGAGATCGGCTCGCGGCCGCGGTGCTTCTTGTCCTGTCGGGCGTAGGGGTAGAACGGCAGGATCGCGGTGATGCGCTTGGCGCTGCCGCGCTTCAAGGCGTCGATCATGATCAGCTGTTCCATCAGCCACTGGTTCAGCGGGGCCGGGTGGGACTGCAGGACGAACGCGTCGCAACCGCGCACGGACTCGTCGAAGCGGACGAAGATCTCACCGTTGGCGAAATCGCGCGCGGTCTGCGCGGTCACCGGGACATCGAGTTCCTTGGCCACCTGCTCGGCCAGCTCTGGGTGCGCCCGGCCGGCGAAGAGCATCAGGTTCTTACGATTGTCGGTCCAGTCGTGGCTCATCTGTTGTGCCCTGCCAGTCGGGGGTCGATTACGCGCCAATCGTACGTAGCTTTTCCTGGCGGTCGTGCACGGGTTACCAGATTGCCAACATCAGGCGTCGGGTTCGCCCGCCCCGGCCTTGCGCGCCGCCTCGGCGGACGCGCTCGCCGGGCGCTTGCGCAGCACCCATCCCTCGATGGTCCGCTGGGTGTTGTCCGAGACCGCGAGCGCACCCGGGGGGACGTCGTCGCGCAGCACCGTGCCCGCCCCGGTGTAGGCGCCGTCGCCGACGCTCACCGGTGCCACGAACATGGTGTCCGAGCCGGTCCTGACGTGCGATCCGATGGTCGTGCGCTGTTTGGTCTCACCGTCGTAGTTGACGAAGACGCTGGATGCGCCGATGTTGCTGTGCTCGCCGATATCGGCGTCACCGACGTAGGTCAGGTGCGGCACCTTGGTACCCGCCCCGATGGTCGAGTTCTTGGTCTCGACGAATGCACCCAGCTTGCCGCCGGCACCCAGCGTGGTCCCGGGCCGTAGGTAGGTGAACGGACCGACGGTGGCACCCGGACCGATCACCGACAGCTCACCGTGGGTGCGGATCACGGTGGCGCCGTCGCCGACCTCCATCGAGGTAAGGGTGGTGTCCGGTCCGATGGTGCAATCGGCGCCGATGGTGGTGACGCCCAGCAGCTGGGTGCCGGGCGCGATGACCGTGTCGGGGCCGATCTCGACATCGACGTCGATCCAGGTGGTCGCCGGATCGGTGACGGTGACCCCGGCCCGCTGGTGTCCGATGATGGTGCGCCGGTTCAACTCGGCGGCCAGCGCCGCCAGCTGAACCCGGTCGTTGACGCCGGAGACCAGTGCGGTGTCGTCGACGTGCTCGGCCTGGACGGGCAGACCCTGGTGGCGGATCAGCGCGATCGCGTCGGTGAGATACAGCTCGCCCTGGGCGTTGTCGGTGCGCAGCTGGGTCAGCGCCGAGCGCAGTGCCGCGGCGTCGAAGGCGTATACCCCGGAGTTGATCTCCGCGACGGCGCGTTGGGCGGCGTCGGCATCGGCATGTTCGACGATCGCGGTGACACCGCCCTCGTCATCGCGGATGATCCGGCCGTAACCGGTCGGGTCGTCGAGCGTGGTGGTCAGGATCGTCACACCGGCGTCGGCGTGCGCTGCGGCCAGGCCCGACAGTGTTCCACCGTCGAGCAGGGGCACATCGGCGGTGGTGACGATGACGGTTCCGGCGAAATCGTCGGGCAGCCCGGTCAACCCGACGCTGACAGCGTGGCCGGTGCCCAGCTGCTCGTCCTGGACGACGGTGGTGACGGTGACCGCGCCACCGGCGAACCGGTCGATCTCGGCGCCGACCTGTTCCCGTCCGTGGCCGATGACGACGGTGACGTGCTGCGGGTTCAGGGCGGTGACGGCATGCAGGGTGTGGCCCAGCATGGTGCGACCACCGAGCGGGTGCAGAACCTTCGGGATGGCCGAGCGCATCCGGGTGCCCGCGCCCGCGGCGAGAATGATCACGGCTGTTTCGGTGGACACGTATTCCTCCTCCGCGACCGAGGAGTGCCTGCCCGCGGACACACCGTCGACGCTGTGGTTTGGGGTCGCTCGCGGCTGTTGAGCTCCGTCGCCAGGACTCGAACCTGAACTATCTGAACCAAAATCAGAGGTGCTGCCGATTACACCACGACGGACCGATCACTCCGAGACTCTAGTGCAAGCCGACTAAGGTCATGGGCGTGGCAGCACCCGAGAAAGACGTCCGTGCGCCGCGCGCCCGGATGACCGGCAGTGAACGCCGTCAGCAACTCATCGAGATCGCCAAGTCGCTGTTCGCCGAGCGGGGATTCGACGGTACCTCCATCGAGGAGGTCGCCCAGCGGGCCAATGTCTCCAAGCCCGTGGTGTACGAGCATTTCGGGGGCAAGGAGGGCCTGTATGCCGTCGTCGTCGACCGCGAGATGTCCGCCCTGCTGGACGGCATCACCTCCTCACTGACCAACAACCGCTCGCGGGTACGGGTGGAGCGCGTCGCGCTGGCCCTGCTGACCTTCGTCGAGGAGCACACCGACGGCTTCCGCATCCTGATCCGGGACTCACCGGCGGCCATCACCTCGGGCACCTACGCGACGCTGCTCAACGACGCCGTCAACCAGGTGGCCTCGATCCTGGCCGGGGATTTCTCGCGCCGCGGTTTGGACCCGGATCTGGCGCCGCTGTACGCCCAGGCGCTGGTCGGGTCGGTGTCGATGACCGCCCAGTGGTGGCTCGACGTCCGCGAACCCACGAAGGAAGTGGTCGCCGCGCACGTGGTCAACGTGGTGTGGAACGGGCTCACCCATCTGGAGGCCGATCCGCAGTTGACCGATACCGCGGACTAGCCGGTCAGGGTGATTCTGCGCGGGCCGCGCGCTTGGCCTCGGCCGTCAGATAGCAGCCGGTGGTCACCCGCAGTGACGCGGCCACCATCGATCCGAAGGCCACCCGGCCGCTGTAGGCATCGCTGATGGTCAGGTCCTTGGCCTCGTCGTCGGTCGGGTTTTCGGTGCGGCCCGTGACATCGGTGAACCCGTACCGCGCCGCGATATCGATGACGGTCTGGGCGGCCCGCGGCCACAGGGCGGCCGAGACCGGCACCTCCGAGACGTAGTTGCGGCTGAAGTAGATGTTGCCGTCGGTGGAACCGAAATCGCCGCAGTGGGTGCTGCGTTCGTCGCGGGTGGGCAGCCAGCGCGATCCCGGCACGATCCGGCTGAGCTCGGTGGTCATCTCACCGATCATCCGGTCCCGGTCGGCCAGCACCTCCTCGGCATCGCGGCGCTCGAGCAGGACGCCGAGTTCGGTGGGGCTGCCGTGGCCGTTGTCTCCGTCGGCGGGGCCCTGGTACTCGGACTCAAACATCGGCCCGCACCCCGTCAGCAGTACCGCCAGTAGGAATGCGATCAGCGGGCGCCACATCAATCCTCCACCTTCACGTATCGGTCGTCCTGTCCCAGTCCGGCCACCACCACGGCCTGGTTGTACAGCGCGGTGGTATCGACGAACGAGTACTCGCTGTGCCCGGTGGACTGGTTTCGCTGACCCAGCGGGGTGGCCTCGGCGTTGGTGGACAGGTCGATGAATCCCGGCAGCGAGGACGGGATGGCACCGCCGTATCGACCCAGGTTGGCCACCACATCGTTCTCGGCGTGCTGGACGAAGACGTTGCCCTCGGCCAGGTGCAGGTCCGCGGGCGTCACATTGTCGAAGAACTGCCACGGATTGGTCTCCAGTCCCGGGGACCCCATGAAGACGACATCGTCAGCGGCGGTGCCGCGCTGCAGTGCCTCGCTGGCCAGCGTCGATCCGTAGGAGTGGCCGAGCACGGTCAGGTGCGGGTCGGTGTCGCGCGAACTGTCCAGGCCGTTGATGAACGACGCCAGTTCGGGTGCGTTGTCGTCGGCATAGTGTGCGCTGCCGGCCTGAGCGAGGTTGGCAGGCGGTTCATAGCCGAGCCAAGCGACGGTCGCGACGGTCTCGTCGCTCTTGCCCGCGGTGTCCAGCACCCGCTCGGTCTCGGTGCGCAGCCATTCGGATTGTTCGATATAGGTGGGCAGGTCGTTGCCGGCATTCGGTTTGTCGTAGGGCACCGATCCGGTGCCGGGGACGTAGACGCTGACATGGTCGGCGGTGTCGACATTGCCGGAGGCCACCGCCACCTTCGGGTGCTCACCGTCGAAGTCCAGCACCAGCAGCTGGCGGTCCGGCTTGGACATGGCATCGTCGATGGCATCGATGGTGCCGCGTTCCTCGGCGGTGAGGTTCGGATCCTTGCGCAGCTGTGCCAGCCGATTCCGGTTCGCCTGGTCGCGCGCGGTGCCGGGCACCCCGTCCAGATTGCCGATCCATTCGGGTTTCTCGGCGATGATGCGTGTCTGGTCGTGCGGGCTGAGACCGTCCCACCACTGGTTGACCTCGGTATCGGTTGCCCCCTCGGGGGGCTTCAGCTCCTCGATATCGGGTTGGGTCGGTGTCTCGGTGGGCAGCTCGCCGGGCGTGCTCAGGGGAGTGGCACCGTGGATGCCCGCGGAGGTGGCCTGGTCGACAGCCCCGAATTGCGTCAGCATCGTCTTGAGCGCCGTGCTGTACGCGGCGGCGACCTCCGGGGTCATCGGGCCGCTGCCGGACGGAGCGACGGTGCCATCGGAGCCGACGATCGCACCCAGCGCGGCGGCCTGGTTGGTGAGGTCGACGATCGCCTGGCGAAGCGGTGTCATGTTGGTGCCGCCGCCCTCGAGCGTGGTCGCGATGGTCTGCAGTCGGTCTCGCAACTCGGTCAACCGGGCGGTGTTCTGTTCGCCACGGGCTTGAGCCGCCCGCGACGCGGCGCCCTGCCAGCCGCCGGACAGATCGCCGAGGGCGCTGCGCTGGCCGGCGATGAGGGAATCGACTTGGCCGATCTTGGTTTTCAGCTGCGCGGCCGCACCGGACAACGCGGCGGGTCTGCTGGCGGCCACGGCCGGGATCGTCAGCGTCACCGTCTCACCCCCGCCCCAGGAACCTCACCGAACACGCTAACACCGGCCGACCCGGCGATTCCGCACCGAATTTCGGACCGGACGCACGCCGCCTACGATGGAGTCATCATGACCGCACCGGGGCACACTCATGTCCAAATCCCGATCGCGGGGCTCGTCGACCTGGCGCTCACCTCGCCCACCTTCCTCGATCTGATCGACCGCGCCCAAGGCCGGCCGGACACACTGGCGATGGTCGGTCCGGCCAGCGCGCGGCTGTTCACCGCGGCCGCGCTGGCTCGTACCGGCCCGCTGCTCGTCGTCACCGCGACGGGCCGCGAGGCCGATGACCTGACCGCCGAACTCAAGGCCGTGTTCGGGGACGCCGTCGCGCTGTTCCCGTCCTGGGAGACGCTGCCGCACGAGCGGCTCTCACCCGGGGTCGAGACGGTCGGCGCCAGGATGCTGGTGCTGCGCCGGCTCGCGCGCCCCGACGACGAGCACCTCGGTCCGCCGTTGCAGGTGGTGGTCACCACGGCTCGGTCGCTGCTGCAGCCGATGCTGGCCGGCCTCGGTGAGATCGAGCCGGTGACATTGGCTGTCGGCGCCGATTCGGATTTCGACGAGACGATCGCGCGGCTGGTCGAGCTGGCCTACACCCGGGTGGACATGGTGGCCAAGCGCGGTGAGTTCGCGGTCCGCGGCGGCATCCTGGACATCTTCCCGCCGACCGCCGAACATCCGGTGCGCGTGGAGTTCTGGGGCGACGAGGTGTCCGAGATGCGGATGTTCTCGGTCGCCGACCAGCGCTCCATCACCGAGATCGAGATCCACCGCGTCGATGCCGTGGCCTGCCGCGAGATCCTGATCACCGAACAGGTCAAGCAACGCGCCGCCCAGCTCGTCGACGCCCAGCCCCAGACCGACAACACCATCGCCGGATCCATCGGCGACATGCTGGCCAAGCTTTCCGAGGGTATCCCGGTCGACGGGATGGAGGCGCTGCTGCCGGTGCTGGAGCCCACCGAGCTGACGCTGCTGACCAGCCATCTGCCCGAGGGCACCCCGGTGCTGGTGTGCGATCCCGAGAAGGTGCGCTCGCGCTCCGCGGACCTGATCCGTACCGGCCGCGAATTCCTGGAGGCGTCCTGGTCGGTGGCGGCCATCGGTGGCGCCGCCCCGGTGGACGTCGAAGCGCTCGGCGGGTCGGGCTTCCGCGAGCTCGACGAGGTGCGTGCCGGTGCGGCGCACTGGTGGACGCTGAGCCAGCTCAACGACGAGTCGGCGGTCGAACTCGACGTGCGACCGGCGCCATCTGCACGAAGCCAGCATGTCGTCGAGGAGATCTTCGCGATGCTGCGCGCCCACGTCGCCACGGGCGGTTACGGCGTCGTGGTCACACCGGGCACCGGCACCGCGCACCGCGTCGTCGAGCAGCTCGCCGAAGCCGACACGCCCGCAACGTTGTTGGAGGCCGGCGCGCAGCCGGCAGCCGGTGTGGTCGGGGTGCTCAAGGGCCCGCTGCACGACGGTGTCGTCATCCCCGGCGCCAACCTGGTGATCATCACCGAAACCGATCTGACCGGTAACCGCGTCGCCGCCACCGACGGCAAACGCCTTGCCGCCAAGCGCCGTAACGTCGTCGACCCGTTGGCGCTGACGGCCGGTGACCTGGTGGTCCACGATCAGCACGGCATCGGCAAGTTCGTCGAGATGACCGAACGCGTCATCGGCGGCGCACGGCGCGAGTACCTGGTGCTCGAATACGCATCGGCCAAGCGCGGCGGCGGCACCGACAAGCTCTACGTCCCGATGGACTCACTGGATCAGCTGTCGCGCTACGTCGGCGGGCAGGCCCCGACGCTGAGCCGGCTCGGCGGCAGCGACTGGACCAACACCAAGACCAAGGCGCGCAAGGCCGTCCGTGAGATCGCCGGTGAGTTGGTGTCGCTGTACGCCAAGCGGCAGGCCGCACCGGGTCACGCCTTCGGCCCGGACACCCCGTGGCAGGCCGAGATGGAGGATGCGTTCGGGTTCACCGAGACCATGGACCAGATGACCGCCATCGCCGAGGTCAAATCCGATATGGAGAAACCGGTTCCGATGGACCGGGTCATCTGCGGTGACGTCGGCTACGGCAAGACCGAGATCGCGGTGCGCGCGGCGTTCAAGGCGGTGCAGGACGGTAAGCAGGTCGCGGTCCTGGTGCCCACGACGCTGCTCGCCGACCAGCATCTGCAGACCTTCACCGCGCGGATGGCCGGTTTCCCGGTGACCGTCAAGGGACTGTCGCGGTTCACCGACCCGACCGAATCCAAGGCAGTGCTGGACGGAATGGTCGACGGCTCGGTCGATGTCGTGATCGGCACGCACCGGCTGCTGCAGACCGCGGTGCGCTGGAAGGACCTCGGCCTGGTCATCGTCGACGAGGAGCAGCGTTTCGGCGTCGAGCACAAGGAACACATCAAGAGCCTGCGCACCCACGTCGACGTGCTGACCATGAGCGCGACGCCGATCCCGCGCACCCTGGAGATGAGCCTGGCCGGTATCCGCGAGATGTCGACCATCCTCACCCCGCCCGAGGAGCGCTTCCCGGTGCTGACCTACGTCGGCCCGCACGATGACAAGCAGGTCGCCGCCGCACTGCGTCGCGAACTGCTGCGCGACGGGCAGGCCTTCTACATCCACAACCGGGTCAAGTCGATCGACCAAGCGGCCGCCCGGGTGCAGGCGATGGTGCCCGAGGCCCGGGTCGTGGTGGCGCACGGTCAGATGGCCGAGGAGACCCTGGAGAAGACCGTCGAGGGGTTCTGGAATCGCGAGTTCGACATCCTGGTGTGCACCACCATCGTCGAGACGGGTTTGGACATCTCCAACGCCAACACCCTGATCGTGGAACGGGCGGACACCTTCGGGCTTTCCCAGCTGCACCAGCTGCGCGGCAGGGTGGGGCGCAGCCGGGAACGCGGGTACGCCTACTTCCTCTATCCGCCCGAGGTGCCGCTCACCGAGACCGCCCACGACCGGTTGGCGACCATCGCCCAGAACAACGATCTGGGTGCCGGGATGGCGGTGGCCATGAAGGATCTGGAGATCCGCGGAGCGGGCAACGTGCTGGGCGTCGAACAGTCCGGGCACGTCGCCGGTGTCGGGTTCGACCTGTACGTGCGGCTGGTCGGTGAGGCCGTCGAGGCCTACCGTGCCGCCGTCGACGGGAAAACCGTTGTCTCGCAGGAGGAACAGAAGGACGTCCGCATCGACCTGCCGGTCGATGCGCACCTGCCGCCCGACTACATCGGCAGCGACCGGCTACGGCTGGAGGCGTACCGCCGGTTGGCCGCAGCCTCGGACAACGCCGCGGTGGCCCGCGTCATCGACGAACTCGTCGACCGGTACGGACCGCTGCCGGAGCCCGCGCAACGTCTCGTCGCGGTCGCCAGGTTGCGTCTGCTGTGCCGCGAGTACGGGGTCACCGAGGTGTCCACCGTCTCGGACTCCACCCTGAAGGTGTCGCCGTTGACGCTGCAGGATTCGGGTCAGTTGCGGCTCAAGCGCATCTACCCGGGCTCGGCCTACCGTGCCACGACATCGACGGTCCAGATCCCGATCCCACGGGCGGGCAGTGGGGTAGGTGCGCCGCGCATCCGCGATCTGGACCTGCTGCAAGCAGTGGCGGGAATGCTGTTGGCCCTCGACGGCCGACCAGCCGATGAGGTCGACATCACCGGCGGCACAGCAACATCCGAGCCAGGGGCGGACCGGTGACGACGGTCGTCCTGGTCGATCCGCGCCGGCCGTCACTGGTGCCGGTGGAAGCCGTAGCACTGCTGGTCGGGGAGGTGGCCTACACCGAGGAGATGCCGATCAAGGTGCCGTGGTCGCTGCCCTCGGCCCGACCGTACCTGCCCAGCGCGTCCGGTGAGGCCCCGGTGCTGTTGTCCTCGGATCCCGAGCATCCCGCGGTGAAGGCCAGTCTGGCCGCCGGGGCCACCCTGATCGCGGCGCCCGGCCCGCAGGTCGGGGAGCGGCTGGTCGACGCCGTGGCCGTCATGGACCGGCTGCGCACCGATGGCCCCTGGGAGAGTGAGCAGACCCACGACTCGTTGCGCAGATACCTGTTGGAGGAGACCTACGAGTTGTTCGACGCGGTCCGCAGTGGGGATCTCGACGAGCTGCGCACCGAACTGGGAGACGTGTTGCTGCAGGTGCTTTTTCACGCCCGCATCGCCCAGGATGCCCCCGCGGGTGCCTTCGACATCGACGACGTGGCCGACGCACTGGTGCGCAAGCTCGGCCACCGTGCGGCCGGAGTGCTCGCCGGCGAGTCGGTCTCCCTGGAACAGCAACTGGCTCAGTGGGAGGAACGCAAACGCACCGAGAAGGTGCGCGCCTCCTGCATGGACGATGTGCCGACAGGTCAGCCCGCGCTGGCGTTGACCCAGAAGGTCCTCGAGCGGGTCGCCGGTGCCGGCCTGCCCGAGGATCTGGTGCCCGCGGGGCTGCGGCAGGTGCACATCGGTCCGGATACCGACGCCGAGAACTCCCTGCGCACCACGGTATTGGAGTTCATGGATTCCGTGCGCGCCGCCGAGAGAAGTGCGGTGGCCGCCCGCGGTGGCGCGCCGATCGGGGATACGCCGCCGGAGCCGATCGGCGCAGACGAATGGCGTGCGCACTGGCCCACGTAGTCATGACGCCGAATCTGAAGTAGACCGCGAGATCTGCGCACAAAGACGCCATGGACTTCAGATTCGGCGGTCGGGTCAGGAGAGCAGGGCGCGGCTCATCACGACGCGCTGGATCTGGTTGGTGCCCTCATAGATCTGTGTGATCTTGGCATCGCGCATGAACCGCTCGACGGGGAAATCCACGGTGTAACCGGCGCCGCCGAACAGCTGCACCGCATCGGTGGTGACGGCCATCGCGATATCGGAGGCGAAGCACTTCGACGCGGCCGAGATGAAGTTCAGGTCGGGCTCGCCGCGCTCGGCCCGAGCGGCCGCGCTGTAGACCATGAGTCGGGCGGCCTCCACTTTCATCGCCATATCGGCGAGCATGAACTGCACCCCCTGGAACTCGCTGACCGATTTTCCGAACTGCCGACGGTCCCGGGTGTAGTTGATCGCTGCCTCGAGGGCGCCCTGGGCGATTCCGACCGCCTGGGCACCGATTGTCGGACGCGTGTGGTCCAGCGTGGCCAACGCAGTCTTGAAACCGGTGCCGGGTTCGCCGATGATCCGGTCACCGGGAATTCGGCAGTTCTGGAAGTGCAACTCCACAGTCGGTGAACCCTTGATCCCCAGTTTGCGCTCCTTGGGGCCCACGGTGAAGCCCTCGTCGTCGCGATGCACCATGAACGCCGAGATGCCGTTGGCGCCCTTGTCGGGGTCGGTCACCGCCATCACCGTGTACCAGGTCGACTCACCACCGTTGGTGATCCAGGCCTTGGTCCCGTTGATGATCCAGTCGTCGCCGGCGGGTGTGGCGCGGGTCTTCATGCCTGCGGCATCGGAACCGGCCTCTCGTTCGGACAGGGCGTAGGAGGCCAGCGCCCCGCCGACCAGGTCGGGCAGGACCGTCTTCTTCAGTTCCTCACTTCCCCGCAAGATCAACCCCATGGTTCCCAGCTTGTTGACTGCGGGAATCAACGACGCGGAGGCATCGACGCGGGCCACCTCTTCGATCACGATGCAGACCGCCACCGAGTCCGCGCCTTGGCCGCCGAACCCCTCGGGCACATGCACGGCATTGAACCCCGAAGCCGCCAATGCCCTCGATGCTTCGTGCGGAAACCGGGAATCCCGATCGCACTCGGCGGCGTAAGGGGCGATCTCTCTTTCGGCCAGCCCTCGGATCGCGGCCCGGAGTTCCCGGAGCTCGTCCGGTAGCTGGAATAGATCGAATGACGATTTGCCTGACGCGCTCATCTTCTCTTCTCTGTCTGTGGTGGCCGGCGCCGATCGGGACTATCCGTTGATGCGAGTCGAATGCCCTTGCCACTCGGCGTCGCGAAGCTCGTTCTTGCGAACTTTGCCCGTCGATGTCTTGGGCAGGGCGGCGACGAACTCGACCGCGCTCGGTGCCTTGTACGCGGCAATATGCGACCTGACATGGGCGATGAGATCGGCCTCTTCCAGGAGCTTCGCGTTCTTGGTCACCACGAACGCCTTGGGTCGCTCGCCCCACTTGTCGTCGGGTGTGCCCACCACGGCGGCTTCGAGGACCGCGGGGTGCGACAGGATCGCGTGTTCCACCTCGATGGTCGAGATGTTCTCACCGCCGGAGATCACGATGTCCTTGGCGCGGTCCCGGAGTTGGACGTATCCGTCGGTGTGCATGACACCGAGGTCGCCCGAATGAAACCAGCCACCCACGGTGGCGTCACGGGTGCCTTCCTCGTCGTCGTAGTAGCCCTTCATCACTCCGTTGCCGCGCATGACGATCTCGCCCATCTCCGTGCCGTCGGCGATGACGTCGACCAATTCTCCTGTCGGAGAGAGTTCTTCACGAACCACGCGGACCCGCTCACCGGTGATGAGCCCGACTCCCTGTCGCGCCATCAGTTGGGCCTGACGGTCATCGTCGTAGCCTGCCCATTCGGGTTGCGGTTCGCAGACGGTGTACGGGCCGTAGGTCTCGGTGAGGCCGTAGACGTGCACGATGGTCGCGCCCAGTTTCCGGATCGCGGCGATGATGGTCGGGCTCGGCGGGGCCCCACCGTTGGAGATCGTCAATGGGGTGCGCAGCGGGTGCGATTGCTCGGCATGCGCGAGAATCGTGAGAACCGTTGGCGCTCCGCTGAGGTGAGTGATGTGATGCTCGTCGATTGCCGCCCACACCGTCTCGGCGCGGACTGCCCGCAGACAGAAATGGGTGCCCATGGCGGCGGTGACACCCCATGTCGCGCACCATCCGTTGCAGTGGAACATGGGCAGCGTCCACAGGTACTTTGTCGATTGGGTGAACCCGGAATGGTGGATGCCGCCGAGCGCAGAGAGGTAGGCGCCGCGGTGGGAGTACATGACTCCCTTCGGTCGGCCGGTGGTACCCGAGGTGTAGTTGATCGATATGGTGCGGGTCTCTGCATCGATGTCCCAGGGCAGATCGGCGCCGGCTGCCCGCGTCAGAAACTGCGGGTAGCCGACCGCTGGAGCGGCGGCCGATGTCGTGCCGTCGGCCGCCGGTAGTTCCACCCATTCCTCGACGCCCGTGAAGTCGGGGTGGGCGGTGTCGAGGCCGCCCAGGAGATCACGGTCGCCGAACATGATCCGAGCACCGGAATGCCGGCAGATGTAGCCGATTTCCTCCGGTGCGAGCCTGGTGTTGATGGCGACCAACACTCCCCGTGCCAGCGGGACCGCGTAGTGGGCTATCAACATCTCGGCGGAGTTGGCGGCGAGGACGGCGACGCGCTGGCCGTCGACGATCCCGGACGCGTGCAACGCCTTGGCCAGTTGTTGCACCGCGGCGGCGAATTGGCGGTAGGTCCAGCGGCGCTCACCGTCGACGATCGCCATCTTGTCCGGCATGACATCGCTTGCGCGTTGCAGGAAACGGACCGGGGTGAGGGTGACGTCAAGTCCTGCCATGGTGTTCTCCTCCAGATGAAGACGCTGTCGGTGGTGTCGCGACAAGATGAGTGATGGATCAATAGGCCTGTTCGAGAAGGCTCTTCGTGATCGCCGCTGGCAACTCGGGGGCCGAACCCGTGCCGGCCGGCAGCTGCAACAGCCGGCATGCACCGGTCACACCATCGCCCGGCCATCCCACGATATGAGCTTTCTCGAGTCCGAAATGCCGCATGGCCGCGGTGATACACCCCTGCGCCATCTCGTCATCGGCCACCGCAGCGGTCCTGTCGGATTGGCCCGTGCGCAGATGGACCAGCATCCCGCCGGTGCTTTCTACTCGCTCGCGGTAGCCGTCGAACACTGGTTGACAGTCGCACCGCGGTCCGAACGGATCGCGGTGCGTACATTCGCCGACCACGTACACCGAAGGCACCCGTCGAGCCGGCAAAGGCCCCACCATGACCGTGTGTCGTGCACCGGTGAGTTCATCGTCGAAGTCGATGACACGGGTGGATCTGCTCCGGATCTGCCGGCCGGACGGGGTGATGCGGTGAACGCGCCCCGAGGTTCCCCTGCCGTGATGGATGAGGTGGACGACGATGTCCTCGACGGTGACCAGCGTGATGCCGTGCTCGCGGGCGAAAGCGACCGATTCGTCGCCCCGTAATGGACGTCCACTGTGTTCGTCGAGCAGTGTGGCCGTCAGCGCCAGCGGCACCAGTCCCGAACTGCCGCACAGATCGATCGCGGCTTCGGCCGCGGCACGCCGCTGCAACACACCGTGTTCGGCGGCCCGGATCGGCATCACGTGCCCGGGCCGGACCAGGTCCTCGGCTCGCGTCTCGGGGTCGGCCAGCACCCGACCGGTGTGTGCGCGATCGGCGGCGCTGATGCCCGTGCCGATGCCCACCGCCGCATCCACCCCGACAGCGAATCTGGGCACCTTTGGACTCTGGCTCGTCGTCGGCACCATGGGCGGTAGGCCCAGCGCATCCGCGTGGCTCGATCGCATTGCGGCGCAGAGAAATCCCGAGGTGTGCCGGATGGCCCATGCGGTCCAGGCGGGTGTTGCCAGGGCCCCCGCCAGCACCACATCGGTCAGTTCCTCACCCGGCCGACCGTGGCTGAGCAGGACGGGGCGACCCAGCGCGAGGTCACCGGCGGCGGAGACGACCGACTGGCTCGTCGTTCTCATGACGCGTCGGCCCCGATGAGGCTGTGATAGCGGCTGTCGTGAAATACCAGGGGAGTGCTCGACTCGTTGATGCCCGCGGAGTTCACCTGCAGGATGACCACATCGTGGTCACCGGCCGCGATGGCGGTCGAGATGCTGCAGTCGAACCAGGCCGCCGCGTCGTGGAGAAAGATGGCCTGCGAATCCGAGCTGAACCAGGACAGGCCGCCGAACCGGTCGGCGTTCTTCGCCGCGAGCTGGCGAGAGGCCGCCTGATGTTTCGAGGACAGCACCGAGACGCCTAGGTGATCCCCGCTGGCGAGCACCGGCCAGGTGGTGGACGTGTGTTGGACACAGACCGAGACGAGCGCGGGATCCATCGAGACCGGCACGAACGACGTCGCGACGATGCCGACAGGTTCGCCTTCCCGCAATGCACACAACGCGGCGACACCGGTGGGGTAACGACCGTAGAGTCTGCGCAGTCGGGAGCTGTCCAGTGCAAGATCTCCCGTTCGGACGGGTTCGAGATTGTTCACGGCACGGCACCTTTACTTTTCGGGCCAAGTGTTTTCCGGTGGGATGGCTGCCGGTGGAGGTCAGGCGCCACGTTCGCGCGCATAATCGGCGATCAACGCCGAGACCGTCTCCAGGCAGGCGGTCCCGATGGCTGCACAGGATCCGGTCGGATCACCGAGTATGCCGTTGGGCGAGACCGAGTGGATTCCGTCCCGCATCGCCGCGTCCACGATGGTGCGGTCGGCGCCGACGGGGTGTCCGGGCATGAACCGCTCGCTGCGCACCTTCTCCGGATCCAGCACCAGCATCACCGAGGTTTCGGCGATATCTGCGTGGCCGCCGACATTCTCGCCCAAACCGGCGACCCTGGCCGCACAGAGCCGCCACGTGTCCAGTATCGCCGCGGCGTCGGTGAACACGATGACAGCCAATGGGGCCAGTTGCTGCTGCAGGCGGGACTCGAAATCCCGCATCACAGAGTAGTTTCCGATGTGCCCGGAGAACAGGATCACCCGCTCGAACCCGTGCTCGGCCAGATGCGCCGTGTAATCGACACAGATCGACTCCAGCGTGGATGCTCGAAGGGACAGCGTCCCGGCGAATTCCAGATGGTGCGGTGAGTATCCGACCCTGACGGTCGGAAGCACCAGCGCGTCGCCGAGCCGACGGGCGATCAGAATGGCGAGCTCGTCTGCATGATCGGCATCCATGGACAGCGGAAGGTGGCTACCGTGCTGTTCGATCGCGGCCAAGGGCAGGATCGCCGTGCGGTATCCCGCCGTCACAGCCCTGCCGATCTCCGGGCTCGTGAGGTACTCGATGCGCACTTCCCCGGACGGGAGGGTGTCGATGCTAGACACGGTCGCCCCTGATGAGGCGGGCCTGCCCGGCGATGACGTCTTGTTCGCTCCCGTCGTACATCTCGTCGACGAGGTGGGCGAACGAGGCGACCACATTCGCGCGGCGGATGGTGCCCTTGAGCGTGAGTTCACCCGCTTCGGGCGACAATTCTCGGGGAAGTACCCGGAAGTCCTTGATCTGCAAGGGTCGCGAGAGTTCGGCGTTGACTCCCTCGATCCATCGGCGCAGCAGGATATCGCGCTCGTCGGTGCTCATCGACTGTGTTTTCGCGCTGACGGCCAACAGCGCAGTGAGGTACTTCCGTCCCTCACCCACCACGATGGCTTCTTCCAGCAGCGGGCTGGATTTCAGCTTCACCTCGATCGGTTGTGGGCTGACCGATTTTCCGCCGCTGGTCTTGATCAGGTCCTTGGACCGGCCGATGATCTTCACCTCGGCATCTGCGCCCAGTTCAACCAGATCCCCTGTGCTGTACCACCCGTCGTGCACCGCTTCCGATGTCGCCTGTGGGTCATTCCAGTAACCGGTGAACAGACTCGGCGTGCGCACCTGCAGCTCACCGTCGGCGGATACCCGCGCCGCCCAGCGCGGATCCGGCATGCTCTTGCCGATGGTGCCGGGCCGGGGAAAGGGCCGGTCCCACTGGGCCAGAACCGCGCCGCAGGTCTCCGTCGTGCCGTAGAGCTCGCGCAGATCGAGGCCCCACATGTGCCACAGCGCGGCCACATCGGGGGGCATGCTGCCCGAAGCGGTCCAGCTGACGTTGATCCTGTCCATGCCGACCCGCGCGCGCAGCGGCAGGAACACGGTCTTCAAGCAGATGCCGTAGAGCACATCGAGGTATCTGGGCGGCCGGCGATCCGCCCATCTGTCTGCACCGATGCGTCGCGCGATCCGCATTGCTGCCGCATACTTGATGCCGAAGAGCCGTCCAGACTGTGTGACCGTCTGCAGAACCTCGCTGGCCAGCTTCTCGTGCATGCGCGGCGGCCAGACCACGGCGGTCGGCCGCACCCCGATGAGGGCCGGCAGACGCTGTTCCATCGTGCAGTAGGTGATCACGAGCTTGGTCATGATCGGCGCGAAAACCCCGATGAGGGCGGGGGCCACGTGCGACAGACCGAGAAACCCGACGAGGTCATGGCGGGTACGACCGATATCGGGGTAGGTCATCGCCACACCCAGCACCGAGAACTGCAGTGTGCGATGGGTGTGCACGACTCCCTTGGGGATTCCGGTGGAGCCCGACGTGGAGAACAGGGCGGCCGGTTGGTCGATATCGCCTTCCGCCACGAGATCGGCGAACCGGGTCGGGTCGGCGGCTGCCAGCGCCCCGCCGGCAGCAAGGAGCGAATGCCACCCGCTGACCGAGACGTTGTCGGGCATGCCTGCGGGCTGTGCATCGAACCCGATCACCGCGCGCAGGGTGTCCAGCCGGGGCGCTATCGCGGCCACCTTCTCGAGCGCCGGTTGACTGTCGGCGAAAACCGCGGATACACCGCACGTTTCGAGCACCTGCGCGAGCTCCTGTTGCGAGCTTGTCGGGTACACCCCGACCAGCACGGCGTTCACGCTGAGGATGGCCAACGCTGCCACCACCCACTCCGCGCGGGCCGACGACATGATGGCTACCCGGTCACCCGCGCCGACACCGAGGTTGTCCAGTTCGAGCGCGGCCCGACGTACGGATTCGGCGTACTCGCCCCAGGTGGTGGGGTGTTGGGCACCCGAGTCCCAGGTGTAGAAGGCGACCTTGTCGGGCTCGTGTCGGGCTCGGTCGTGCAGCAGCTGGGCAAAGGTTCGTGGCACCGCCTGGAACCGCGACGCGTCTTGGAGTACCGGTACCGAGTGGGTGCCGTTGCCCTCGGCCGGGTCCGATGAAGCGGGCGTATCTGGTGCCATCAACGTGATTCCTCTGCGGGCCGCTCATGATGCGGCTGTGGTGTGGCTGCGTGCGTACGTGCTCGATTGCGCTGGACGCTCCAGCCCCCGCGCAGCGCGCGGGCGACGGGATCGTCGAAGTAGGCGGCGGCGTCGGCCAAGGTATTGCGCAGTGATTTCTCGTCCGCAGCGTCGTCCGGGCCGTTCACGCTGCGCTTGAGCGCGCGGTAGAGCACGGGCGCCTCGGCTGATGCGTGCTCGGCGACGGCGATGGCGGACGCCAGCAGTTGGGCGGGTTCGACGATCGTGTCGACCAGACCGAGTGCCGCGGCGCGCTGCACACCGAAGAGCTCTCCGGACAACAGCATCGCGCGGGTGGCGCGGGCCCCGAGAATCCGGATGGCACGCTGGATGCCCTTGTCGGCGGGGAGGAGCCCGTGCTTGATCTCCGGAAAGCCGAACTGTGCATGCTCGACCGCCAACACGGTGTCGCTGAAGAGTGCGATCTCCATGCCGCCACCGACGCAGTACCCGTTGATGGCACCGATCACCGGACGAGGATACCGGTCCAGCACCACCAGCAACGAGTGGAAATCCCGCATTCTTCCGTCGATCTGATCGGCAGCGACCCCGTCGAGTTCTTTGATGTCACCGCCGGCGCTGAAGAACCGATCACCGTGGCCGGTGAGGACCACCGCGGGGGCGTCGGCAGACGCGGTGAGCCCGGCGAAAAGGTGCGTCAGTTCACCGATGACGGAGCGGTTCAGTGCATTGGCCGGCGGGCGGTTCAGCGTGACCACGAGCACCCCGTCGTGATCGGCGAGTGTGAGCCCGGTCGGCGGCATGTCCTCGGGACTGGTCATCGTGTGCTCAGCCGACGGTTGCGTGGTCGGCTGCGGTGGGTTGCGCGTCGTGGCCACCGGCGGAGGGAAACACCGGCGTGCGCCCCTCGCGGAAGGCTTGCCGAGCTTCGAGGTAATCGGCTCCGGCGAACCCGAGGGTCTCCAGGGCAGCTGAAAGCTCCTGTTGGGGAAGCGCATTGGTGAGCCAGCCGGTGTTCAATGAGCGCTTTGTCCAGCGGATGGCCTGTTGGGATCCGCGTGCCAGGTCGTCGGCGATCGCCAGCGCGCGATCCAGCACGGCCTCGGGGCGTTCGGTGATGCTGACCAGCCCGATGCGCTCGGCTTCTCGCCCGGTGAGGCGTGCCGAGGTCAGCTGGTAGAACTTCGCTTTGGCCATCCCGACCAAGAGCGGCCAGATCAGCGAGGAGTGGTCACCGGCGACGACGCCGACCCGAGTATGGCCGTCCATCAGGATGGCATCTTCGGCCGCGACGCTGATATCGGCAAGCAGCCCCATGGACAGGCCCCAGCCCACGGCGGGACCGTTGATCGCGGAGATGAGCGGCTTGTCCATGTTGAGCAGCGCGGAAAGGCGGCGCCGTTCCACCTCCATCAGTGCGATGGCGTCGTCCAGACTCGGGTCCGGCTGCGAAACGTCCATCCCCGTGCAGAATCCGCGGCCGGCACCGGTGATGACGGCCACCTTGGTCAGGGGGTCACGGTCGATATCGACCCAGATATCGGCCATGTATTCGAACATGGGCATCGTCAGGGAGTTCAACTGGTCTGGGCGATTCAGGGTGATCAGCAACACCCCGTTGGGCTTTCGCTCGATCAGGATCTCATCGGGGTAGCGACGGTAGATGTCATCGGCTGCTGTCGTGGTCATCGGCTTTCTCCAACCTGGATGGTGTTGCCGTTCATGGCATGTGCAGATGTGAACGCTTCGAGTTCGGCGTAGTGAGCGGGCCGCAGGCCGCGGATGTCGTCCAGAATCTCCTCGGCGGGACGAACCACGGCGCGCGGGTTCTTGAACCTCGGGATGACGTACTTGCCGAAAAGCTCGATCGACTTCATCAATTCGGCGTGCGGCAGGCCGTCGATACGCATGACCAGTGCATCGGCACCCAGATCCACATACCGCTGGACCTGCGCGATGCAGTCGTCGGGGTCCCCGACGATGAAACCGGCCGAGTCCTCGAACATGTAGCGCTCATCGCTGAAATCGATGTTCTTGACCGCGCCCATGTACTGGTAGTCGGCCGAGAGCTTCGACAAGCGCTCATAGGCGTCTGTCGAGAGTGCGACCGTCTCGGTCAGGTGGCGCGCCCATTGCTGGGCCTCCTCGCGCGTCTGTGCGCAGTGCATGCCGCCGGCAACGGCCACCAGCTTTTCGGCCTGGAGGGGATAGGTGTGGGTGGCGGAGGAAAGGGCCTCGTCGTAGATGCCGAGCATGTTCTCCAGGAAATCGAATCCCAGGTAGAAGCCACCGACGATGGCGCCGACGCCGAGTTCCGCGGCAGCTCTGACAGATTCGGGGCTGCCGGTCGCCATGTGAATCGGCGGATAGGGCGTTTGGATTCCCCTGGGGACCAGCCCGCGCGGCGGAATCTTGTAGTGCTCGCCCACGAAGGAGAAGATGTCGTTGTGTAACGCGCGACGGATCACCTCGAGGCCTTCGAGCTGCTGCGCCTTGTTCTCGGCCGGCGACACTTCGAACGCGCGCAGGGCAAGGGTGGTGTTGCCCCGACCGACACCGAGCTCGACCCTGCCGTTGGACAGGATGTCCTCGGTTGCCAGTCGCTCAGCGACCCGGAGGGCGTGGTTGATGCGCGTCGGCAACAGTGTGACCAGGTGGACGAATCTGATCCTGCTGGTCAGCGCCATCAGATAGGGGTAGATGACCTCGGGTGCGGACGTGGTGGCAGTGCCGATCGCCACGTGCTGCTCCGATGTGCCGAACGCATCGAAACCTACTTCCTCGGCCAGTAGTACCTCGTCTATCAATTCCCGGTACCGATGCTCGTGGGTGTGACCCGGCGCCGTCTCGGCTTCGCTCATGAAGATGAACCGCATCGTTAGATCCTTCCGCGTGTGAGTGACCATTAACCTAAGGCCAGAAATCGGCGCTGTCAACGCCGAAGTCCGAAACCGGGTGGTGTCACGTGCCGATGAGCCGTATTTAACCAGTTCGAAGCCACTTTATCGGCGTAGTTCGCACTTCCCTGAGCGTGCGTGAGGGGTGTCCCTTCGCGCCGCAGTCGGCATCGAGCAATGTTAATGTGTGTTAACTTACGGGTCATGTTCAGATCGCCGAAGAACGCGTCCACCACGCAGCGAGGGAGCCGAGCGGGTTTCGGGTCGGCCACGATGCGGAGCATCGGTGTTCCCGGGGTTACCGTGTGGAGCTATGAGATCTGAGAAGGGGGCAGCCGAGGCCACCGCGACCGATTCGCCGCGGCGGGAGAAGCTGCTCGCGGTTGCCGCAGAATTGTTTCTGCACAACGGTTACGACTCGGTCACCGTGGACATGATCTGCGCGAAGGCCGGTATTTCCGGCCCAGCGCTCTACCGGCATTTTCAGAACAAGCAGGCGCTGCTCATCGCGGTGGTGGAGAAAGACCTGAAATCGCTTCATCGGTTTGCGCGCGAGACGGTGGAGTCCCAGCCGGATCCGGCGACAGCCCTGGCGATCATGGTAGAGCACCACATCTTGTCCGTCATCGACGCGCCGCCGACCCCGTTGATCTTCCACAAGAACGAACACGCGTTTCCCGAGGCGGATCGTCGACGGATCCGCCGTGAAATGAATTTGTATGCCGAAGAGTGGATCTCGACGGTGTCGCCACTGCGGCCGGACCTGTCCGAACCGCAGGTTCGCCTGCTCACCCAGTCCGTGTTCTCCATGCTCAATGCGGTGTCCACCCTGAACAAGGGTCTCGACCACGGGGCCATCGTGTCGACGATGTCCTACGCGGCGATCCAGGCGCTCACCGCGATTCCGTAGAACGGCGCTATTGCAGGTCGGGAAGGCGGTCGAAAGTCTTGGGCGCGCGGACCGCCAGGACAAGGACAAGGGTCGCGATCGCCAGTGTGCCTGAGGCGGCCCACGATATGGCGAATGCATTCCAGCTGGGCACCGCATCCGGGTCCACGGTGAGCACAGCGCCGGATACCTGGGCGCCGACGGTTCCCGCAACGGCTTGAATGGCGAAGTTCAATCCGTTGAATTGCGTGACCTTGTCGGCTGGGACGCCATTGATGACAAGGTTCAGGGATTGGGTCATCGCGACGCTCAGGCCGAAGTTCACGGCCAAGGTGGCGACGAAGATGACGGCGATGCTGCCGCGTTGTCCCATGGTCAGCATCACCAGCGCGCCCGCGATGATCGCGATCGGACCGATCGACGACGGGATTCGGGAACCGATGGCTCTGTCCAGGGCGGAAATCAACGGGGCGGTGAGGCCTATCAGCATCGCCGACACCAGCAGCAGGGCGGTCACCGTCGCCGAGGCGCCAAGGCCGTAGCCGGTCGACGCGGGCAACTGCATCTGCATGGGGACGCAGAAGAGAATTGCGTTGATGCAGTAGCCGGCCAAGAACATCAGCCCGGATGCGGCCACCACGGTGAAACTGCGCATCAGCCGGATATCGACGAGGGGCTCGTCAACCGCCAGTTCGACAAGGACAAAGAGAAGGAGGGTGCCGACCCCGGCGCCGAGCAAGAGGAAGAAGCCGGGTGACGACCAGCCCCACGCGGGCGCGAACGTCAGCGCGAGCAAGACCGCCGCAAGGCCCAGGGCCAGCAGCGCGCCACCGGCCAGGTCCACGCGCGCCCGCCCGTCGCTGGTCCTTGGCGTCGGGGGGACGAGGAGCCAGACGGCGGTCATACACCCCAACAAGGCAAGGAACGGCACCCAGAACAACCAGCGATAGGAGAGATGGTCGGCGATCGGACCGGCAATCATGGTTCCGGCCGCGGTGCTGCCGAAAATGGCGCCGACCATCAACCCGTTGGCATGTTTGGTTCTGGCTTCACCTTGCGTGTCACGGATGATGCCGATGGCCAGTGGGGCAGTGCTCAGCCCGATGCCCTGTAGAAGCTGGCCCGCGATCAACATCTCGATGGATATCGAAAGCGCCGATATCAGCGTTCCCGCGGCGACGATCGCCAGTACGCCCAGCAGTGCTCTGCGTTTGTCCCATACTTCGCCGAGCCGGCTCACGATCGGTGTCGCGATGGTGCCGGTCAACAGCACGCCGGTGAGGACCCAGGAGATCGTCGAACTGGGCACGTGGAATTCGTTCTGCAAGATGGGCAGTGCCGGTGGCGTCACCGATTCGTTGAGGCCCTTGAACGCCGCGACGCACGAAACCGCCGTCGCGATGATTGCGCTTGCCCGTGCTCCGTTCTTGTGGTCCGCAGTGCGCAGTTCACGTAGATGCATGAAGCTTGTCCTCGTCAGTCATGGTCATTGAGTTTCGGGGCGAATGTGTCGGGCGGTCGACGCCGGAATCGTTGCGCCGCGGCGTGCTGCGCCGTCAACCGGCAGTGACGCGTCCACCGTCGTGATGTTCTGGCGGTCACCGACCACAACGATCTGCCGAAGTCCGACGAGAGCATCGGGACGGCTTGTCCGGGAACGCTTCTCGCCGTACCGGCGCGGCCGGCAATGCTGGCTGAAAGGGCATCCCTCGAATGTGATGTATCGCTAACCTAGGGTCGTAGTGTGATGTTGTCAACACTGAGGTCGATCCCGGCATCGAAAGGCGGTATCTCTCGACGGAAATGCGCTATTGAACAGCTTGTTTCGCCCCCATGGGCTGGTTGCCACGTCTGTATATGGAACATGCGTATCGCGTCGGGCGCGTTCCCTTGATGTTAATACGCGTTAACTTTCGATCGGGGTGGCTGCCGTGTGTCGGCCCGTTACCCGACGCTCGACCAGGTGGGTCGATGGCGGACTGCCTTGGCATTGTGACAACGCTGTCCGGGTGGCGGGCCCGGATGGTGCGCAGAATGCTCAAAGTACGCAGTCGGTATTGCCCGGAGTGCGATCCCGTGGTCAACTGAACATCGATTTCTCGCAACGGATCTCGAGATTGTCCGCAATGGAGAACAGCCACTGCGACGTGGCCCGCCGGGGGGGACCGCGTACCTGTCACGTCCGATCGGTCCCGCTCACCACGATGTCTGGGGTGGGTCTGATCTCAATACACACAGGCAAGGACCACAATGATGAACGGTGTTCGCACGATCGACCCACCCGCGTCGCTGCAGGCGTCGGGCGCTGTGGATCGAGAAGCTCTGGTGGAGATCGAGAAACGCGTCCTCTGGTTGTCGACGGCGATGGTCCATCATGCCAACCGCGTCCGTCCCAATCCCACGGGACTGAAGGTCGGCGGTCACCAGGCATCGTGTGCCTCGATGGTGTCGATCATGACCTCGTTGTGGTTCGAACAGCTCCGGCCGGGCGACCGGGTCTCGGTGAAGCCCCACGCGTCGCCCGTGTTGCACGGCATCAACTATCTGCTCGGTGAGTTGGCGGAGAAATACCTCACGACGCTCCGGGAGTTCGGCGGCTTGCAGTCGTATCCGAGCAGGGCGAAAGACCCTGATCCGGTCGACTATTCGACAGGATCGGTCGGTATCGGCGCGACGGCGCCGATCTGGGGTGCCATCGCGCGACGCTATGTGGACACCGTGTTCGGTGATGCCGGCACAGGTCGGCAGTACTCGCTGGTCGGCGACGCCGAGCTCGATGAGGGTGCGGTGTGGGAGGCGATCCTCGACACGTCGGTGGCCGAACTCGGCGAGATCGTCTGGATCGTCGATCTGAACCGACAGTCTCTGGACCGGGTGGTGCCGAACATCGCGGCAGGCCGTCTGGAGGCGATGTTCTCCGCCGCCGGGTGGCAGGTGATCACCGTGATGTTCGGCAGGCTCCTGGAGGATCTGTTCACGCGGGCCGGTGGCCAGGCGTTGCGCTCCCGAATTCTCACCATGCCCAACCCGGAATACCAGCGTCTGTTGCGCTGTGATGCCGCTGCACTGCGGGTTCGTCTGCCCGGCAATGGTTCTGATGCGGCCGAGATCGCGTCGCTGTTGGATGACCTCGATGACGACACGCTTCTGCGGGCGATCCGGAATCTCGGTGGCCATGATCTCGACACGCTGCGTGGCGCGTACGAACAGATCGACGACACCCGACCCACCGTGATCATCGCCTACACCATCAAGGGACACCGGCTGCCCACCCAGGGCCACCCGCAGAACCATTCGTCATTGTTGACGATCGAGCAGTATGAACAGTTGGCGGCCGAACTGGGCATGGATCCTGCACACCCGTGGGTGCGCTTCGATCCGGACAGCATCCCGGGTCGGGTCTGTGCTGCCGCTGCGCAGCGGTTGCGCCGAGAGTCCGTCGAGTTGGTCACCGCGCCGGTCATTCCCGCGGACATCGGCCGCACCCCGTCCGGGGTGTCGACCACGCAGGCCGCTCTGGGGCGAGCACTGCTCGACCTGTCCCGGCTGGCTCCGGAAGCGGCGAAACGTGTGGTCACCGTCAGTCCGGACGTGTCTTCCACCACCAACCTGGCGGGTTGGCTGAACAAGGTGGGCGTGTGGTCGCCGAACGAACGGCGAAACTGGTTCGACGATGATGCCGAAACGATCATGCACTGGCGGGAGAAGCCCACCGGACAACACATGGAACTCGGTATCGCCGAGACGAATCTGGTCGGATTGATGGGCGAACTCGGGGCCACCTGGAGCCGGTGGGGGCAGCCGCTGTTCCCGATCGGCGTGATGTACGACCCTTTCGTCGAGCGTGCCCTCGAACCGTGGTCCTACGGCATCTACGCGGGCGGGCAGTCGATTCTGGTCGGGACGCCGTCGGGGGTCACCCTCGCTGCCGAGGGCGGTGCGCACCAATCGATCAAGACCCCCTCGATCGGAATCGAGCAGCCCGGCTGTGTCAGCTATGAGCCGGCCTTCGCGGTCGATGTCGAATGGACGCTGCTCGACAGCATTTCCCGGTTGGGCCGTCCGGACGGATCTTCGTCGTATCTGCGCCTGTCGACCCGCCCCGTCGACCAGACGTTGGCCGGCGTCCCGACCGATCCTGCGGCGCGAGAACGGCGACGACGCCAGGTTGTCGCCGGCGCCTACCCGCTGCGCCGGGCCGAGCGGCCCGCGGTCATGTTGGTCGGGGTGGGAGCAGTGATCACCGAGACTCTCACTGCCGCCGATCGGTTGGCAGAGTTGGGGCTCGATGCCGACGTCGTGTGTGTGACCAGCGCCGGGTTGTTGTTCGAGGCGGTGCAGGCGCGCCGCGGTCTGGGGGACGGGCCGTCGTGGATCCTGGATCAGGTGTTCCCGGCCGACCGGGCAGCACCCATGGTGACGGTACTGGACGGGCACCCGCACACCCTGGCGTTCTTGGCGGGGATCAATCGGGTCCCGGCCGCCGCACTCGGCGTCACACGGTTTGGGCAGGTCGGATCCCTCGACGACGTCTACCGCTATCACGGTATCGACACCGACAGCATCGTTCGCGCCGCTCTCGACCTCGTCGACTGACCAACAAGGGATCACAGGCATGCCCAATCCAGAAACCACCACGACGCTGGTGTTGCCGGCACTCGGCGATCATGTCGACGAGGTCACCATCACCCGGTGGCTCAAGAACGCCGGTGAGCGCTTCGAGCACGACGAGCCATTGCTCGAAGTGTCCACGGACAAAGTCGAGACCGAGATCCCCGCGACGGGTGCCGGAACGCTCCTGGAGATCCTGACGCCCGAGAACGAGGTTGTCCCGATCGGGGCGGCGCTGGCGGTTCTGAGCGGCTCCGAGGTCGCGGATCCCGTTCCCGCGCAGACCCGGGCGATGCCCGCTGCGGCACCGGTGATGGCCGATCCACCGCCGTCGGTCGCGGTGGAACCGGCCACAACCCCCACGGTGCAGAGGCTGTCCCGGGTTCGTCAGACGATCGCGCGGCGAATGCTCGAATCACTGCAGACGTCGGCACAGTTGACGACGGTGGTCGAGGTCGATGTCACCAGCATCGCAGGGTTGCGCGCGCAGGAGAAGGAAGACTTCCACCGGCGCACCGGAGTGAAACTGTCCTTTCTGCCGTTCTTCGTCGCCGCCGCGGTGGAAACGCTCGCCGAGCATCCCGTGCTCAACTCCTCGCTGGACGCCGACTGCACCGAGATCACCTACCACGCCGACGTGCACCTGGGGATGGCAGTCGACAGCGACAAAGGACTGATGGTTCCGGTGCTCCGCGATGCCGCGGGCTTGAGCCTCGTGCAACTGGCACAGGGCATTGCCGCGGTCGCGGAGCGAGTCCGGCTCGGCACGATACGACCCGATGACCTGGCCGGCGGCACCTTCACCATCACCAACACCGGCAGTCGAGGGGCACTGTTCGACACCCCGATCATCAACCAACCCCAGTCGGCCATCCTCGGCGTGGGCGCAGTGGTCGATCGGGTGGTGCCGATTCGGCGTGCGGTCCCCGCACTCGAGATCGGTGTCCGCTCCATGGCCTACCTGTCACTGTCCTATGACCACCGCACCGTCGACGGTGCCGACGCCGCCCGCTATCTGACGGCCGTCAAGCGCCGGCTGGAGCGCGGTTTCACCGCCGATGACCTTCGGTGAACGCACGCATCGACCGATCCCGCTCACTTCTCGGCGATCGGGTCAGGCCAGCAATCCCGAGCCCAGCCAGTCGCCCTCGGCCACCCCGGGGAGCATGGCGAAGGTCGCCGAGCCCACCGTGGTGATCCACTGGTTCATCGCGTCGGACTCGGCCAACCGCGCCTGCACGGGAATGAACTGGCGCACCGGATCGGCGAGGTAGGTGGCGAACACCAGCCCGCTGTCGGTGGTCGCCCCCACCGGTGGCGGATCGTCGTAGTTGTACGGCCTGCGCAGGAACCGCTCATCATCGGTGCGGTGATGTGCCAGCGCAATATGCGAATTCGGTGGGATCACCGGAATCCCGTTGACCCGGGCATCCAGGTCGGGCACATCGCTCTCCCGGGTGCCGGTCAGCGGCGCCCCGGTGTCCAGCCGGCGGCCCACCGCGAATTCCTTGCTGGCGCGGTCGAGTTCGTCCCAGGTGTCCATTTCGGCCCGCACCCTGCGCAGCACCAGGATGGTGCCGCCGGCGAACCATGGTCGGGCCGCTCCGTCGTCCCATACGTAGCGGTCGAACTCGGCCGGGGTCCGCAGGTTCGCGGTACCGTCGACCTGCCCCATGACATTGCGCATCGTGGCCCCGGACACGTCGGCGCCATGGGCGTTGCGGAAGCCGCGCTGCCGCCAGCGCTGCACCGTCATGGCGCGGACGTTCTTGAGCAGCACCCGGCTGGTGTGCGCGACCACCATCGGGTCGTCGGCGCAGATCTGCAACACGATGTCGCCGCCGACGAACCGTGGCTCCAGCCGGTCGGTCCGGAACGGGGGCATGTCGACCGCGGTCGGGGGCCGCTTGTGCGCCATACCGATTCGGTCGAACACCGCCGGGCCGAGTCCCACGCTGACGGTGAGGCGGGCCGGACGAAGGGCAAGTTCGGGTTCGGTGTCGGCCAACGCCGGCCTGCCCTGGGTCAACCGTGCGGCGTCGGCGGTCCACAATCGCAGGATGGCGGTCAGCGTGTCGCGCGGATTGCGGTGCGGGTCGTCACGCAGATCCAGCGCGACGAACAGGGCGTGTGCCTGCGGCGGTGTGTCGATCCCGGCCTGATGCGCACCGTGGAAGGGCTCGACCGTGCCGCCGAAACCGTCGACCGTCGCCGAATGTGCGGCACTGCACTGGGTCAGGGCGGCTCCGGCGGCCAGGGCGGCGGCGCCTCCGGTGAGGAGGCGCCGCCGGTTGACGTCAACCATGGCTGCCGTGGCCGGGTTGGTATTGCTCGTTGGCGCCGGCGAAATCACGCACCTGAGCGGTGACCGGCAGAGTCGAGCCGTCCTCGAACTCGAGGGTGACGGTGACATCGCTGCCCGGTGACAACGGCCCGGTCAGATCCATCAGCATCACGTGGTCGCCACCGGGTGCCAGCTCATGGCTGCCACCCGGGGCGATCACGAATCCACCGGCCTTGGGGCGCATGGTCTTACTGCCCGCCGCGCCGGTGACCTCGTGCAGCTCCACCATGCCTGCCGCAGGCGAGCTGCCCGAGGTGATCCGCACCTCGTTGCTGCCGGTATTGGACAACGTCCCGAACAGCGCGGCCATCCCGCCGTCGGTCCCGGCGGCCCACTGGTCGGTGACCGTCACGCGCTCGGCCATCGGAGATTCCTGTGCGGCGGGGGAGCCGCACGCCGCCAGCAGCAGGGTCACGGCGAGGATGAGCACCTTAGGCATCGGCGTTCTCCTTCCGGGCCTTGGCCGCTCCCACGAGTGCGTCGACCAAAACGAAGCCGGCCAGCGAGAGCCCGAGCAGCGGCAGGAACCATCCGATGGCCACCGCGGTGACGACGATGGTGCCGATTGCCCACGGCGGCAGTCGTTTCCACGTCCCACGCAATGGTGGTCTGCCCACTGCCCAACCGGATCCGCGGGTCGGTCGGCGCTGCCACCACATCCGGTAGCCGCCGATGATCACGGCGACGAGGGCGACCGCGACACCGAGCAGGATCAGCTGGTTGGCCAGCCCGAACAGCAGACCCATATGGCCGCGGATACCCCAGTCGGCCAACATGGCGACCACCGAATAGTCGCGCCAGTAGTCGATCTCGCTGCTGACCGTGTTGGTGGCCGGATCGACCGCGGCCACGTTGGTGGTGAGCCGGTAGGGCTTGTCGAGCTCGGCGACCCGCACCCCGTTGCCCGCCTCGGTGGGCAGGGCCAGTTCGACGGGCTGGTGGACACCGGCGGTGGCTGCCGCCTGCAGCACGGCCTCGTAGTCGATCGCACCGGCCGGGGCACCGGGGGCATCGGCCCCGTGCTGACCGTGGCCCTGGTGTTCACCGTGGCCCCCGTGGTCGCCGTGCCCATCGGCGACCGCCGCGGCGGGATGCAGCGTGGTGTCCAGTACCGGTCGTTTCCAGTCCATGGCCGAGCGCAGCTCGGTGACATGCTCTCCGGCGTAGGTGGACCAGGTGATGCCGGTGGCGGACAGGAACAGCAGTCCGGCCAGCAACCAGACACCGGTGGCACCATGCCAATTCATGGTGCGGGCGCGGCCGCTGCTGCTGCGGTCCACTCGCAGGATGCGGCCCGGCCGTCCCCGGCGTCGCTGCGCGGCGGCCTTGGTCAGCCACAGCGCGAGCCCACCGAGGGCCACCACCCACAGCCAGGAGGCGGCCAGCTCGCTGTACACGCGGCCGGGTTCGCCGAGCTGGAGGTGCCGGTGGAAACCGTCGAGCCAGGTGCTCACCGGCAGGTAGCCCAGCCAGGTGGCCTCGTCGCCGAGGACACGACCGGTGTAGGGGTCCACGAACACCGACCGCAGCAACTCGGGGTCCAGTGCGGGGTCGGCGAACTCCACCCGGGTGGATGCGTCCGCGGCGGCCGGTGGCCGCATGCCGGTCACGGTCAACGCCGGGAATGCCTGCTGTGCGGCGGCGACCTGTTCGGCCAGCGGCAGTGCCTGCCCGGCCGGGGTGACGGTCAGGATGTCGGCGTAGATGATGCGTTCGATCGTCGGCGCCATGGCGTAGAGGCCGCCGGTCGTCGCGGCGATCAGGATGAACGGCGCGATCAGGATGCCTGCGTAGAAGTGCAGGCGAACCACGAAGGGGCGCCAACTTCTTCGGTGGGCGAGGGTGGACGGAGGTGTGGTGTCGGTCGGGTCGATATCGACGGTGTCGTCGGGAATGGTCATGACATGCCTTCGGCTGGAAACGACAGAGGGGTGTGCAGACGCACGCAGCGCGCCGTGACCGGGGGACCGGTCACGGGCGTTTCGATTCGTCGTGGAGTCGTCGACCGTCAGACGGTCGCGACAGCACCCCTCGGCGGGGCCCGCATGCCGAGGCCAGGAGCTAGCAGAACAGACTGCGCGACAACGTTGTCGGTGCGTCGGCGCGCCCGGTGTGCGGGCGCGGGCGCGTGCGCGGTGGCGAACAGCCGCAGCCAGCACAGCACCGAGGCGCACACCCGGTACAGATGTTCGACGGCGGCGATCGCGAAGCCCAGTAGCACCGCGGCGACCGCGTGTGCGGCGATCATCGACGGTGTCAGACCCATGTCGCCGTGATGCCCGCCGGCGACGGTCAACACCAGGTGGCTCAGCAGCTGGGCGGCACCCAGCGCCAGCGCCGGCACGATCACCCCGGCGTATCGACCGGAGACGGTGAGGCTGCCCGCGGCCGCACCGGAGGTGGCGCACACCAGCAGGGCGGCGATCAGGGCCGCACCGTGCGGGACGGTGCCCGCAGCCGCAGCGTGCGCACCGACGGTGGTGGCGGCGGCACTGATCCCGACCAGCACGGCGCGCACCCCGTGCGCGTGTGTGGTCGGCGTGCTCACCAGCGGGACTCTACTACGACGCCTAGTAGGTGCTCAGTCGACGAGCGTGTCGCCGAGGAACCGGTCACCGCCGGTCACGCCGGGAAGGACGAAGAAGAAGCCGCCGCCGACCGGCATGATGTATTCCTCCAGCGGTTCGCCCTTGAGGCGCTCCTGCACCGTCAGGAAGCCCTTCTGCAGACTGCGCTGGTAGGCCACGAAGGCCAATCCCTGGTCCAGGCGCCCGGCACCGTCGAACCCGCGCGAGTAGTTGAACCCGCGGCGCAGGATCAGGTTCTCGTCGGTCTGCGGTGTGCGCGGGTTGGCCAGCCGGATGTGGGCGTTGAGCTTGATGCGCAGACCGTCGGGGTCGTCGGCATAGTCCGGGTCGTCGAATTCGCCGGCCATGCCCAGCGGCGCCCCGCTGACCTTGGACCGCCCGATCAGCGCCTCCTGCTCGACGAGTTGGGTACGGTCCCAGAACTCGACGAAGTTACGGATGATGCGGACCGCCTGATAGCTGCCCCCGACCGTCCACTCCGGCTCGCGGCCGGGGCCGACGTCATCGGGACCCACCCACACGTGGCGGTCCATCACGGCGGCATCGCTGACATCGAGGTTGGCGGTGCCGTCCTTGAAGCCCAGCAGATTGCGCGGGGTGGTGGCCTGGATGCCGTCCTGGGTGGCGGCCTTGCCCGCGCCGATACCGCGGGCGTATCCGTCGATCATCCACTTGAGCACCAGATCGCTACGGGTACGCCGCATCAACTGCCGCAACGCGAACTGCATGGTGTCGTTGTGGCCGGACTCGAAGATGATCGAGATGTCCCCGTGTGACAGCTTGGGATCCAGCCGATCGTTGGCCAGGAACGGCATGGTCTCCAGCTCGCGCGGCTTGCGGTCGGCGAGGCCGAACCGGCCGTCGAACAGCGAGGCGCCCACGCCGACCACGATCGACAGGTTGTCCGGGGGCGGGTGTTCACCGAGAATCCCGGAATCCACCGGCGGGTAGGCCGGGTCGCGCTGCTCGGGCGGGCGGCCGGCCATCAGACCGCGGATCTCGTCGGTCAGTTCCTGCAGCGTCGATTTCAGCTGCGCACGATTCTTGGCGTGCACGTTGAACGACGCGATCAGCCCCTGCTCGGGAATCGGCAGCGCGGTGATACCGGCCTGGTGCGCACCTTCGAACTCGACGAACCGGGCCGCGTCGGGCGGTGCCGCCGGTTCCTGGCCACAACCTGCCAGGCCGGCCGCGCCGACAGCCGCCCCGGCGCCGAGCGCGCCGGCCACGAACCCGCGCCGAGAGATGCCTCGGGGGCGGTTCACTGCAGTTTGAGCACTCCCGAGACCTGGGAGAGGTTCTCCGAGAGGCCCGCGAGTTCAGATTTGAGCGTGTCGATGACGTCGGGGGTCACCGTGACCTCCGGGCAGCGCGCCGAGGGATAGGGGTCGTTCTCGGTGCAGAACAGCACCCAGCCGTCCCCGCGGCGCAGCGGGCCGAGGGTGTCGAACACCGAGTTGATACCGGCCTCGATCTTGCCGAGCAGCGCCGGGTCGGCCTGCACGAGAGCGGGATTGAGCTTGCCGATGGCATCGCGGGCACCCTGCACGTTGGCGTCGAAGTCCCACAGGTCGGTCTTGGCGTACCGATCCTCTTCGCCGGTGATCTTGCCCTCGGACACCTCTTCGATCAGTTCGGCCGCCCCGGTGGCGACATCGACCGGCTTCACCTCGACCGCTGGGAACTGGGCCTTGAGCTCGGCGATATCGGCGTCGAGTTGGTCGGCGAAGGGCGCGCCGCCCTCGGTGGTGTTCTTCTCGAACAGCAGGTACTCCAGCCGGTGCCAGCCGGTGAACCCGGGATCGTCGACACCGGCGAAGTCGTCGACGCGGGCGTCGATCTTGCCGTCGATCTTCTCGACCAGTCCGGCGATGGGTTCGATGCGCTCCCACGGCGCGCGCGAGGGGGCGTAGGCCTCCTGGGCTGCCTTGAGGTCACCGGCGCGGACCGCGTCGGTGAACACCTTGACCGCGCCGACGAGCTCGTCGATCTGTGCGGTGGCGTAGGCCTTGTACTCGACGGCGGCCTTCTCGGTCAGCGGATTCGGGGCAGCCGCCGCCGAACTACTGGTCGACGCGCCCGAGGTCGCACCGCCGCTCGACGTGTCGGTTGCGCTGTTCGAATCACCGTTCGAACATGCGCTGAGCACGAGTGCGATCGCGGCGATCGGTAGCTGCCAGGCGAAATGCCGTTTCATCGAGCCTCCTTGTGGGACATCGAGCACAGTACATGTTCGAGAAGTATTGGGTAGGCATACCTGAGTCGAGATCATCACGGGACAGCCCCTGGCGTTCTCACCGCTACTCTTGACCAGGGGGCGTGAGACTCCGTTGCGTTGTCACAGCGGGTGGTTTTGAGGGAGTGCTTTGTCGGACGTGCGGAGTGGGGCTGGGAGAGTGTCCTCCCCGGCACCGACCCTCGACCCGGAGCCCCCGGCCCCCGGCCACTCGATCACGGCATTCTGGCGCGCCCGTTGGGTGCGGGCCGCGTTGGTCCTCGTGGCGGCACTGCTGTTGCTCGCCTCCAGTTGTTCCTGGCATCGCGGGGAACACATTCCCGACGGGGTGCCGCCGCCGCGCGGTGCCGCCGTTCCCGCCATCGACACCAACGCCGCAGGCCGCCCCGCGGATCAGCTGCGGGACTGGGCCGCCGAGCTGGCACCCAAGACCGGCATCCCGGAGCAGGCCCTGCAGGCCTACGCCTACGCGGCCAGGGTGGCCGAGGTGGTCAATCCCAAATGCAACCTGGCCTGGCCCACCCTGGCAGGCATCGGCATGGTCGAAAGCCATCACGGCACCTACAAGGGCGCGGATATCGCACCCAACGGTGATGTGCGGCCGCCCATTCGGGGTGTCCAGCTCGACGGCACCATGGGCAACATGGAGATCCTGGACACCGATCAGGGCCTGCTCGACGGTGACCCGACGATGGACAGGGCGATGGGCCCCATGCAGTTCATCCCCGAGACCTGGCGGCTCTACGGAGTCGACGCGAACAACGACGGGGTGATCAGCCCCGACAACTTCGACGATGCGGCCCTGTCGGCGGCCGGCTACCTGTGCTGGCGGGGTAAGGACCTGTCCACGCCGCGGGGCTGGATGGAGGCGCTGCGGGCCTACAACCTGTCCAACCAGTACGCGCGCAATGTGCGGGACTGGGCGACCACCTACGCCGACGCGTCGATCTCCTAGATGTCGTCCCGACAGGCAACCGACTTCGCCAACTGCGGCGACCTGGAACACACCAGCGCGGTGCAACCTCTAGGCTCTTAGGCGTTCGCATGCCAGCCCATGACCGATTTCCAGGAGGAACCCGTGCCCATCATCGAACAGGTCGGAGCCCGCGAGATCCTCGATTCGCGCGGAAACCCGACCGTTGAGGTCGAGGTGGCCCTGATCGACGGAACCGTCGCCCGTGCGGCGGTGCCCTCCGGCGCATCCACCGGTGAGCACGAGGCGGTCGAGCTGCGCGACGGTGGCCCGCGCTACCTCGGCAAGGGTGTCGAAAAGGCCGTGGAGGCCGTCCTCGACGAGATCGCCCCCGCCGTGATCGGCCTGTCGGCCGACGACCAGCGGCTGGTGGATCAGGCGCTGCTGGACCTCGACGGCACCCCGGACAAGTCCCGCCTCGGCGCCAACGCGATCCTCGGTCTGTCGCTGGCGGTCGCCCGCGCGGCCGCCGAGTCGGCCGGGCTGCCGCTGTTCCGCTATGTCGGCGGCCCGAACGCCCACATCCTGCCGGTACCGATGATGAACATCATCAACGGTGGCGCGCATGCCGATACCGGGGTGGACGTGCAGGAGTTCATGATCGCCCCGATCGGCGCCCCGACCTTCAAGGAATCCCTGCGCTGGGGTGCCGAGGTGTACCACTCGTTGAAGTCGGTGCTCAAGAAGCAGGGCCTGTCCACCGGGCTGGGTGACGAGGGTGGTTTCGCCCCCGATCTGCCCGGTACCAAGGCCGCGCTGGACCTGATCGGCACCGCCATCGAGGGCGCCGGGTTCAAGCTCGGCACCGATGTCGCGTTGGCGCTGGACGTCGCCGCCACCGAATTCCACACCGAGGGCAAGGGTTACGCCTTCGAGAAGGAGACCCGCACGGCGGCGCAGATGGCCGAGTTCTACGCCGGACTGCTGGACACCTACCCGCTGGTCTCGATCGAAGACCCGCTGTCCGAGGACGACTGGGATGGGTGGGTGGAGCTGACCACCGCCATCGGTGACCGGGTGCAGCTCGTCGGCGACGACCTGTTCGTCACCAACCCCGAACGGTTGGAGGAGGGCATCGACAAGGGTGCGGCCAACGCACTGCTGGTGAAGGTCAACCAGATCGGGACGCTCACCGAGACCCTCGATGCCGTCGCGCTGGCGCACAACAGCGGATACCGCACCATGATGAGCCACCGGTCCGGGGAGACCGAGGACACCACCATCGCCGACCTCGCCGTCGCCGTGGGCAGCGGCCAGATCAAGACCGGTGCCCCGGCCCGCAGCGAGCGGGTGGCCAAGTACAACCAGCTGCTGCGCATCGAAGAGGCGCTCGGGGATGCCGCCCGCTATGCCGGTGACCTGGCCTTCCCTCGGTTCGCGCCCGCGAGCCAGTAACTTCGGTTCATGCCCGACGCGAAACGGCCCGATCCGCGCCGCCGCGGCCCTGCCCCCAGGCCGGGCAAGGCGGGCGGGGCGGGCCGTCCGCGTGCGTCGTCGGTGCGGCGCGACCCCAAGGCCCGCGAGCCCAAGGCGATCGAGAGCAGCAAGTCCCGCCAGGCCGATGGTGCCGCCGGCTTCGCCGATGACACCGGGGGTCCCGACACGGTGGCGGAGGCCATCAGGCGCTCCGTCGCCGAGACCGCCGACACCCACTCGGAGCAGCGCTTCGGGTCGGCGGCCCGGCGAGCGGCCATCCTGGCCGCTGTCGTCTGCGTGTTGACGCTGACGATCGCCGGACCGGTCCGCACCTACTTCGCTCAGCGCACCGAGATGAACCAACTGAAAATGGTTGAGGCACAATTGCGTTCACAGATCGCCGATCTCGAACAACAAAAGATCAAGCTGGCCGACCCGGTGTTCATCGCCGCGCAGGCACGCGAACGGCTGGGCTTCGTGATGCCCGGCGACATTCCCTATCAGGTGCAGTTGCCACCAACCGCCGCGGTGGAACCCGATACCGGTCCCGAGGCGCCGACGGCGATCAACACCGATCCCTGGTACACCTCGCTGTGGCACACCATCGCCGATCAGCCGCACGGCATCACCCCGGCCGTGCCACCGGCGCCACCCGCGCCCGGCGGCACTCCCACCCCGGTGCCCGCCGGTGGTTGAACAGGCCGACCTGGACGCCGTCGCCCGCCAGCTCGGACGCGAACCGCGCGGTGTCCTGGAGATCGCATACCGTTGTCCCAACGGCGAACCCGCGGTGGTCAAGACCGCGCCGAAGCTGCCCGACGGCACCCCGTTCCCCACGCTGTATTACCTGACCCACCCGGCACTGACCGCCGCGGCGAGCAGGTTGGAGTCCTCGGGTCTGATGCGCGAGATGACCGAACGGCTCGCCGAGGATCCGGAGGTGGCGGCGGCCTACCGGCGCGCACACGAGTCCTATCTGGCCGAGCGCGACGCCATCGAGTCGCTGGGCACCGACTTCACCGGTGGTGGCATGCCGGACCGGGTGAAGTGTCTGCACGTGGTCATCGCACACTCGTTGGCGAAAGGCCCTGGGCTCAACCCGTTCGGGGACGAGGCACTGGCGGTGCTGGCCGTCGAGCCGGGGATGGCAGGCATCCTGGACCGGAAGGTGTGGGCGTGAAGGTCGGCGCGATCGACTGCGGTACCAACTCCATCCGACTGCTGATCGCCGAGGGCGGTTCCCCCGGGCTGGTCGACGTGCACCGCGAGATGCGCATCGTCCGGCTGGGCCAGGGGGTCGACGCCACCGGAGAGTTCGCGCCGGAAGCGCTGGCGCGCACCGAGACCGCGCTGGCCGATTATGTCGCGCTCATGCGCGAGCACGATGTGGCCCGGGTCCGGATGGTCGCGACATCGGCCGCCCGCGACGCCGGTAACCGTGACGAATTCTTCGCCATGACAGCCCGATTGCTCGGGACCGTCAGCGACGGGGCGGTCGCCGAGGTGATCAGCGGGACGGAAGAGGCCGAGCTGTCCTTCCGCGGCGCGGTCGGCGAGCTCGATTCGACCGGGGCACCGTTCATCGTCGTCGATCTCGGTGGCGGTTCCACCGAACTGGTCCTCGGCGACGGTGCCGGGGTGAGCGCGTCGTTCTCGGCCAACATCGGCTGTGTGCGGATCAAGGAGCGTTGCCTGCCCTCGGACCCGCCGCCGGCCGAGGAGATCGAGGCCGCCCGGACCGTGGTGCGCGCCGCCCTTGACGAGGCGCTGCGGGCCGTCCCGGTGGAACGCGCGCGCACCTGGGTGGGGGTGGCCGGCACGTTCACGACCCTTGCGGCGCTGGCGCACCGCTTACCCGTCTACGATCCGGCCGCGATCCATCTGTCCCGGACCGGTTTCGGTGATCTGTCGACCGTGTGCGCCGACCTGCTGGCGATGACCGCGCAGGAGCGGCTTGCGCTGGGCCCCATGCACGAGGGCCGCGCCGATGTGATCGCCGGCGGTGCGATCGTGGTGCAGGAGCTGGCCCGGGTGATGGCTGACCGAGCCGGTATCGACAAACTGGTGGTCAGCGAGCACGACATCCTGGACGGTATTGCGCTGTCCATCGCCTAGCGTGTACCGGTGAGGCTGAAGGAGGGAGAGGCGTGAGCACGTGGAATTCGGGCGGAGGGCCGCCGCCGATCGTCCCGCGTCCGCCGTCGCGCGGTGGTCCGAACGTGGCGCTGATCGCCGGTGTCGCCGCGGCGGTGCTGGCCATCGGAGGCGGTGTCGCCTATTTCGTGCTCAGCCCGTCCGATCCGGATGAGCCTGTCGGGCAACAGACTTCGGTGTCGGCGCAGTCCGGGGCGTCGGAGGGTGCGACGACCGAGCAGGACGAGGGCGACAACGACCGTCTGATGAAGGTGCTGCCGCGCGGTTATCCAGACGGGGCGTGCAAGCCGGTGGCCCGTCTCGACGGCGCCCTGGCGACCATCGCCTGCACCGTCAACAAGGATCCCGGCGGGCCCATGTCCGCCACGTACTCGCTGCTGGTGGATAGTGCGGCGCTCAAGGCTGCGATCGACAACCTGGAAACCACCTCGACCGTGGTCGACTGCCCGGGCCGGATCCAGTCGCCGGGGCCATGGCGACACAATGCGTCGCTGCACGAGGTCAGCGGCACACTGATGTGCGGTATCCAGAACGACAACCCGATGCTGGCGTGGACCAATTTCGACGACCAGATGTTCGCGGTGGTGCAGGGTCGCCCGGCGGGCCCGACCCTGGACAACCTCTATGCCTGGTGGAGCACCCACTCCTGAGTTCTGTTCTGCGACAGAAGCACCGGCGCCCCGGGTCCTTTCGGACCCGGGGCGCCGGCGTTGCAGGACGTGCCTATCAGGCGGGAGGTGCCATCACCGGGGTCGTGGTCGGCGCGGCGCCGGCCGGGAGCGGGGTGCCCTGGCTGCCGGCCTCGGCAGGCGCCGGAGCGGTGCCCTCGGCAGGTGCGGGAACCGCGGCCGGGACGGCGCCGGGCGCCGGTGCGGCCGCCCG